>CAZSNV010000225.1:0-7956 GCA_964608035.1 uncultured Gemmatimonadaceae bacterium | reverse complement strand
CGTGAAGTACCACCTGGGCTTCGAATCCGAACGCGCGTTCGAGGACGGCCGGCGTGTTCGCCTCACGCTGGTGCCCAATCCGAGCCACCTCGAAGTGGTGAACCCGGTGCTGGAGGGTCTTGCTCGCGCCAAGCAGCGCGCGTACGGCCGCGCCTACGGTGCGCCCGATGGCCGGGGCTCGTCGGTCCTTCCCATCCTCGTGCATGGGGACGCCGCATTTCCGGGCGAGGGCGTGGTGGCCGAGACGTTCAACCTGTCGGGGCTGCGTGGATATGGCGTTGGCGGGACGCTGCACATCATCTGCAACAACCAGGTGGGATTCACGACCGATCCGCCCGACGGTCGATCCACCCACTATGCATCCGATCTCGCCAAGGGCTTTGAGGTGCCGATCGTCCATGTGAACGCGGACGATGCGGAGGCGTGCATCGCGGCGGTGCGGTTGGGAATCGCCTACCGGCAGCAGTTCGCGAAGGACTTCCTGATCGACCTGGTCGGCTACCGGCGCTGGGGACATAACGAGGGCGACGAGCCGTCGTTCACGCAGCCCATCCTGTACAAGGCGATTCGCGCCCACCCCACACCGCGGTCGGTGCTCGCTCAACACCTGGTGCGGGATGGCGTCGTTTCCGAGGCGGACGTCGCGGTTGAAGAGAAGATGGTGATGGAGCGCCTCGAGGCCGCGCACGCCAACCGGGAGGCTGCACCAGTCCACGAGCCGGGCCCACCGACGTCGGCCGCGATGGCTGCGGTACCCACGTCCGTGCGCGCGGAACTCCTGATCGCGCTGAACGAGCGCCTCCTGTCGTGGCCGGAGACATTTCACGTGCACCCGCGACTGGTGAAGCAGCTCGAGCGCCGGCGCGAAGCAATGGGCGAGGCCGGCGGCATCGATTGGGGTCACGCGGAATCGCTTGCGTTCGCGTCGTTGCTGGTGGAGGGCGTCGACGTCCGGCTGACGGGGCAGGACACGGAGCGCGGCACCTTTTCGCACCGCCACGCGGTGCTGCACGACATCGAGAGCGGCTCGACCTGGACCCCCCTCCAGCACCTGCCTAACGCCTCGGCACGGTTCGAAGTCTGGAACAGTCCGCTGACCGAGCTGGCCGTCGTCGGGTTCGAATACGGGTTCTCCACCGCGCACCCCGAGGCCCTGGTGCTCTGGGAGGCTCAGTTCGGCGACTTCGTGAACATGGCGCAGCCGGTGATCGACCAGTTCATCGCCGCTGACACCGTGAAGTGGGGGCAGGATTCTTCCGTCGTGCTCCTCCTCCCACACGGATATGAAGGGCAGGGACCCGAACACTCGAGCGCCAGGCTGGAGCGATTCCTCCAGCTCTGCGCGGAAGGGAACATGCGTGTCGCCTACTGCACGTCGCCGGCGCAGTACTTTCACATCCTGCGGCGCCAGGCAAAGGATCCGGTCCGCCGGCCGCTGGTGATGATGCAGCCCAAGTCGATGCTGCGACTACCGGCTGCCGCGTCAAAGCTGCAGGACCTGTCGCAGGGCGGCTTCAAGCGCGTGATCGACGATCCCGGTGTGGCGCGGCGCGACGAAGTGACTCGCGTCGTCTTCGTTACGGGAAAGCTGTACTACGAGCTGGTGGCCGAGGGCCGTCCGAGCCACATCGCCGTGGTCCGCGTCGAGGAATTGTATCCATGGCCGCACGAGGAAGTCTCGCGGGCCGTGGACGCCTATCCGAATGTGGTGGAGATCGTGTGGGCGCAGGAGGAGCCGAAGAACATGGGCGCCTGGAGCTTCGTGGCGCCGCGGCTCCGCGCATCGGCCGGCAATGCGTTGATCATCCGGTACGTCGGGCGTCCCGAGCGGGCGAGTCCCGCCGAAGGGTACCTGAGCGCGCACCAGGCGGAGCAGGCGCGGATCGTGGGCGAGGCCTGGGCGGCGCCTAACGTGGCGGGGATGCGGGCGCCAAGACTGGGAGCCGTAAGGTGAGACGGGGGACGGGGGACGGGAGACGGGCGCGGTCGTCCTCTTCCTTCCCGATGTCGCGAACGTGGCGGCACCTGATTGGCACGACCGGCTTCCTGGCGCTGTTGGCGCCCCTGGTAACGGCCGCTGCTCAGGAGCGCGGCGCCGCGGCGTTAGGCGCCGCTCTTCGAGGGCTTGGTGTCTCCACGCGCGTGCTGATCATCGGCGCGCATCCGGACGACGAGGACACACAGGTCATCTCCTGGCTGTCGCGAGGCCGGCATGTGGAGACCGGCTACCTCTCGCTGACGCGCGGCGACGGCGGGCAGAACGCCATCGGGAACGAGCTGGGCGAGGCGCTGGGCGTCATCCGCACCGAGGAATTGCTCGCGGCCCGACGCATCGACGGCGGGAAGCAGTTCTTCACCCGTGCCTACGACTATGGCTTCAGCAAGAATGCCGAGGAAGCGTTCACCCAGTGGCCGCATGACTCGTTGCTGCGCGACGTGCTGACGGTAGTCCGCGCGTTCAAACCGCATGTGATCATCAGCGTGTTCTCCGGCACGACGCGGGACGGGCACGGGCAGCACCAGGCGGCGGGCATTCTGGGGCGGGAGGCGTACGATTGGTCGGCGGACACCGTGCGGGTGCCGAGGTCGGCAACGGCTGGTTACGGCGCGTGGACGGTGGCCAAGTTTTATCGCGGCGCGAGCTTCCGGCGGGAGAACGCCACGCTCTCGTTCAACGTCGGCGAGTACGACCCGCTGGTGGGCCGGTCGTACGCCGAGATTGCCGCGATCAGCCGGTCGCAGCACCGGTCGCAGGCGTTCGGCACCCTGCAGCCGTTAGGCGTCCGCCTGGACTACCTGCAGCGAGAGGCTTCGCGAGTGGCGGCGCCAGAGGACCCGAAGGCGGAGCGTTCGCTGCTCGACGGAATCGACACGACCTGGGCGCGGTTCCGCGCACAGGTCACTGATGCGGCGTCCCGCGCCGCGCTTGATTCGCTTCCGCAAGCATTTGTGTCGGCGCGGACATCATTCGATGCGTACACTCCGGAGCGATCGATTCCCGCGCTTTCGCGACTGCAGCGGCTCCTGTCGCGTGTGTGCTCGCTGGAGGCGTACGACCCCTGCACGTCGACCGGTGGAGGACCTGGGGCCCCCGCCCCGGCACGTGGATACCTAGCGGGAAGCTCGCCCGACGGAATAGCCGAGGGAGACATCGGCCGGGCTCGGGGAGTCGCACTGAGCCGTGTCCAGGACGCGCTGCGGCTGGCGACCGGCGTGGTGCTCGAGGCAACCGCAGCGCGCGAGCTGTGGTCGATGGGCGAGCCGGTGACCGGAACGGCGACCCTGTACAATCGCGGCCGCGTTCCTGTTCGAGTCGCTGAGTTCGTGAGTGTGGAAGGCATGATGCTGAGCCGCACGAGGTATGTCACGGTTCTTCCCGACAGCGCACACGTCAGGCAGTTAACCGGATCGGCATTCAGACAGAACCCGGTACCGACGGCTCCGTGGTGGCTCGCGCAGCCCCGGCCTGGCGCGACGTTCGGGGGCCTTCGGATCCGCGCCGATGAAGCGTCCTCGCAGTTCGCGACCGCCGTAGCGCTCGATGTCATGGTCGACAGCACGTCTTTCACGGTCACCGAGCCGATCGTGTACAGGTACGCCGACCAGGTGCGCGGTGAGATCCGTCGCCCGATCGCCGCCGTGCCGGCGGTGTCGGTCCTGCTGGACCAGGAGACCGTGTATGCGCCCGCCCGCACCCCCATCGAGCGCGATATTCGCGTGCAGCTCCGTAGCGCAGGCACGACAGCCAGCGAAGTGGCCGTCAGCCTGCGCCTGCCTGCCGGACTCACAGCAGACTCGATGTCGCGGTCCGTTTCGATTCCACCGGGCAGACTGGTCACCGTGACATTCCGCACGCGGGGACAACTGGCGGCTGGGCGTCATCACATCGAGGTCGTTGCGACCAGTGGCGGCGAGAATTTCTCGCAGGGGTACACGACAGTCGACTACGAGCACATCGCGCCCCGCCGGATGTACCGGCCCTCCCGCCTGACGATCGAGTCGGTGGACCTTGCCAGTACTGGCCCCGTACGCGTCGGCTACATCCGAGGCGTCGGCGACAACAGCGCGGCCGCGCTCGAGCAAATGGGCATCCAGGTCACGCAGCTCGAGCCGTCACAGCTCGCCCAGGCGGACCTTCGCGGCTACACAGCTATCGTCGTCGGCCCGCGTGCCTACGAATCACATCCGGCGCTCGTCGCCAACAACGCCCGCCTGCTCGACTACGCCCGCGAAGGCGGCACGCTGGTCGTCCAGTACGGCCAGTACGAGATGATGCAGCCCGGGATTATGCCGTTCCCGGTCACCATCAATCGTCCTCACGACCGCGTCACGATCGAGAACACACCGGTTACCATCCTTGATTCAACCGCCGCGATCCTGCGATCGCCGAACCGGATCACAGCGCGTGACTTCGACGGTTGGATCCAGGACCGGTCGCTCTACATGCCCCGCACGTTCGACCCGAACTACGTCGCCGTACTGGAAATGAGCGACCCGGGAGAACAGCCGATCCGGGGCGCGCTGCTGGTCGCACCATACGGCCGCGGGACCTATGTCTACACGACGCTCGCCTTCTTCCGGCAACTGCCTAACGGAGTTCCCGGGGCCGCTCGCCTCTTCGTTAACCTTCTCGCGGCGAAGGCGGGCAGAACGAGCCAGTGATTGCACTCTGCAATCATTTCGCCTCAGCCAAAGCGAACAGCAAGTCCACATAGAACTTCTCAATCGCCGCCAGGCCCGCTACGCGTGATCCCGCCTTCGGCTCGATGACCATGTACTCGTCAGGTCCGTGCGCGCCCGATCCGTGGCCGATCCCGCCGGCGATCATCGGAAGCCCAAGGCGCTTGGTGAACACGTAGTAGGGCGCGCTGCCTGCCAGCCGAGGCGCAACGCTTGGCGGGAATCCGTATTTGTGGTATGTCCCGATCGCGGCCCGCACGAGCGGCGTGCTCACCGATGACTGAGCCGGCGGATAGCCGCTCATCTTCCGAAGCGTGATGTCGCTGAATCCCTTCGCATCGAGATGGGCACGGATCAACGCCAGCGCTGAATCAGGATCCTGGTCCGGTACGAGCCTCGAGTCCATCTTCGCCGTTGCGATGTGCGGGAGAATGGTCTTCATCCCCGGGCCGGTATAGCCGCTCCACATACCGTCGACGTTCAACGTCGTGTTGAACAGGTACTCGATGAGCGCGTCGCGAGCACTCATGCCATCGATCCAGCGCTCGACGCCCATAGCGGCGCGGGCCATGCTGTCCTGCGCGACCCACTGGGGAAGCATCCCGTTGGTGAGCTGCTGCTCCTCGTCCGTCGGCGGGCGAATGGCGTCGTAGTAGCGCGGCACCACAATCGTATTGCCGTCCGGCGTCGTCAGGCTTGCGATCGCCTGCGCCAGCCTGAGCGCCGGTGAGTCCGTGATCACCTTGTACGACCCGTGGATCTCGGACCGCATCGGTCCGCCGTGAGCACCGCCGCGTGATTCCATCTCGAACGCGAGGATTCCCTTCACACCGAGGAACATGCTCACGTCGCCATCGGGCTCCTGGCTGTTGAAGGGGAAGAAGACGCCGGCCGCCGTCTTCAGTCGCGCCTCGTACTTGTCGATCACCTGGCCGAAGTTGGGCGATCCGAGTTCCTCCTCGCCCTCCGCGACGACCATCAGGTTTACCGGCAGCTTGCCCTGGGTGCGGATGATCGCTTCGAGCGCATTGAGGAACGCGCGTTCCGGCGCCTTCTGGTTGGTTGCTCCCCGGGCCATGAGCACCTTGCCAAGCGGTCGATCGACCAGCGCGCCCTCGAACGCGTTGACGGACCACCCCGTCGCCTCAACCGGCTGGACGTCGTACATCATGTAGACCGCGAGCGTCTTCTCGGCGCCGGCATCGTAATACCCCCATACACCGGGATGACCATTGGTGGGCACGAGCTCAGCTTCCTTGAAGCCGAGCGCGAGAAGGTCCTTCCGCACCATGTCGGCCATCTCCGCGATACCGAGGTTCTGCGCGCTGACGGAAGGCTGCCGGACCCACCGGCGGAGGTTGTCGACATGCGCGCCGAGGTTGGCGTCGATGTACGCGAACGTCGCGTTGTGATCGCCCGCGTAGGGCGGGACGTTCTTCGCGTCGAAGGTCTCCGCGGTGGTGATCTGCACCTTGGGTCGGGCCGATGCTTGCGGGGCGGGAGTTTCGGACGGGGCGCAGGCGAGGCCTAACGCGAGCGCGGCAAGAAGGAGATGGCGGGTCATAGCATCGGGGGACTGTGGGGCGGGGCCGGCGCGCGATTCCGCGCGGCTGAAGCCACAACCTGCGGGCCGGATCGAGGAAGTCAACGCGGTGATCGCTTCCGCATTCCACCTTTGGAGCGGGAGTGACTTGTTTTCACGTGCGTCGCGGGAGTATGCTCTGCCCCGGATGTCTACCTTCTTCAACGCCATGCTCCGGCGCTGGAATTCAGAATCGTCGCCGATGGCGTTGCGCGGCAAGCAGTTACTCGCCGCGGTCCTGCCAGACCGTGTGCTGCTGAGCCTCAAAAAGCGGTACTACCTCGGCTTGCTCCGCAAGGATTCTGACGAGCTGATGGAAAGCGACGCGAAAGCCCTTCCGCGCATCCTCAAGCCCGGCGACTTCGCGATCGATGTCGGCGCGTTCGTCGGCTTTTACACACAGCGGCTCTCACGGCTGGTGGGTCCCACCGGCCAGGTCTGGAGTTTCGAGCCCGTGCCACAGACCTACGAGATCCTGGTCACTGCGGGTGAGCGCCTTGGACTGACAAACGTACGCTTCCTTCATTTCGCGGTCAGCGACCGTGAAGAGACCGCGACGATGGAGATTCCCCGCTACACCGGCGGAGGCGAATCCTGGTGGGACGCGAGGATCATACAGCCGCAAGGCCACCAAGGCCCGCGCGACGCGTTCCGGAAGGTTGATATCAGCACTAGGACGCTCGATTCGCTACTCGCCGGTAACGATCGCCCTGTGACGTTCATCAAGGTCGATGCGGAGTACCATGAATTCCACTGTATCCGCGGCGCGACGGAGAGCCTTGCCCGCTGGCATCCTGTGATACAGGTGGAGACAATCGACAGCGTCGACGAGGGAACATCCGATCTCCGGGCAATGGTCGACTTGCTCGGCAGTCTTGGATACTCTCCGTACCGTTTCGACGGCAACAGCTTCCACCTCCGTCAACGGGGAGAGAACCAGCAGAATCTGTTTTTTCTGAGCGACGGGCACCGGCACCTGTTGTAAGCCCGGCGCCGCTGCCCGGCGTGGCCACGACGCGCGTCGCGGAACCAATTTTCTCTCACCTTACCCCGTGGAGCAATCGTGACTGACCGCAGCTTCCGCCACGTCCTTGTCCGCGTGATGGCCGTGCAGGTCGTCAGCCTCGCGCTGCTCTGGTGGCTCCAGGTCCATTACGGGCGTTAGGCGCCGACATGCACTGGATCAACTGGGTCATCGTCGTCGTCTACCTCGTCTACGTCGTCACCGACGGCCTGCGGAGGGCGAAAGGCACCAATAACATTGAAGGGTACTTCCTGGCCAACCGCGACCTTCCGTGGTGGGCGGTCGGGCTCTCCGTCATGGCCACGCAGCTGTCAGCCGTGACCATGATCGGCACGACGGGGCAGGGCGCGACGGACGGGATGCGTTTCGTACAGTTCTACTTCGGGCTGCCCGTCGCGATGGTCATCCTCGGAGTCACCCTGGTTCCGTTCCTGCACCGGGCCCGGGTCTATACCGCCTACGAGTACCTGGAAACCCGTTTCGACGCGAAGACCCGCTCACTCACGAGCTTTCTGTTCCTGGTGTCGCGTGGCATGTCGTGCGGCGCGATCATCTCGGCGCCCGGCATCGTCTTCTCCGCCATCTTCGGCTGGCCGCTCCTCTGGTCGGTGGCGCTGATCGGCATCCCGACCGTGATCTACACGATGTTCGGCGGCGTGCAGGCGGTGAC
>CAZSNV010000224.1:0-8022 GCA_964608035.1 uncultured Gemmatimonadaceae bacterium | reverse complement strand
CGGTCCGGCGGGACGGCCCGCCCCGAGGTGATCCGCGTGGCTGGCGGTTAGATCTCGCGACGCACTTCCGCGGAAGTCGGCTTCCGATCCGGGCCAAAGGTGCGGCCGCCGAGCTGTGCGAGCTCGGAGCGGAGTCGCTCGCGCGACACGTCGTCGGTGTCCACCGTCACCATCACGTCGCCGCGCTCGACCAATGGACCATAGAACTCAGCCTCGTCCTTCGAGAAATCGGCTTTCGCCATGGCTCCAGCGAGCGCACCCGACGTCCCCCCGACGATTGCCCCTGCGGCGGCCGCTCCCGCGGTCGCGCCTAACGCCGATGCCAATGACCCGGCGGCAATGAATGGCCCCACACCCGGGATGAGCGATGCCGCGAGGCCGAACAGGGTTCCCACCCCGACACCGGTGATCGCGCCTTTGGCGACGCGCTCACCGGCGGTCGCCTCGGGAGGCCGTACTGCGACTTCGTCGACGCGCTTCGCGACGATTGAGAGATGCGAATCCGTTACCCCATGCTGACGCATTGCGGCGATTGCCGCTTCGGCCTGCGCGTGGTCCGCAAATGCTGCCGTAACTCGTGCCATCGTTGCCTCCTCTCCGGATGTTCAGCTGAAACAGAGTCTACCTGTACACAGTGAACTGAAATCCGTTACGTGCTCGACCGTTGCTACTGCCGGGCTTAGTGCTCGATCTGATGGATCACGATGCGCCCGCCATAGCGCAGATGCGGTGACGTACCAGCGACAGATGCGGCTGCCAGCATGTCGTTGGCGCGCACGATGAACAACCCGGACGGACGACCCGTCGCCGGCTGTGTCCGCAATGCGGATGGCAGCTCGGCAAACCCGTCTGCCAGCTTCTCGCCGAGCACGAGCGTTCTTTCGCGACACAGGGAATCGGCCCACGCGCCGTACTCGGCTACAATCAATAGGCTGCATCAGAATGCAGAACCGGGTCGTCAGCTTTGGAGTTTCTTACCACTTTTGCATTTTGCATTCTGCACTATGCATTTATCACCGCTTCGTCCAGATGACGATGCTTCCGCACCCGTTCATCCCGTGCTGGAATTGCGGGGGCACCTGATCGTAGTAGACCTCAATGCCGGCGATTTCCTTTGGACGAACCCACGTGTCGATCTCGAGCTCGCTGGGTGTCAGAAAGTATTTACCGTCCAGAAAGAGCGCGGGCGGGCACAGTCCGAAGGCGCTGCGCATGAGGATGCCGGTTTCCACGCTGAACCCGGGAAACATTCGAAAGAGCTCTGACGTGTTGGCGACCGCTCGCCTGGCGACGTCTTCACGGGTCATGAAGCGTCCCAGTCCGCTGTTGCGACGGCGGTCTTCGAAACCGCTCCGGTGGTCACCAAGCCTCGCCGCGGTGACGCGCACCGTATCCAGCACCGCCTTGAGGGTGGAAAGCACCACCCGCACAGGGGGTGCGCCGGCGCCCACATCCACCGCGCGACGCTCCGGGTAGTAGCTGATCGCCCGGACCTCGAGTAGGCGAGTGCCGAGGGGCGCGTTGACGAGGGTCCATTGGCCGCGTTCATTGGTGCGGGTCTGTGGCCCGTTAGGCATGCTCACCTGCGCCCCCGCCAGCGGGCGCCCATCGGGGGTCTCGACGGTCCCCGTCACATGACCATCGCCCGTGCGGACGTGACGCAGCGGCGGCGCAAGCGCGCCCCGCGCCGAGTCAGCGATGGCGCGTGTCCGAGCGGGTCCCAGATACAGTTCTCGGCGCAGGTATTCCGCGACGCTGACCTGGACATCGATCACGTCCGTTGTGTCGGCGCCCTTGCTGGCAGAAATCGCCACGGTGCCGGGACTGGGCACATTGCATAACGCGAACCAGCCGTTCTCTTCGGTAGTCACCGTGATTCGCGGGTGTCGATCGACCAGACCGTCCGACCTGAATGACAGCTCGATCCATTCCACCATCACCTCTACTCCGGTGGCCGGGGCGCCGTCCCGGATGTCGCGCACCACTCCGGCGATCACCGCGCCTGAGTTGGATGGCGACCGCGGACCACAGATCGCGTCACGTAGGCGCGCCGCCGAAGGGATGCCGAGGTCCACGCGTACTGGTTGGGTTCCCACCACCTCGACCTCGCGTACGGTGGGCTCCAGGCCGAGCGAGTCGAGCATCGCGTGGAGGAATCCAATCATGTAGCGGCCGTCGGGCACGTCGGAGAGCGTGAACCGGCCGATCGAATCGGAGACGGCGGTGCGGCCGGAACGCGGCTGGTTCTCGACGGCAACGAGCTGCACTATGGCACCGGCGAGTGGCGTGCGCGCGACGCTATCGTGCACGACTCCGCTGACGCGAGCACCGGCACGGCGAGTGGCCGAATCCGGCGTTTGCGCGGTGGCGACGGCTGTCGCCAGCAGTGTCAGGGCAGCGAGTGTGGCAAACCGCAAGCGACGATCGCCTCGCGGGTGGAGATGGGAACAAAAATACGCCCAGCGCGAAAGCACGCGATAGCGTTTAGCCGTGGAGCAGTCGCAACTGCTTCGCCGGCGCGCCAAGCGACTGCCCGCTCCGGTGAATGTCTCCCCAGAGGTCACCAACACCGTCCACCCGCTTGGACATCGTTCTCAGCGTCAACGTTGTCGGGCCGACTTTGCCGCTTTCTACCTCGGCCCAGGTGCACGGTGCCGATATCGGCGCCGCGGGCCTGGCCCGCACCGCGTACGTCGCGGCAAACGTGGCGGGAGGGTGATTGCGTCCTGTGTCCACATAGATGCGGCCACCGCGGTCCACCTTGCTGAACTCGAGGGTGAGCTCTCGCGGATGGCGTGCCACGAGGACCTGGCCGACTGTGTGCGCGAATGACGCCACGGCGCCTGCGTCCGACGTTCCGTCCAGCGGTACCGCGATGTGAAATCCCTTGGAGCCTGTCGTCTTCACCCAACTCGTCAGGCCGAGTTCGGAGAGCAGGTCGCGCAGGGCGAGCGTGACGCGGCGCAGCGTGTCGGCATCGTCCTGCAGTGGGTCCAGATCGAAGATGCAGATGTCCGGGTGATAGAGGTCAGGGACTCGTGAGGCCCACACGTGCGGCGTGATGCAATTCTGGTTGGCGATCCAGAGGAGCGAACGCGTGTCGTTGATGAGGGGGTGTTGGACGGTGCCGCCTTTCTTTGGGACCGCCACGCGCTCCAGCCACTCGGGTCCCTTCGGCACGGATTTCTGGAAGAAGCCTTCTTCGACGATACCCTTGTGAAAGCGTTCCATTGTGACCGGGCGGCCGCGGATATGCGGCAGCATGAGCGGGGCGATCGCTTCGTAGTACGCGGCCAACTCACCCTTGGTGATACCGTCATCAGGGAAGAGCACCTTCTCCGGGTGCGTGATTACGACCGTTGCCACGTGACCTCGCGGGGATCGCGCTCAGTGCGGACGCCTAACAAGCGCGAGTGGCGGAGCTTGCCATGGCCCGTCCATTCGATGAACGCCACCGTGACGACGATTTCGGGCCTGACCCAGTGTTCGCGAACGCGGGGCAGGCCGGTCGCGACAGTGAACGGCGGCTTGGGTTGCGCGGCGGCATCGAGCCTGGCCCGCAGGTCGAGAAGCAACGCCCGGTCGAACCCCGTGCCGACCTTGCCGGCGTAGACGAAGTCGTCATTCTCGTAATAGCCGACCAGCAGCGCGCCAAGTCCGACGCGGCTGCCTAACGGATCTGTGAACCCGCCGACGACAAAGTCGCCGGTCAGCTCGCACTTCATCTTGAGCCAGTGCTTCGACCGCTTGTGTTCGTACGGCGAATCACGACGCTTGGCGATGACACCTTCCCAGCCGTCGGCGCAGGCGCGGTCCCACGGCGCGTCGCCATGCAGTTCCGTCACTCGCTGCATCGGCACCGAGAGCGGAAGGTCGGCGAGCAGCGCGCGCCTTGCGTCGAGCGGCAGCCCGGTCACGTCCAGGTCATCGAGCCAGAGAATGTCGAAGACGTGGTAGGTCGAGTGCCGGTCCCAGGACAGCTCGCCGTCGAGAATGAGGTTGCGCGCCGGCAGACGCGCAATCGCCGCTGCGAGGGCGGGGATGTCCTGGAGCTTTCGATACCGCGACAAGAGCCGCACGTCGGAGCCTTCCTTGAAGGCCAGCAGCCGAATCCCGTCGAACTTGCGCTCGAAGAGCCACTCGGGATCGTTGAACCGCTTCTCGGTCAACGTCGCGGCCATGGGCTCGAGCCATTCGGGGAGAGTGCTGGTCAACGGTCCGCGCCTCTGGACTCTGGCCTCTGGCCTGCCGTTGCGGCCTAACGCGGAATGCCTTCGAGGTCCGTCAGGCGGCGAACGCGCGCCTTGATCTCATTCACGATGACCTGCAGTTCCGGGTCCGCGTTTTTCCAGACTTCAGTCACCTTCCTGTAGTGCTCCACTGCTTTCCCGCGATTCCCTCGTGATTCGTAGATCTCCCCGATCCACTTGTTGAAGAGCGGGATCATCCAGGCGTCGGTGTCGAGAATGCTATTCGGATCGAATGTCGCGAGCGTGCGCTCCATGTAGAAAAGGGCCGAGTCCTTCATGTCGGCGTCGAGGAATGCGAACGACAACTGGGTCGAAACGCACAACAGGCAATTTCCTGCGGGCCCATCCGGCAGGCGATCGGCGAGCCGGTACTGCGCCGCGGCCTCCAGCGGCTTCTTTTCAGCTGAAAGAATGTTGCCGAGCACCCGAAGCCGGCCGTTGTTCTCCGACCGGCGGATGAACGTGTCGGTCACCGCGGCATCGTACCGGTCGAGCCATTCCCGCGCCTTCTGTGGCTCGCCCAGTGACGCGTACCTGCCGACGAGGTCGAAGTAGGGCAGGTCATCCTTCGCGATCAGATGGACGTTCGCGGCCACCGCGGCGTCGAGTTCTCGAAGAACCTCCTTGTCCTGGCCGAAGAAGTCCGTGCGGATGTAACTGATTGTCCCAAGCGGTTCAGCCAACCGGTCGCCGGGATCCTTTGGATCCACGGGGTCAATTTCTCGCATCAGTCGGATGAACTCCTTGATTCGCCCATCGCGCAGTGCGAGTTCGGCAACACGTCGCTTCGCCCAGGCGCGATCGAGTGTGTCGCCGCGGGTGAACGCGCTGTCGATCGCGCGCCGATAGCCGGCAAGATCACCCTTGTAGTACAGGAGGTTGACAGGGACGCGGCGAACCGACGCGTTTTGCGGATAGCGCGGACCGGCGATGGCCAGCACCGACTCGGCGGCCGCAAACTTCTGCTGGAAGACGAGCGGCGTCAGCAGGTTGGGCATCGAGAGGCGCGCCAGGTCCGGGTTCAACCTGAGGCTCGCACGGTACAGCGTCTCCGCGCGCGCGAACTCGCGCCGGGTCACCAGGCGGAGGGCGAGGTTGTTCGCGGAGCGGGTTGAATCGCCCTGCCGTAGCATTTCTTCGTAGGCGAGAATGCCCTTCGCGCGGTCGCGGTTGGGTCCGTTCGAGGAGAGATACGTCGCCTCGATCATTGCGCGTTCCTTCGGCGACGTGCGATGGCGATGCCGATAGGCCGCCAAAAACGCCGAGTCGATGACCACCCGTGGGCGGCCCGCGTTCTGCTGGATGATGCCGAGCCTTCTCCAGGCCTCCGCAAAGGTCGAGTCGATGGCGACGGCCTCCCGCAGCAGTCGAATCGCGCGCGGCCGATCGCCCTCGACAATCTCGGCGCGATCGCCCTCGCTGTACTTGCGCAGCGCCTCGAACGACGACGTCGTCACCTGGGCCAGTGACGGCGCAGCGTGCACCTCCTTCAGCGATTCGCCGATCCTCTCCCGGAGCCGTCGTGACAGGTTGTCGACCGCGTCGATCAACCCCCGCGTGTCGTCAGCCGTTTCGGTGAACGAGGCCAGCTCCTTCAGGGAGTCCGCAGTCACCAGGCGCAGCGTCACGATGTACCCGCCGTTGCCGGCGACTCCCGTGATCTTGCCATCGACGAGGGCCCGGATCGCGTTCCGGCTGGCCAGTTCGCGCGCCACGTCGAGGTCGATCGTGCTGGTGCGCGGCCGCTCCATACGCGCCAGCGCCGCCGCGATGCCCTCGGGAGGCAGCAGCGTGATGACGGAGGACTGGGCGAGCGTGGTCTTGGTGGCGTCGCTCAGAACGCGACCGAGCGCAGAGTCCGCGTTCGTCACGGCGAAGTCGGTGACCAGGATAGGCTCCTGGGAATCGAACGTCCCTGCTGCCAGCAGCGACCCGGCCGGCCCGATGCCTAACGCGCGGAGCAGCATGAAGACGCCGACCAGCAGCACGAACGCGCTGACCGCATAGACGCCGCCCATCTGCGTGCGCCGCCACGAAACGTGCGGGCTCGCCTTGATGGCCAGCGTCGCCAGAGTCCCCTGGGTGGCGCTCGGTTGGCCGCCGGTCGTCGGAGTGACGCCCGCTGCCCGTCGGACCACGCGTTGCACATAGCCCGTGGCCAGGATCACCGGTAACCCGAGCGCCATGACGATGATGGCGCCGGGAAAGACCCAGTTCGGCAGCCCGATCGTGCTCACCGCGGCTTTCGCGACCACCGCGACGGCGATGAACGCGACGGCATACATCGCGAGCATTCGGCCGAGCATGCCCTTGCCCGACAGCAGGATCGGTGGAAGCGCGCCCTGCGAGTCCGTGCTGGTCGTATCGAGCACGCGCGCCACGTCGGCTGCCGATGCAGGCCGCGCGCCCGGATCCTTGGCCAGGCACTGCGTGATCACCGCGGCCAGCGCCGGCGGCACATCGGCTCGGCGATTGCTCACCGGCTCGGCGTCTTTCGCCATATGCGCCGCCAGCAGCTGTTGCGGCGATTTCTCGACGAATGGCGGTTCGCCGACGAGCATCTCGTAAGCCATGCACCCGAACGCGTAGAGATCGGCGCGATGATCGGTGCTTGGGTCTCCCGCCGCCTGCTCGGGTGCCATGTACGCCGGCGTGCCGAGCGAGGTGCCCACCTGGGTCAGCGTCGCGTCGGGCGAATCGGTCCGCGACGCACTGATGGCCTTCGCGATCCCGAAGTCCGTCACGACGGCGCTGCCGCCGGACAGCATAACGTTGTCGGGTTTGATGTCGCGATGCACCACCCCTCGTTCATGCGCGTACGCGAGCGCCCGTGCCACGTCGCGCAGGATGTTCACGGTCTCCGTCGTCGAGAGGGCGCCTCTTGCAAGCTTCGCCCGCAGGGACTCGCCATCGACGAACGGCATCGTGTAGTACGGAAGGCCGTTCGTCTCCCCGGCGCTCAGCACGGGAACGATGTGCGCGTGCTGCAGCCGGGCGGCGACCTGGATCTCGCGCTTGAACCGCTCGATATTGACGTCGCCGGTGCGCCCTGGCGGCAGCACTTTCACGACGACTTTGCGCCCCAGCGCGGTCTCCTCGGCGAGGAAGACCTGCGACATGCCGCCTCCACCCAGCTCCCGCTCGAGGGTGTAGGCGCCACCAAGGGTCCGTTGCAGCTGCTCGCGAATCTCCATGGGGAAGCCGAAGCTTATGGCCCGGGGCATCCTGCGGCCAGACGGCTCGCCGGCCCTTTACTTCACTCGGGACTCGCCTCAGCCTCACGCGCCAGCAATTCCGGACACGATTATCCGAAGCGACATCGTTCGCGTCATAGTTATCGCGCTCATCGCCGGCGCAGCGTGGGTCCTCCTTGCCCGCGCCTTGCGACGCTCGTCAAGGCGCGCGGTGCGCCAGCACCGCGTTCGAATAGATCGATTCAGGCTGACGCGGAAGCAGCATGTCATCGAGCAGGTGCTCGCCGATGTCAACGTACACGAGGCCGTCCGCGCGCACTCGACCGAGCACGGAACGTCCGTCGAAGCCACATGGCAGCGGGTGCGCGCATACCTGGACGAAATCGTCCCCTTCTTCAACATCCTCGTCTACTACCGGCTCGGCTACAGCGTGAGCCGCCTGCTGCTGCGGATGTTCTACAAGGTGTCGGTGGAGTACGCGCGCCCCGATCCGTTTCGAGGCCTGCCTCGCGATTCCATCGTGGTCTACCTGATGAACCACCGCTCGAATGCCGACTACGTGGTCGTGTCGTTCGTGC
>CAZSNV010000223.1:0-8023 GCA_964608035.1 uncultured Gemmatimonadaceae bacterium | reverse complement strand
CGAGAAGAAGCGCATCGCCTGGATCGGCGACGGCAACAACATGGCGAACTCCTGGATCAACGCGGCCTATCGACTCGGCTTCGAGCTTCGGCTCGCCTGTCCGCCCGGCTACGATCCCGACCCCACGACCCTCGGCCGCGCGCAGAAGGAAGCCAACGTCACCGTCTTCCGCGATCCGCGCGAGGCGATCGAGGGCGTGGATGTCGTGAACACCGACGTCTGGGCATCGATGGGCCAGGAGGAGGAACAAGCCGCGCGGGTGAAAGCTTTTGCCGGGTATACCGTCACCGGTGACCTCATGCGACGCGCGGCGCGCGACGCGATCTTCCTGCACTGCCTTCCGGCGCACCGCGGCGAGGAAGTCGCGGCGGAAGTCATCGACGGCCCGCAGAGCCGCGTCTGGGACGAGGCGCACAACCGCCTCCACATCCAGAAGGCGATCATGGCCGTTCTCATGGGCGACGAGCGGCTCTGATCCGCGTTGTCGCCCCCACATTCCAATTGACAATGACCGAGCCTGGCACACCCGCCCCCGAGTTCGACCTGCCCGCCGACGACGGCTCGACCGTTCGCCTGAGCGATCTCCGCGGCCGCAAAGTCATTCTGTTCTTCTATCCCAAGGACGACACCCCCGGCTGCACCATCGAAGCCGAGGAGTTCCGCGATGCCTACGCGCGCTTCCAGGCGATTGACACGGTGGTCCTTGGCATCAGCCCCGATGGGGTTACCAGCCACCAGAAGTTCAAGAAAAAGTTCGGGCTGCCCTATCGGCTGCTCGCCGACGAGGGGCACAAGACGGCCGAGGCGTACGACGTGTGGCGGGAGAAGTCGATGTACGGGAAGAAGTACATGGGGATCGAACGCAGCACCTTCGTCGTCGGCAGGGACGGCACCATTGCCCATGTCTTCCGAAAGGTGAAGCCGGCAGGTCATGCCGACGAGGTGGGAGAAGCGGTGTCACTGATGGACTGACGGCGGCGCGCGCGCGCCAGGATTGAGGACCGAGTCATGACCGACCTGGTGCCGAGCTCCACGGAGAGCCCGACCCCCGAGCTGCTCTACCTGCTCCAGAACGACCCCGGCGATCTCGCCGCCGCGCTGGCGGGGATGCGCGCGGCCGATGTCGCGGAGGCGTTGAATTATCTCCACGACCGCGCCCCCGACGCGGCCGGAAAGGTCCTCGCCGCGCTGCCCTTCGAGCTCGCGGTGCAAGTCCTCGACGAGCCGGAGCTCGAAGGGCGCGATGAGCTGTTCCCCCAGCTCGATGCACGCATCGGCGCGCAACTCATCGAGGCGATGTCGGCCGACCAGCAGGCCGATCTCTGGCGCGAGCTGCCCGATGCCGATCGCGCGCGATTCCTCCCCGGCCTCTCGCGCGAGACGCGCCGCGGACTCGCGCTGCTGCTCGCCTATCCCGAGACCTCGGCCGGCGGCATCATGACCACCGAGTTCGTCGGCCTTCCGGGATCATGGAGCGTCGAGCAGGCGCTCCAGCATGTGAGTCGCGTCGGCGGCGCGAAGGAGACGGTGTACGCGATCTATGTTCTCGAGCCCGAAAGCCAGCGACTCACCCACGTCGTCTCGCTCCGCGAGCTGATCAGCGCGAACCGCGCCCGCCGCGTCGCCGAGGTCGGCGACACGCGCAAGCCGATCTCCGTCGGCCCGCTCGTCGACCGCGAGGAAGTCGCGCGGCTCATCGAGAAGTACAACCTCCTCGCGGTCCCGGTGGTCGACGACACAGGCCACATGCTCGGCATCGTCACCGTCGATGACGTGATCGATGCGATCGTCGCCGAGCAGACGGAGGACGTCCACAAGTTCGCCGGCATGGAGGCGCTCGAGGAGCCGTACATGGAGGTCGGCTTCCTGCGCATGCTGAAGAAGCGGGCGGGGTGGCTGATGGCCCTCTTCATCGGAGAGATGCTGACCGCAAGCGCACTTGGACGCTTCGAAGGCGAGCTTGACCGCGCGGTCATCCTCGCGCTGTTCATCCCGTTGATCATCTCTGCCGGCGGCAACTCAGGCGGCCAGTCGACGTCGCTGATCATCCGCGCGATGGCACTCCGCGAGGTCACGCTGCGCGACTGGTGGCGCGTCGCCCTGCGCGACATGCCGACGAGCCTCGCGCTGGGCGCGATCCTCGGCGTATTGGCCGTCACCCGGATCTTCGCCTGGCAGCACGCGGGATGGACGGACTACGGCGCGCACTACGGACTGCTGGCCGCGACGGTCGGAGCGTCGGTGTTCGGAGTCGTGGCGTTCGGCAGTCTCACCGGATCGATGCTGCCGTTCCTCATCCGGCGACTCGGCCTCGACCCCGCTACCGCGTCTGCTCCCTTCGTCGCGACGCTCGTGGATCTCGCCGGGATCATCATCTACTTCACGATCGCGACGCTACTGCTGACGGGGACGCTGCTGTAGTCCCGCGAAACGCCACGCCCTGCTAGTGAACAAGGCGTTCTCGGGAACAGCACGATGCGCGCACAACGCCCGACCTGTGGAAGCGCCGGGACGTTGTAGAGCTGTTAGTTGGATCGACGCGAGCTTGTCACCCGAAGTCTGTATTTAGCCTCGGGCCGGAGCGCAAGGGTGCGCGTTCGGTGCATGCGCCTACGGCGACGGCGGCGGACCCAGCTTGGGAACGCGGATGCCACGTTGTGACGATGTCGTCGCGCCTCCCCAGAACATGCCGCCGCACATGTCCGTCCCGTTCACAGACACGCTACGCCGTACTGTGCCGAGCGCGCCGCTCGCCGGGTTTGCCTCTACCCACTCGAGCACCCCGGTCGATCCGCAGGAAACCACCCTCATGGCCAAATTGTTACTGACGGCGGACTGATACACCGGGCTCGCTGCACCCCACATGTACTGGTTGCCATCTTCACTGATGCCGATCCAACTCAGGTAGGCATTTGCTCGATTCAGCGTTCCGACGCCTCCTGCAAACACCTGCGACCACGCAGTGGAGTCAGAACCAGCCTTCGTCAGGTCAACGCGCCACACTTCAGAGCGCGTGACAGAGTCCTTCTCGGTTATCTCCTGGCACCGATCGGCGACGGGGGTCTTATCGCCACAATCATGCATCGCGTTGACGGTCCAGTTGTGATGGACGAAGGCGAGTGTCACCAATGCGAAGTTGCCTTGTGGGGCGATCGCGGCGTGGGTTCCGCCGGCGGAGTCCCAAGGATTGCCATCGAGGGACCAGTTGCTCGCGATCTCGTCCCACTCTCCCCAGTAGTTCAGCCCACCGGCTTCATAGTGGTCAAACGAGCATGGCGATGGGTTGCAGCTGTAAACCGCCGTGTACGCACCGATGCCGGACGATGGCGCTCGTGTCGCGGGAAAGGACTTCTCAAACGTCTTGACCACGTTCCAGCTCGCGTCATACAGGTTCAGGCGGACCACGTCAGCCGTGGAGCGGCGGATCACCGGTGCCCCCGCTCCCGCTGTTTGGTCATGATCGCTCGAATACGCCGGCGATTGAAACGCGCCGCCTTCAACCTGATCCCCGGCCCCTGCGCTGGTGACGCTCCACGCCCCGGAAGACCAAGCCAAGGCCAACGAGCCGTAGTCGAGTTCGATGCGCTTCCCACCGTGGAAGACATTCACGTAGGCCATCTGATAGCCCGGGTCGGAATAGGTAGCAAGCGCCATTGCCGATCCACCACGTTCCGCGAAGACCGTGTTGCCGCTAATCCATGCTCGTTGTCCGCACAGCGGAGCGCCGCTTCGCTGCGCCACCAGCTTCAGGGATTCGTAGGCATCGAGCACACGATATGAGCCTGCCATTCGACCGCCCCTAACGGCGCCTGAATCAATCAGTTGCTTGACGCTAGAGGCGGAAAGAGTTGGATCGAATGAGAAGAGAAGCCCAGCCGTCCCGGATACGAGAGCTGCAGCATAGCTCGTCCCGCTCGCCATGACCCTTTGGCCATTCCCGGTATCGGCCGCGACGGTCACTGAGGGGGCCGCGATTGACACTCTGGATCCGGTAACCGCGAATGGGTCCAGCGCACCACGCGTCGTGTCAGCCCCCTGTAACGATGATCGTCTCATTCGGGAGATAATCCGCCACGGCGGCATAAACTGACCAATAGACGTCCGTGGCGTTCCCTGCGTTGCCGGCAGCCAACACGATGACAGGGCGCGAAGCACCGCTGTTCACCACGGCGTTTCGGAACAAACGCCCGACGAGGGCGCGAGCGGTGTCGTGGGCAGCCGTTGGGGAATTGGTATTCGCCTGGCCGACGCCAAGCGAAATGTTGATAACACGGGCATCGTTGGCGAGGGCGCGCGTGATCTGCTGGCCGATGCGTGCGATGCTCGGTCTCGGCGTCGCCGAGGCGGGATTATCCTCGATGCCGTAGAGTTGGAGACGGGCCTTCCACATCATCCCAGTTGTGCCGGCGTTATCATCACGACGGGCGGCCAGCACAGACGCAACCGCGATGCCATGGCTGAAGCCGCTTGTTGACATCCGAGATGTGTCGACGACATTCGACGCGATTCCGCCTGAAGGCCGCAACCCTGCATCGAGCACGGCTATCCGCACGGAGGTGTCCCCCACTGCGCATCCCCAGGCATACGGAGCGTTCACTGCCTCAAAAGCCCACGTCGTTCGCCCAGGCCGTCCGAAGGCGCTGTCGGGATTAAGCTGCCAGTCGGTCCGTAGCATTCCCGTGCCGTCGCTCGGACGACGATAGCTGAAGGCGTCGTCAGTGATGAGTTCGGGGAGTGCGTCCTCAACTTGACTGAGTCCCTGCAGCGTGGCGATCGCGGAAAAGACTGCTTCATTCGTTGAGTCCGCCGGCAGCTGGACATAGTACACGCCTTCCATTCCCACAAAGGGCAGCCCTCCCGCAATCGTTCCGTTGATCAGATCGATCGCATCCTGTCGCTGCATTTGAGTAGCGCCATCAGTAAACCGCACAAGCACCAGGTCCCGCGCGAATTGCCCGGATATCCGCGCCGAATTCGCTACCCAACGCGACGGCGCAAGTAGTGAATCCGGCATCGAATCCGGCGCTTCCATCGGGACCACCGACATCATAATCGGGCCTAGCTCACGGATACTCGTGATGTCATTGTCCCGGCAGGACACAATCAC
Organism: uncultured Gemmatimonadaceae bacterium; assembly: GCA_964608035.1. Lineage (GTDB taxonomy): Bacteria > Gemmatimonadota > Gemmatimonadetes > Gemmatimonadales > Gemmatimonadaceae > JABWBJ01. Next base: position 2,916 of record CAZSNV010000223.1, on the reverse strand, counting down.
GGAGACCCCAGCAAGGAGGGCGAGAGTCGAGATAACGCGTCTGAGGCGCACGATGTTCCTGATTTGAAGAAAACGAGCGGTAGCGGAGGGGGGTCGCTCAGCAGCGTGGCGGGATCCAGCGATCCTGGAAAACCGGGGTAACGCGCTTTAGAGGCACGGCAACGATCGCGGTCGGATAGGATATCGCTGCAAACCCATCGCACGGCGGATGCAACTCGATCGTCGCTTCGAGCGTGTTACTGATATCCCGCACCCGGACAATGGCGATACGGCCACCCGCGCTGTACTGAATCCCCATTGCCGCGACGATGATCATCTCCCGAGCGAAATCGACGACGGGCAAAGGCGGAACCGACGCGCCAAGCCGATGGACCTCGTGCCAGAGTCGCTCCCATTCTTCTCGCGTCGTGACCATGCTCCGTAACGGTCGCTGGATGCCTTGATCGGCATTGAGAAGCACTCTGACGGATGTGTCAGGGCTGCTTACCCCAGTCTGTGCGGCAACTGGGACGGAGGCGCAGGCCATCACACTCAGGTGCGCGAAGGCGACAACGAAAAGGAGTGTGCCGGTGCGGAAAGGGGGTGAGTTCATCATATGATTGACCTGGCAGCGGCTGATGTGAAAGAGGCGCGACATTAATTGCGCGTTGCGTAGTGCCCCACAAGGGACAGTCTGTCATCTACGAGTAACGCAAAGAAGGAAAGCCGGCACATTGTTCCGTAATGCGATGGCAGGACCGCGCTTTGTTGAGCCAGGACTGCCGACTAGGCGGCATCAAAGGAGCCATTCCGTGGCGAGTCTGGCGCTGTCGCAGATACGACATCGACGAGGGGAATCCCCGCCGGGGTGAGGAGCGGCGCCGCTGGCTCCTCATATCCGTGCAGCGTAATTGCAATCGCAAGCCCACCCATGATGCTGTGAGGTCTCATTGCTTGAGATCAAGGCCAATTGAAGAACGCATCCATCTATTGAGAGATGTTGGCCGATGATCAGAGTTGCACACACCACAGGCCCCAACAAGAGCCAGCTCGTCTCCACCCACGCGCGCCGACGAATGCATGTGGTCCTTTTTCTGCTGTACGCACGGTACTCCTGTCCTTTGCGGTTAGCGTGTTCGCTATGAAGGGAAAGGGCCCTTCGTGGATTCGTGTGTGTGAAATCGGGTGATTTCAGGGCTGGACTTCCCGCGTGCATCGTACATGCGGATCACCGGTACCTGCTCATCCGCGACGAAGATCACGCCATCGCGGCCAACCGCCACGCTGCCGACACTGCCCAGGATGTACTCATCGGCTCCGTCGAGCGTGCCGATGCGCACCTCCTCGACGAGGCGGAGCGCGCCGCCCCACGCGGGTGCGCCGGTGGATCGCACGACCTGCGGCTCCTGCGCGGCGGCGGTTGCGATCGCGCCCAACACAGTCAGGATCGCCGCGACGACGGCGCGGCCGAGCCCCGCCGGTTGAGCGAGCGTGTTCGTCATGGCACCTCCTCGTGAGAAGATGAGGCGCAGCAGGCTCCGGACCAGCGCGGGGGTGGCTACTCCGCCCGCAGCGCCTCCATCGGGTCGGTCCGGGCTGCCCGCCGCGAGGGTACGAGGGCCGCAACCGCCGTCGCCAACACGACGATCGCGCCCACCGCGATGTAGACCACCACGTCACGCGGACCAACCTCGAAGAGCAGCGGCGCCGTCCATCGGGCGGCGAACGCCGCGATCGCGAGCCCGAGCAGGAGGCCCGTCGCCATCGCAGCGAATCCGTGCATGATCACGATCCGCGCGATGTGCGACGCCTGCGCGCCGAGGGCGACCCGGATGCCGAACTCGAAGCGGCGCTGCGCGACGGAGTACGCGAGCAATCCGTACAGGCCGACAATGGCGACGAGGAAGGCGAGTCCGCCGAACAGCGTGAACATCACTGCGCCGAGCTTCCAGGCGCGAAAGTGTGGATCGACGAGTTCGGCGTACGCGCGGACGTTGGGGAAAGGCAGGTCGGGACGGACGGCTTGGAGCTCTTGCCGGACGGTCGTCGCCACAGAGGCGGGATCATCCGACTTCGCCCGCACGATCATCGCGGTCCCATGGGGGCCGATCCATTGGTCGAGCGGAAGGTAGTACTGCATCGTCCGGCCCTCCATGAGGCTCATTCGCCGGACATCCTCCACCACGCCGATGATGGTTGCACAGGGTATGGAGTCGGAGCGGAAGGTCCTGGCACAGACGCCGATCGGGTCGCGGTCGGGAAAGATGAGCCGCGCCATCGTCTCGTTGATCACGATGACCCGCTGGGCACTACGTGAATCGGCGTCGTCGAAGGCGCGGCCACGAAGGATTCGCGCGCCAAGCGTCGGGAAATAGTCGGAGCCGACGCCATTGACGTACGGGCCGCCGGTCTCGAGGTGCGGCAACGAGTCCACTCCAGGTACGCGGAACAACCCTGCCATGCTGAACCGGAATGGAGTTCCCGCAGACAGCGTCGCATGCTCGACGCCGGGTATCTTCCTGATGCGGGTCAACGCTGTTTGCCAGAACTCCTCTCGCTGCGTGAAGTCGAGAGCTCCCCAGAAGTCGACCTCCGCGAGGATGAGCTGCTCTGTGTCCATTCCCAGTCGCATCGACTCGGCATTCCGGAGGCTTCGGACGAAGAGACCCGATCCGACGAGGAGCATCACCGAGAGCGCGGCCTGGAGCACGAGCAGCGCCGTGCGCGCCCAGGAGCGTCCCCCGGAGTTGGTCCGACCACCGGACTTGAGCGCGGCGGACAGGTCGACGCGCCGCGTCTGAAGCGCCGGGCCAAGACCAGTGAGGAATCCGGTCACGAGGATGGCGCCGATGACGATGGCGACCACCCTCCGATTCAGGAACCCGCCCTCGGACGCGAGTTCCGGAAGCAGCCAGGCCTGAAGAATCCCTCCCACGA
>CAZSNV010000222.1:0-8108 GCA_964608035.1 uncultured Gemmatimonadaceae bacterium | reverse complement strand
CGGCGATCTCGGCGTGCGGCTCCACCTCCCCGAATCCCTCCCGCGCCGGATACAGGGCGATGTGTGCGTCGCCCACGAGCACCTGCAGGTCCGCGAGCCAGCGTTCGGCGTCGCTGACGGTGTCGGTGACCACGACGATCAGCCGGCGCGGCACGTGCCGCGCGAGTGACGCGACCAGCACGGCGTCGGTCGAGCCGGCGAGGCCGGCCACGGCGCGTCGCGCCCCCGGTGCCGGCAGTTCGGCGACCAGTCGCCGGAAGGCGGGGAGCGATTCGAAGGCTGCGAGGATCCCGTCCAGCGCCATCAGGCCGCCCGCCGCAACCCTCGTGGCTCCGCGCGCCTAACGACAATCATCTCCACCACCAGGCAGCCCAGGGCCAGGAGCAGCAGCACCGCCTGCAGCGGCCGCTGCGCCGAAGGGTCGAAGGCGCTCCTCGCCAGGTCCGATGGTTCCGAGGTGACGACGACATCGCTGGCGCGGAGCCGCGCCTTGAGTTCCGGTCCATTGAGCCGGTCGAGACGAGACTCCTCGCGCTCGGGGTTCACGACGAGCGCTCCAACGCGTTCTTCGCCACGACGGAGGAAGAAGACTCCGGCGCGGGTGGGCGCTCTGGCCACTGTTCCGACAGCAATGACCTGCGAATCGCCTTCGAATCCCGTCACACCGGCCGGCAGGCGGATCGGTGCGCCCGGATCGGCGCTCACAAGGCCAGAGCCTTCGCGCGTGAGTCTCTGCGAGAGCAGATTCGACAACCATGGCAGGAACGCGGCTCGGATCGGCAGAGCGGTTGCCTCGGCCGACATCGGCGATGCCACGAGGACATAATCGGGTCCGGCAACGATCCACGGTTCACCGGACGCGGTCGCGAGTGTGTCCGACGGCGTGGTGGCGCCGGTGAACGGCCTCAGTGGAAAGCGCAGCCGCACCGACGAACCGTCGACGTCTGAGCCGCGGGCAACGGTCTCGTCCCGCCGCACGTCGCCCAGACGCCACGGCACGCCGAGCCGCTCGAGATTCCGGTTGGCAGCGCCCAATCGGACCGGATCGGTTGGCGCGAACAGGAGCGCGGGAAGACCAGCCGCTTGGTCAACCGGCGCCACGTGTATCGCCGATCCTCTCGTGACCAGCCCACTCTGGATCAGCGCGTCAACCGCCTCGCGAACGAAGACGCCAGCGCCGGGCTCCACGTTCACCGCCGGGGCGTCGCCGATCCACACCGCGAAGTGACGCTCGTCATCTCCCCGTAACTCGTCAGGCGCCAGATCCACCGCGCCGGCGATCCAGCCGCGCTCCGCGGGTTCAAGCCTGACGACCTGCTCGTCGTTGCCCCGGAGGAGTCCGCGTGCCGCGGTGCGTCCATCGAGCGTGACGCGATAGGTGACAGAGTCCACGCCCGAGGCACCCACCAGCACCGTCCCCTTGGGACTCCAGCGCGGGGGATGAGGTTCGGCCATCGTCACCGACCGATTGAACGGCGCCGTCCCCGTCGGCGCGTACGCAACCACGCGCACGTCACCGAGTTCGAGATCGCCGGGCCACTGTGAAGACTGCCCGTCGGTGAGAACGATCACGGTGCTGGCCGAGAGATCAGCCGCCAGCACCAGACCCGCGGCATGCGTGATCGCGCCGGTCAGGTCACCCCGTCCGCCGAGTGGCTCGACGCGATCCAGCGCCTCGAGTACCACGTTGCGCGCGCCTCCGGTCACGGCGCCGTCTGCTGTCACCAGCCAGGTCTGGTCATTACTGGCGGCTCCCTCAATCACGGATCGGGCGGCGGACTTGAGCCGCGCGAGGAGCGGATTGCCATCGACGATCGCGCCGGTACTCATCGTATTGTCGACGACGACGGCCAGCGCGGTTGGCACATGGCCGGACCCCAGCAGTGCGCCAATCGGGCGCGCAGCAGCCAGGGCGAGGAACAGGAGCGCCAGGGTACGCAGAAGCATCAACAGCAGGTTGCGCAGCTTCAGTCGCCGGACGTTCTCCTTCTCGGCGCGCAGCAGGTACCGCGCGGCCGGAAACTCGCGACGGATTTCAATCCTCCGCCGGAGGAGGTGCAGGAACAGCGGCACCGCAACTGCAGCCGACAGCACCAGCCAGAGTGGAGCGAGAAAACTCACGGCAGGCGCTGTCGCGTGGCGAAGGCCTTCCGCAGCGGAACGCCGAACGGAGAATCGGTACGAATCATTTCGTAGCCGGCACCGAGGGCGGCGAGCCGCAGTCGCCATTCCTCGATGGCGTGAACCACCGTGGCGGCGTACGCCTGGCGCACGTCGGAGACGGTCGCGGTGACTTCGAGCGTGCCCTCGGGATCATAGAAGATCGCTTCTCCCCGCGTGTCGAGCTCCAACTCCGACGGATCCATGATGTGGAGCACCGTGACCTGATGGCCGGCGGCGCGGGCGACGCGCAGCGCCTGCACCATCTGGTCCTGATCGACGAGCAGATCCGAGATCACAATCACGATGCCAGGCCGGCGAATCAGGCGGGCAGCCTGCTGGATGCCCTCCGCCATGCGCGAGTCGGGGCCAGCGCCAGGATCCTCGAGGGCATGGACAATTCGTCTCCACTGCATGGTGCGGGCGCGCGGCGGCAACACGGTGCGCAGTCGATCGTCATATCGAACGAGTCCCACGGCATCACGTTGCCTGATCAACAGCAACGCGACCGCCGCGATGACCTGTTCGGCGTATCGAAGCTTTGTGAGGCGTTCGGGCGATCCGCTCCAGTCCATCGATCGGCTGACATCGAGCACCAGGGCGGCGCGGGTGTTCGTTTCCTCCTCGAACTGCTTCACGACCCAGCGGTCCGAGCGAGCCACCACCTTCCAGTCGATGAATCGGAGGTCGTCGCCAGGCTGGTAGGGCCGGTACTCGGCGAATTCCACCGAGAAACCTTTTCGCGGCGAACGGTGTAGCCCGCTAAGGAATCCGTCCACAACCCAGCGTGCGACGATCTCGATCCGCCCAAGCGAGGCCAGAGAGGCCGGATCGATCATGTCGGCGCGAGTGGGGGCGGCGGGCATGGGAGGCGGAAGGTAGGGGGCGGGCGGAGTGGGGTCAAATGCCTTTCGCAAACGAAGATACGGTGCTTCTGGCACTGATTGGCGGCGGCGTTAGTTTCCATACCAGCCGTTCGTTGTCCCGTGTCGCGGATGTGCTCCGCGGTTTCCGGTCGGAGGCTACATGAGCAGGAACCTGATCCTCTCGGGCATGTTCGCCCTCGTCGCGCCGTCTCTCCTGACCGCGCAGTCGGTGCGGTGGAATGATCGGCCCACGAACACGTGGTCGGACGAGGCTCCGCGTGTCCGCCTCTCGATCGACGGGCCACGCTCCGTCGCCTATGGACAGCCGATGCGTGTGCGGTTCGAGGTCAGCGACAACGCGTTCGTCACAGTGGTGCGCGTCGATGACAACGGCCGGATGACGATTCTGTTCCCGTACTCGAAGAACCAACGAGCCTCGGCGCGCCCAGGGCTCGTGCACTACGTGCGCAATCCGAGACTCGGCGGCAACGCCGCGTTCATCGCCAACGATCGGATGGGCGGCTACATCTTCGCCATGGCGAGCTACATGCCGCTCGATTTCTCGTCGTTCGAAAACCGTGACTACGACCGGATCGGGGGCTGGAGTCGGTTCACGCAGGCGAACCGCTCGATCGCGCGCCGTCCCGACGTTTTCATCGATCGCTTCGCGGCCACGGTGCTCTGGGATACCGACACCCCGTACGACTACGACGTCGACTACTACTTCGGGATGGGTCAGCCGGGAATGCTGAACTCCTATGCGCTGTGCGGGTCGTTGTACGGTGGGAGCATGTACGGTGCGACCAGGTACGACGCTTCGAACAACATCCCATTCTACGGATCCTCGCACCAGTGGGATTGGGACGGCCTGGGCATGGTGGGCTTTCCGTATCGGTCCATGTGCCGCGACTACTACTCGCGTCTCCAGTGTTACTCGGCGCTCGCCTTGTACGGCTACGGCCTCTGCAACAATGGTGGGATCGTCGTCGTGGTGAACCAACCGCCGCAGGTTCCCGGCCAGCCGGTCGACTCCGGTCAGGTACCTAACGAGGGTGTGGTGCGTGGGGGTATGTCCGCGCCAACTCCCATTCCGACAGGCATGGGACCGGAGTCAACGCTGCCTACGGGACGGGACCAGCCGAGGGCCGGCGACGACCTGGACAACGTGATGTCGATTCCCGCGCGAGCGACGCGCAAGATGAAGGAAGAGGATGCGCAGCGCGAGCGCGAAGCCAGCGGCGGCACGGCGCCGGCCCGTACGGGCTTTGACCGCACGGACGCCGCGACCAGCAAGCCGGAGAAGGGACGCGACGGCGACCGCGACGCGGCGACGCGCGCTGAGCCACCTTCCCGCGAGCCGACAAAAGCCAAGGCGAACGGTGAGCCACGTCGCGAGACGGTTTCGAGGGGTGGCTACGGGACTGGCAGCGGGTCGGAGCCGCGCCCGGCCGGTCCAGATCGCGTGAGCCGTCCGGCAGATTCGAAGCCCGCGAGTGCGCCGGCGAGTCCGCCTTCGATTCAAGCGACAACGACCGAGAAGAAGAAACCGCCGACGAACTAGCGCAGAGCGCAGAGCGCAGAGCGCAAAGGGCGCCCCGGGATTCACGTCCCGGGGCGTTTCATTTCAGCCGGGGTCAGTCGTAGCCTCGCTATACTTCACGGCAGCTTGGCGCAGTGCCGAGTCACGAGTCACTAGTCACGAGTCACGATTTGAAACTCCAGCAGATCCGCAACTTCTGCATTGTCGCGCATATCGACCATGGCAAGTCAACCCTCGCCGACCGCCTGATCGAGGTCACTGGCACGCTCGAGAAGCGCGAGATGAAGGAGCAGGTGCTCGACACGCTCGATCTCGAGCGCGAGCGCGGCATCACCATCAAGCTCAACGCGGTCCGGATGCAGTACACGGCGCGGAATGGTGATCCGTACGAGCTGAACCTGATCGACACGCCGGGACACGTCGACTTCACCTACGAGGTGTCGCGTTCACTCGCCGCGTGTGAGGGCGCCATTCTCGTCGTCGACGCGTCGCAGGGCATCCAGGCGCAGACGCTATCGAACCTGTTCCTGGCGCTGGACGCGGGGCTCGAGATCGTTCCGGTGCTCAACAAGATCGACTTGCCGGGCGCCGAACCGGAGCGGCGGAAGCAGGAAGTGCACGACCTCCTCGGCGTGGACCCGGACGACATCCTGATGGTGAGCGCGAAGGAGGGCACGGGGATCGATGAGTTGCTCGAAGCCGTCGTCAAGCGCGTCCCCGCCCCGCGTGGCAACCCGGACGCGCCGCTGCGGGCGCTGATTTTCGACTCGTATTATGACCGGTACCGCGGCGCCATTCCGAGTGTTCGCGTGGTGGATGGCGAGCTGCATCCGGGCATGCACATCACCTTTGGCACGAACGACGCGCAATACGAGGTGGCCGAGGTCGGGTACCTGCAGTTGCGGCAGGTGAAGGGCGAGCGGCTTACCGCCGGCGAAGTGGGCTACGTGCTGGCGAACGTGCGGTCGGTGAAGGAAACGCGGGCGGGCGACACGATCTTCGACGCCGACAACCGCGCGACCGAGGCGCTGCCGGGCTACAAGGACGTGCACTCCATGGTGTTCGCCGGGATTTATCCAACGGATACGCAACAGTACGAGAACCTGCGTGACGCGCTCGCGAAATTGCAGTTGAACGATGCGTCGCTGAAGTACGAACCGGAGACCTCGACGGCGCTGGGGTTCGGCTTCCGGTGCGGTTTCCTGGGCCTGCTGCACATGGAGATCGTGCAGGAGCGGCTGGAGCGGGAATCGGACCTGGACCTGGTCACGACGGTGCCTAACGTCGAGTACCATGTGTACCGGGCGGACGGGCCGATGGAGCTGATCGAGAACCCGGCCAAGATGCCGCCGGCGGCGGTGCTGGACCATGTCGACGAACCGTTCGTCAAGGCGCGGATCGTGGCGCCGGCCGAATACATCGGGCCGATCATGACGTTAGGCACCGAGCGGCGGGGTGTGTACAAAGGCATGAAGTACCTCGACACGACGCGGGTGGAATTCGAGTGGGAGTTTCCGCTGGCCGAGATCATCCTCGACTTCTACGACCGGCTGAAGACGATCAGCCGGGGATATGCGGGCCTCGACTACGAGCTGGCGGACTACCGGACGAGCGAGTTGGTCCGGCTCGACATGCTGATCAACGGGGACGTGCTCGATGCCTTCTCGGTCATCATTCACCGGGACAAGGCCTACGAGTGGGGCCGCAAGATCGCGGACAAGCTGAAGGAGCTGATTCCGCGACAGTTGTTCGAGGTGGTCATCCAGGCGGCGATCGGGAACAAGGTGATCGCGCGGACGACGGTGAAGCCGCTGCGGAAGAACGTGCTGGCGAAATGCTACGGCGGCGACATCACGCGGAAGCGGAAGCTTCTCGAGAAGCAGAAAGAGGGGAAGAAGCGGATGAAGCAAGTCGGGGCTGTCGAAATTCCGCAGGAGGCTTTCCTTGCTGTCTTGCAGGTTGATTAGCTCCCCTCTGAGCTCAGAGCTCTGAGCTCAGAGCTCAGAGTTTAGAGTGGATCCATGCGCTTCAGCATTGCGGTCAGCATTCGGGACACCTCGTCGGCAAGCCGTTCGGATTCCTGAAGCGCCTCTCGAGGAAGAAGATCGCATTCAGAAACAGCCTCCAGATGAGCTGTTACCTCACGCACCGATCCGCGCGCGATGGCCAGAAATCGTGCGTAGTCACGCCGCTGACGCCGGCCCGCACCTTCGACGATGTTTGCATGGACGGATCTCGACGCCCGGCGCAGTTGTCGGGCCAATTCGTACCGCTCCTCCGAGGGAAGTGCCTTCGCAACATCGTTCGCACTCCGGACCAGATCCAGCGCTTTTCTCCATACAATTAGTCGGCGGTGCGGAGCGTCACTCGGGTTCGCGGGCATAAAACGACGTTAGCGGTTCACGGCAACTTCGCCGCCATCCTGCCAACTCATCACCAGTGTTTTTAGCGCAAGATTGACCCTTGGCCTTCACCTCTGAGCTCTGAGCTCTGACCTCGAGCCTCGTAGTACAAACCTCGTTCCTGGGCGACGTGGTGCTCACCACGCCCCTGATCCGGCACCTTGCTGCGTTAGGCGCGGTGGACGTCGTGACCACGCTGGCCGCTGCCCCGCTGCTCGCGAACAACCCCGCCATTCGCCGAGTGTTGGTTTTCGACAAACGCGGAGCGGATCGTGGACCAGGTGGATTGTGGCGGGTTGCCGCCACTGTGCGCGCGGAAAAGGCGGGAGCGGTTGCCTATCTCGCTCAGGGCTCGGTCCGATCGGCGTTGCTCGCCAGGCTCGCGGGATACCGCGAGTGCGTGGGGTTCGACACCTCTGCCGGACGATGGCTCTACACGCACCGCATCGCGTATCGGGCCGACCAGCACCACGCTGAACGACTCCTTCGACTGGCGCTGGGGAACGACACCAGCGTCGCACCGCAGTCACTGACCCCGTCGCTCTACCCATCGGCGGAGGATCGCGTGGCCGTGGACGCATTGCTTGCGTCACATGGCGCTCCCGAACAACGATTGATCGCGCTCGCGCCTGGGAGCATCTGGGCGACCAAGCGCTGGCCTGGATTCCCCGCCCTCGCCAGTTCACTGTCGGCGCATGGACGCATCGTCGTCATCGGTGGCGCCGCCGACTGCGATCTCGCCGCCGCGATTCGAGAAACCGCACACGACGCGATCGACTCCACTGGACGACTCTCTCTCCTCGCTTCGGCCGAACTCATTCGCCGATCGGCACTGCTGGTGACGAATGACTCCCTGCCCCAGCACCTCGCGTCGGCGATGGGGACCCCGACGCTGGCGATCTTCGGCCCAACCGTTCCAGGATTCGGCTTCGGGCCGCTGGCGCCCAGGTCGGTCGCGGTCGGTCACGAGAGCCTGCCCTGCCGCCCGTGTCACCCCCACGGTCCGCCGGCGTGTCCGCTCGGCCATCACCTGTGCATGCGCGACCTCGCGCCGCCAACCGTCCTCAGCCACGCCCTGCGGGTCCTCGCCGCCTGACGATGCCTAACGAACTACTCGGCGTCGCCCTCGGGTCCGGCGTG
>CAZSNV010000221.1:0-8163 GCA_964608035.1 uncultured Gemmatimonadaceae bacterium | reverse complement strand
CGGGGCGGCCGGATTTGAACCGGCGACCTCCTGCTCCCAAAGCAGGCGCGATACCGGGCTACGCTACGCCCCGCTGAGGAAGTCGGAATTGTAGTCCGACACCCTCGATTGTCAACGCTGCACACTGAGTCGCTCCAACAACACGCGAAATGCGCGACCACGATGGCTCACTCGTTCTTTTGCTTCGCGCGAACTCTCGCCGAACGTCGCGTCCAGCTCATCGGACAGGAAGTACGGATCATAGCCGAATCCTCCGGCCCCACGCGGCTCGCGCACAATCACGCCCGTCGTCTCTCCCAACGCAACGTCCTCGCGAGCCCCATCACAGTACGCCGCCGCACAAACGTAACGCGCCCTCGCCCGATCCACCTCACGTAGCGCATCGAGGAGCTTCTCGTTGTTTGCATCGTCGAGCGCAGGGCCGGTGAGATCGTCGCGCCCGGACCATCGCTTGCTGCGCACGCCCGGATTCCCCGAGAGCGCGGTCACTTCAAGTCCCGAGTCATCCGCGACGGCCGGCCTTCCGGTCAGGGCATGAAAGTAGCGCGCCTTGGCCAGCGCATTGGCCTCGAACGTCGCGAAGGCCTCGACCGCCGCCTCCTCCGGTGACGACGCTACGCCCGCCTCACGAAGGTCCTGCACGGTGATCCCGGCCACAGCAAACAACGGCCGCAGTTCCCGCAACTTGCCCTCGCTTCGCGTGGCCAGCAGGACCATCCCGCCGGTCATGCAACGCCTAACGCCGAACGCTGCAGGCTGTCGAGCGTAGCGATGCCAGCGACGGCCATCGACAGCAGGCCATCGAGCTCGGCGCGGTCAAAGGTTCCGTGCTCGCCGGTTCCCTGCACCTCCACGAAACGCCCTTCACTGCTCATGACCACGTTCATGTCGACCGCGGCCCTGACGTCTTCGTCATAGTCCAGGTCAAGGCACGGCGTTCCGTCCACCACGCCGACACTCACCGCGGCGACCCGGCGCCGCACCGGAGACTGGGCCAGCCGACCCCGCTTCACCATCCAATCGAACGCATCGATCACGGCGACACAGGCGCCCGTGATCGCGGCAGTGCGGGTCCCACCATCCGCGTCGACCACGTCGCAGTCCACTCGCAGGGTGAACTCGCCAAATCGGAAGTCGTCCAGCATGGCCCGTACGCTCCGCCCAATCAGGCGCTGGATCTCCTGCGTGCGCCCGCCAACCTGCGCGCGTTCACGTGGCGAGCGCGTGCGCGTCGCCCGCGGCAGCATGGCGTATTCCGACGTGAGCCACCCCTCTCCGCTTCCTTTCCTCCACCCGGGGACACCGTCTTCAACCGAGACGGCGCAGAGCACGCGCGTGTTCCCGAACGCGCACAAGCAGGAACCCTCCGCCTGCCTGACGACGCCTCGCTCCAGTACCGCCGGCCGCATGGCGCCGTTGGGACGATCGTTCCGCGTCATGCGCTGTCTCCAGATCTCATTCTTTCCACGGTGCCCGTTGTCGAGTGTCCAGGGGTGAGCGGCACGATGATGACCTCGCCGCCGTGAGCCAGGACGTCCGCTGCCCCCACGACGGTATCAGGGGAGTAGTCTCCCCCTTTCACCAGCACGTCAGGCATGAGCGCGCGTATCACGTCGATGGGTGTGTCCTGCTCAAAGAGAACAACCGCGTCCACGACTTCCAGCGCGGCCAGCACGTGCGCGCGATCGCGTTCGTTCCGCAGCGGCCGCGTCGGTCCCTTGAGCCGGCGGACAGAGGCATCGGTGTTGACGCCGACGACCAGGGCGTCGCCCAATGCGCGGGACGCCGTGAGCACATCGACGTGGCCAGGGTGGAGCAGGTCGAAAACACCGTTGGTGAACACGACCCGTCCCGCGCCGGGACGCTGACGCCAACGCTTCGCCGCCTCGAGCGTCATGACCTTCCGCTGAGGATCGAGTACGGAGGTCGTCAAAACGTCCGGACCACCTGTGGCGCGAAATGGAACTCCCGCACGAACAGTGGCAGTTCCACGTGTTCCGAATAGCTGGTCCTGATGATGATCCGCCCGGTCTCTCGCTGGATGCCGACCCGGCCAGCCGCTTCAGGGAGTCCGAGCGAATCGGCTACGGCCGCCAGGCGGACGCGGATGGCGTTGTCGTCACTCTTGTGGGCAAAGCGCGCTTCCTGCACCATCGCGTCCTTGAACCGGTAGAACCGCACATAGACTTCACCGATGTTGAATCCGAAGTACGCGATGGTGACGATGAGCAGCGCGCCGACGAGGCACCCGAGACGCCCCCTGCCAGGGCGGTTCGTTACCACTGCGACTGAGCTCCCTCGATGATGTCGTTCACGATTCGCTCGAGCGCCTGCTTCCGGCCGGCGGGCTCCGCCCGCTCCGCGTATTCGCCCTCGGCGCTCAGGCCGACGCGCTCGAACAGCGTCTTGCCGGTGGTCTGGTCGACAATCTTCACATCGACCACCAGTTGCACCCGGCGGCGAGCAGTCGTTGCGCGCGCAGGGTCGGCGCTGAACCCGACCGGGACGTCCGGTTCGTACTTCCTGATGGTGCCCGTGACTATTGCGCTGGCGCGCTCCTCCGGCGCCTCGCGCAACCCGAGCCGCCCGCCGAGCGACTTGCGCAGCTCGAGATGAAGCTCCCCCGCAACCTCGGGATTGGCCGTTTCATTCTCGAACGGGATGACCGCGACCGTGCGGATGTGTCGCGGTAAGCCACCGCCTCCGGAGAGGCTGTAGAGACAGCCTGTGAGCAGCAACGCACTAAGGACGCCAAATCGCCGCATCGAACCCCGTTTCCGGCAGGACACGCCGAATCGTCAGGACGAGAGACCGTCCCGCCGCCGGCTGCCTGTAAACTACGCGAGTCGAGTCGCTTCGCTCTACCATTTCCTCTACGCGACCACCGCTGATCCGCTCCATCCGTCCGAGGGCGCGCCCACGGAAGGCCATGCGCCACACAGGATCCCTTCCGATTTCAACGCGAAGCGTATCGCCGTCCTGCCTGGCGATCGTATCGGCCGCGGTGACGCGCACTACACCCAGCGCCGCCCAGAGGAGAGGTTCCGGTGGCAGCGACCGGCGCGCCTCATCCTGCAGAGCCCTCAGCGAATCCCCGATCAAAATCACCAAGCCGCCGCTGCTGCCATTCTCGAGGAAGAGGTCGATGCGGACGCTATCGGGGGACGCGATGCGCGCCAAACCCTCTCCACGAGCGGAACCCAGTCGCTCCTTGTACTCCCACCCGAAGAGGATTCGCCGATAACCGCGCGGCAGTCGTGTGTCCGGCACACCGGCGGCAACCGGAACTCCCGTCAGCGGACCGGCCAGCGGCGCTCTGGCGCACGCCGCCGTCGACAGGATCGCCGCGACGCCGACAGCCCTAACGAGTGCCCGGCCGGCCGAGGAGGGCCCGGATATCGCCTGGAATCGTCGCGGCCCTGCCGGCCTGATCGAGCGCCACAAGGGTCGTGCTGGCGCTGGCCAGTCGTAATCCGGATTCGGCATGAGTGATGACGTAGTCAAACGTGAGGCCGCGCGAACCGAGGCGCGTGAGGACGGTGGAAACCCGAACAAGATCATCGTACCGTGCCGGCGCATGATACCGGATGCTGGCTTCGGCGACGGCCAGCGGAACGCCGCGCCGTTCCATCTCAGCATACGACATCCCCAGCGACCGGATGTATTCGGTGCGGCCCATCTCGCACCAGGCAAGGTACTCGGCGTGGTACACGACGCCCATGCGGTCCGTTTCGCCATACCGCACGCGGAATTCGATGTCGTGCGAGGGAAGGTCCATCGCGGCGCATAATCGTCGCACACGACGGGGTTTGTAAAGAGACTTGGGGCTCGATAGACTGTCCGCGTGCTGACGGCGCCATGCTTCGTCTTCTCCGATGTACACCTGGGCGTGACACCGCCCGAGGTCGAGCGATCCCTCCTTGGCTTCCTGGAGCACGTGCGCGGCGCGGCCGGGTCGGTGATCATCAATGGCGACCTCTTCGACTTCTGGTTCGAGTGGCGCACCGTGATTCCACGTTCGGGGTTCCGGGTGCTTGCCGCTTTGGCGCGGATTACCGAGGCCGGGACACCGGTCCTCTGGATCGCGGGGAATCATGACTGCTGGGGCGGCGACGTGCTGACCAGGGATGTCGGCGTGACGTATCACGTGGGCACCTGGACGGGGATGGTGGCGGGCTGGCAAACCCGGATCGATCATGGGGACGGCCTGCGTGACACCGAAGACCGTCGATATCGTATCCTGCGCAGCGTGCTGAGGCACCGATGGTCCATCCGGGCCTTTCGATGGATTCACCCCGATCTTGGCACCCGGATCGCGTTAGGCTCCTCGCAAGCCAGCCGGACGTATCGCGCGCGGGACGGCGGCGAAGGTCTGCGGCAGGTCGCGCACCGGCAACTCGAAGGCATGCCCGGCACCGACCTGCTGGTGTACGGTCACTCTCACGTCGCGCATCTCGAGCGCGGTCCCGCCGGTGTGTATGCCAACGCCGGGACGTGGATGGACGACACCACGTACCTCACGATTCGCCCGGACGCCGTTCGGCTGCATCGATGGTCGCCGGCGACGCCAGAGCTGGAACTGGCGATGGTTCCGCGTGCAGACGGCGTGCCTGCTACCAGCGGACGCTGAGTCCAACCCCGAAGCCGCGTGGCAGATGCCTGGCTCCAACTCGTGCCGGTAGATCCCAGAGCAGCGACGCGACAAAGGCGTCGGCGCCGGCAAAGAGATGGTTGAACGCCAGGACGGCAATCCAGTCCTCCACCTGTGTCCGCCGCGCCGCAACGCGCTCGGTGTCGAACCGGTTCGGCACGGTATCCAGCGGCACAAACTGTCCGTTTACTTCGAGGATTGGAGCGCCTGTCGCAGGATCAACGCGATACCGATTCACAATCGCTGAAGACGCGTGGCTTCTCGCGATGCGAAGATCGTTCTGCGCCTTCAGCAGCATAACGATCGACATGGCCTCAATGCCGGCGTAGATCGCTCCAGGGAGCTGGCGTCCGAGTCGCGATTGGCCGAGTCCGGGCACGAACAGCGATGTCAGGAAGGCTCGCCCCGGTGACACTGGCGGCTTGAGAGAATCGGGACCGGTTTGTCTGAGCGCGCCCAACGTTGATGGCTCGCGACGCGTGGAATCGGCTCGAGCTCTGGCCGTGTCGCCCGTGACCTGCGCGGCCGCCATAACCGGAAGCGCGAAGAGCACGACGACGGCGAGGACTGTGCGTCCTCGTATGGCTCGAGAAAGCTGACGGATCACTTTTCCCCGGCGTGGTTGCGACAACAGGCGGTGCGATGGCGGGAGCGTATGGGAATCGAACCCACCCGACCCGACGAAGTCAGGTCACAATCGTTTTGAAGACGACGAGAGCCACCAGGCCCCAGACACCCCCGTGTCCAGCATTTACGCGAGGACGAGCGCTCTCTCCCCACGCGGCAGGACCGCACCAATCACCACAGCCTGCGGAACGCGCGAAAGATAGTCCTCGACGACTGGCGCGGGCAGCGAGACCAGCAGGCCTCCCGACGTCTGCGGATCTATTACGAGCGCCTCAAGGAAGGGTTCCGCGTTGCCCCAGTCGGTAAGCTCGCGGACGAAGGCGTCGTTGCGTTCCGCGCCACCCGGCGTCGCGCCGGCGCGCCATGCTTCGACCGCGCCCGGAAGGACGGGCAGCCGCGCAGAATCGATGCGGATGGTGACGTTGCTGGCCCGCGCGATGTGAGACGCATGCCCGAGCAGTCCAAATCCAGTGATATCGGTAGCGCATCTCGCGCCAAGCGCGACCGCCTGCCGCGATGCGTCGCGATTGAGGGCGCGCATCGCTTCGATGGTTGGTGCCGCGACGTCTTCGGTGATCAAACCGCGTTTCAGGGCTGTGGTCACGAATCCCGTGCCAAGCGGCTTGGTCAGCACGAGCGAGTCACCAGGTCTTGCAGCGGCATTGGTCAGCAAGTGATCCGGGTGAACGCGCCCGGTCACTGACAGCCCGTACTTCAGCTCTTCGTCAATGATCGAGTGTCCGCCAATGATGAATGCTCCCGCTTCGTGCACCTTGTCCTGGCCGCCGCGAAGGATCTCCGTCAGGATCTCGAGGGGAAGCGTACCCGATGGAAACCCGACGATGCTCAGCGCTGTGAGAGGCTCACCCCCCATGGCGTATACATCTGAGAGCGCATTGGCGGCGGCGACCTGGCCGAACTGGTAGGGGTCGTCGACGATTGGCGCGAAGAAGTCGACGGTTTGGACGAGCGCGAGATCATCGGACAACCTGAAGACCCCCGCGTCGTCGAAGGTCTCACGACCGACGAGGATTCGGGGATCGGATCTCGCGTCCAGCGGCGCGAGAGCGCGGTTCAGGTCACCCGGACCCAGCTTGGCGGCTCAACCGGCGCAACGGGCGAATTGGGTGAGTCTGAAGACCTTTTCGCGTAAGTCAGTCATGGCACAGTGGACTGGGGACGTGTGAACCTAGACAGGAAACAGGAAGCGGGAAACAGGAAGCAGGGATGGACAGAGTGCCGGCGCAGTGCGCCGGCCCTCAATGTTCCTAGCTGCGTTCCTTCCCTGTTTCCTGTTTCCTACTTCCTGTTTCCTATCCCAGGTACGCCACCAGATCGATCTCGACGAGCACACCTCTGGGTAGTGCCGCGACTTGAACGGTCGACCGCGCCGGCCGCGCGTCGCCGAATGCCGCGGCATACACCTCGTTCATGCGCGGGAAATCGCCCATGTCCTGCAGGAAGACGGTTGTCTTCACCACATCCTTCCACGACGCACCGGCGGCGGCCAGGACGGCCTGCAGGTTGTCGAGAACGCGCCGCGTCTGCGGGACGATGTCGCCCTCGACGACTTGCTTGGTCACAGGATCGAGCGGGATCTGTCCGGCGGTATACAGGAATCCACCGGCGATGATGCCCTGCGAATAAGGTCCGATGGCCGCGGGGGCCGCCTCGGACTCGACGATGCGTGTGTTCACGTTAGGCTCCTAGAAAAGGCCGACGATGCTGCCATCGGGCCTGACGGCCATGCGTTCGGCCGCCGGTTCCTTCGGCAGTCCCGGCATCGTCATGATGTCGCCGCACTGAGCAACGACGAAGCCCGCACCGGCCGCCGGGTACACTTCGTTCACCGTGATGCGGAAACCGGAAGGGCGGCCGAGCCTGGTGGCGTCGTCACTCAGCGAGTACTGCGTCTTGGCCATGCAGATCGGCGTGCCACCGAGCCCGATCGACTGCAGGTACTCGATGCTTCGATCCGCCTTCGGCGCGTAGTCGACTCCGGCGGCGCCGTACACCCGGGACGCGATGATGGAGATCTTCTCGCGAATCGGAAGAGTGGCATCATACAGCGGCGCGAACCTCGCACTGCCCTCGGCAAGCATGCCGAGCACCTCGTGCGCGAGATCTTCACCGCCGGCGCCGCCACGCGCCCACACTTCATTCATGGCGACACGCACTCCGGCCTGACGCGCCGCATCGACGACCATCTTCAGTTCGGCGTCCGAATCGGACGTGAAGCGATTGACCGCCACCACCACCGGCAGCCCGAACTGCTTCACGTTCATGATGTGATGCGCGAGGTTCGGCAGTCCGCGTTCGAGCGCGCCCAGATCCTCGATACCAAGCTTCGTCTTGGGCGCCCCGCCATTCAGCTTGAGGGCGCGGATGGTCGCAACAAGGACCGCCGCTTCCGGCTTCAGGCCCGCCGCGCGGCACTTGATGTCAAAGAATTTTTCCGCGCCAAGGTCGGAGCCGAATCCGGCTTCGGTGACGACAATGTCCGCCAGCGCGAGCGCCGATCGCGTCGCTATGACGGAATTGCAGCCGTGGGCGATGTTGCCAAAGGGTCCCGCGTGCACGAAGGCGGGACCGCCTTCGAGCGTCTGCACGAGATTCGGCCGGATCGCATCCTTTAGAAGGAGTCCCATCGCACCGGACGCCTTGAGGTCGCCGGCGCGCACCGGTTTGCGATCGGCACCGTATGTGGACCCAACGATGATCCGGGCGAGTCGTTCCTCGAGGTCGGCAACGCTCGAGGCCAGCGCGACGATCGCCATGATCTCGCTGGCGGGGATGATGACGAACCGCTCTTCACGCGGCACGCCTTCCGCCGGACCGCCGAGCCCGATGATCACTTTCCGCAACGCCCGGTCGTTCATGTCGAT
>CAZSNV010000220.1:0-8202 GCA_964608035.1 uncultured Gemmatimonadaceae bacterium | reverse complement strand
CGGCTTCAGCGGGTTGGTCGCGTTGTTGAAGAACTGGCCGTAGGCCTCGTTCCAACCCATTGTGTCAATCGTTCCGCCTTTTTCCTTGTCGGGCACGAGGTAAGCGCGCAGGTACACCACGTCCTTCATGGTCAGGCCGTGCTCCTTGAGACGCGCTTGGATCGCGGTGAGGACGCTGATAGCCTGCGTCTTCGTGTCGCCGTAGCGCGCCCGCGAACCGGCGGGGGCGCTCGTGTCCGCGACGCTCGGCACCGTGCCGGACGTCCAGACTACTGCGGCGTTCGCAGGAATCGCGACGGTGTTCGAGATGTTCCCACGTCCGCCCGTGAACGTCACCTTGGACGGCGGTGTGGGTGCTTGCGCGCTGGCTTCCATAGCAAATGCGGAGATGGTCAATACGGCGATCGCGCGGGCAGCATAACGGACTGCGCTCGGGAAATTCGGGAGCAACATCGTTTCGGTCCTCGGAGGCGAAGAGTCCAGCCTGGTTGTTCGTGCTGTTTGCTAGGGCACTGGCAAACCAGCGGGCGGTCGGTGGCCAAGATGCCCCAGCGTCAGCGCACGCGCAACGCCAGCCGGTGTGTACCGCCGCTGGCCCAATCCTCGTACGCGTACTCGAGGGCGAAGCGATCCAGGGATGCAGCGGCGCCGACGGTAACGGGCTGCTGCGCTCTGAGCTCCGGCCGCCGAATGCCGGCCCGCGCGACAAAGTTGTATCCATCGAGCGGCACGTAACCGAGCTCGAGTCCGAGTGCCGGCAGCACGATACCGTCCGGAAGGACGGACGCGCCCGCGGTACCGTTCATGTCGAACGGACCCACGACAAACCCGTAGCCGGCAATCCCCGCTGAGACCCGCAGCGGGAGCTGAGTCGAGGATGTCGGGAAGTGAATTCCGGCGCCGATATTCTGGACCGTGATGCCGGCCGTGTAGCGCGAGATATCCTTGGCCAGTCCCAGGTCGAGTGAGGGAGCACCGTCCCTGACCGCACCGTGTCGCTGCTCGACGTATTTCGCCGTGGCGCCGACGCGAAGTCCCCTCATGATCGTGGACAGAGCGAACGCGCCGACGGCGCTGGACACGGGCAGGTGTCCTCCGGCGTGCAACACGTAACTAGATAACGGAATCCGGTCTGCCGGGCTGAAGGCGTGGAGGTACTGGGCCCCGATGCCGACGTTGAAGTTGCCTAACGACGACGCCGACGCCAGTGACAGGTGGGTCGCGGCTTCGTACCGGCCGAATCCGACGACCGTGCCGGTGGCGAAGCCGACCTGCGCCGGGTTCCCGAAGATCGACTCCACATCGCGCGCGCCGGCCAGGGCGCCCTGGGTGGCGGCCCGGGGAGTCGCCGGCAACTGCAGCACCGTGGGCGCGTAGCGGTCAGCCTGCCCCTGCGCGCGGGCCGGCAGGAGGCCGACGCATCCAGCACCAAGGATGCAACCAGCACATCGCACCCAGCACTCGGCAAGCCTCATCGGTCGCTTCCGTTCGCGATGAGGAAATCGCGGCTGATCCGCGAGAACCCGATGTTATCCAGCACGATGGCGCCGGCCGGGGTCCGATCGAAGAGGAGTCGCACGCGCGTCACGCGATCGAGATCCAGCGTCGGGGCGACGCGTCGCCACTCCTCGAACGGAATGACGAAGGTCTGGAGCACGATCTCGGAGAGGCTGCCGAAGCGCAGCTTGTCGCGGCCGCTGCGCCGGTAGATGTACGACTCCACCGGACGCCTCACCGGGCCGTAGGCGCTGAGCGGGACCCTGGCCGAGGTGCCTGACGCGTCGACGATCTCGATGCTCAGGTCAAAGGCGGTGGTATCCGGACCCTTGGGCGGTCGCGGAGGCGGCGGCCGTCGTGCGGGCGTCGCCTTCGACGCCGTGCTGTCTTTCTTGGTGGTGTCCTTTGCCGGTTGGCGCGGTCCCGGCTTCGTATCGGTGGCCGCCAGGGAGAAGACCAGCGCGCTGGACCGGTCGACCCGCCAGGCGGTCCGCAGCGAATCGCCTAACGCGATCTCGTACGCGGCCGGACGTCCCAACTTTGTGGTGTCATCGCCGGCGATCCGGTTGTTCCAGCCGATCCAGGCCGCGTTGTGAAACTGTGTGCTGTTCCGGGTCCGGAACGGCACCAGGGCTTCCTTCCACGTCGCCAGCGAGTCGCCAACCAGCCGGATTCCCGGCGCGCTGCCCGTGGTGACGTCGACATCGTCCTCGAAGTCTGCTGCAGCGCGGAACGTGCTCTCCTCGAAGCGCGTGGTGTACATCGTTTTGGGGAGCCACCCGCCGGCGACCCGATGGTCGCGGAACAGCGGGAGGTACTCGCGCTTGTTGTTCAGCGTCGCCTCGAGGAACGAGGTGATGGTGACTTCCGCAAACCGGCGCTGCGCCTCCGGCGGCAGCAGCCCGCGCAGGTCGAGGAAGCGGGCGCTCCGCGGCCCGTTGTCTTTATTCCCCCACACCGTATTCCATTGCCCATGATTTGCGCGGTAGACGAAGAAGACAGACTTGAACCAGTCGCCGCCGTCCGTGAACTTGATGCGCTCGTATTGCGGGAGACCGCTGAACGTGGACACGTCGCCGTCGTGCGAACCGTGGATCAGCAGGTAGTTGATGTTGTTCAGCGGTGTGGGCTTATCCGACGGCCGGTACTGCCCGTCCACGGGTGCGATAGCCACCAGTGACCGGATGTTGAACCCGAAGTCGAACTTCACGGTGGCGTCATCCGGGTAGTGCGTCAGGCGGTTGAACGCCCCTGCCACCGCAACCGCTTCGCCGCCGCGCGAGTGCCCCATCAACGCGATGCGATTCATGTCGACCTTGCCCTGCAACGGTGAACCGGTCGAGTCGTTGAACCGTCGCCATTGTTTGAGATGCTGCAGCAGCATCCACCCCCGCGCATCGTTTTCGCGCCCGATGGCTCCGTTCAGGAAGTTCTCATCGACTGACGCCATGATGAATCCGCGCGACGCCAGCAGCTCGCCGAGATATCCATAACCCGGGTCCGAGAAGTCTTTCATGTTGTGGTTGCCGTGCACGATCAGCACGAGCGGGAACGGCCCTGTCCCCTGCGGATACCAGACGCGCCCGTTCACGGGCATCTTGTTGAAACCGAAGCCCCAGTACTTCGTGCGATCGCGACCCGCCTGGCCGGGAACGTCCGCGAGCTTGCTTCCGTCCACCGTCGCCGTCTTGATCGTGACGGAATCCTTGAAAACGGGCCGGTTCTTGTCGGTCCCGCTGCCGTAGTAGAGGGTGCGCACCACGTGCGCGCCTCGAACGGTGGGGTCGGACGCGGTAATCAGATGCCGCGCCAGAACGACCGGCGAGTCATCCTTCGCGAGCTTGAGGGGAGCCACACAGCCAGCGATCAGCAGTGCAGCGATCAGCGAATAGGGTTTCATGTCAAATGCTCATCTAAGAAGTCGGACGGTTGGACAGTGTTTCTTCGATAGAAGTTGCTGCCTGAGGTCGGAGCTCAGAGCTCAGAGACCAAAGACCCGCTCTGAGCTCTGAGCTCTGAGCTCTGACCTCATGGAACCAACGCCCGCGACGCAATCTCGTTCCGAACGCGCTCAATGAACTCCGCAACAGGCACAATGTCCTGTTTCTTCCCTGCTCCTCTCGTACGAACCGCCACCATTCCGGATTCAGCTTCCCGTCGCCCGACCACAGCCATATAAGGGACTTTCATCAACTCCGCTTCCCTGATCCGGTAGTTCAGCGTGTCGTGCGTATCCAGCACCGACCTGATGCCGGCCGCCTTCATTTGCTTGACGATTTCAACGCATTGGGGCGCGAGGTCGTCTGAAATCGGCAGGACACGGACCTGCTCCGGCGCCAGCCAAACTGGGAATGCGCCCGCGAAGTGTTCAACGAGAATCGCGATGAAGCGTTCCAGCGAGCCGCTGACCGCGCGGTGAATCACCACGGGACGATGCATGGTGTTGTCTTCACCCACGTACTGGAGGTCGAAACGCTCGGGTGCTTCGTAGTCGAGCTGAATCGTGCCCAGCTGCCAGGCGCGCCCTAATGAGTCGGTGACATCGAAGTCGATCTTCGGCCCGTAAAACGCTCCATCGCCCGGCTTCAACTCATACGACATTCCGGTCGACTCGAGCGCCTGCTGTAGCCGGGACTCGGCACGATCCCACTGCTCGTCCGAACCGATGCGAACCGGTGGACGCGTCGCGAATCGCAGGTGCGCCTTCAGACCGAAGGCCGCGTAGTAGTCGAGGATGAACTTCATGAGAAAGCGCACTTCCTCGGCGATCTGGTCCTCGGTGAGGAACACGTGGCAGTCGTCCTGCGAGAACTGCCTGACGCGAGTCAGTCCCGACAACGCGCCGGTCACTTCGTTCCGGTGCAGGACGTCGAACGTCACCAGGCGTCGCGGCAGTTCCCGGTACGAATGCTTCTTCGACAGATACAGGATGTAGTGCGACGGGCAGTTCATCGGCTTCAGCGACATGTCGTGCTCGTTCGTCTCGCTGTTATGCACGAGGAACATGTTCTCGCGGTACTTCCCCCAATGACCCGACTGTTCCCAGAGCGCCTTGCCGAAGAGCAGAGGCGTCTTCACTTCAATGAAGTGCTCCTGCTGTCGCTCCCGGATGAAGGCGATCACCTCGTTGAAGACGATCGTTCCTCGCTCGGTCCAGAACGCGGCGCCGGGCGAAACAGGATTGAAGAAGAACAGGTCGAGCGCCTTGCCGAGTATCCGATGGTCGCGACGCTTAGCCTCCTCGATGCGGTGCAGGTACGCGTCGAGGTCTTCCCTTGTCCACCACGCTGTCGCATAGATGCGCTGGAGCATCTGGCGCCGTTCGTCACCGCGCCAATAGGCCCCGGCGGTGTGGAGCAGCTTGAAATGCTTCAGGTACGACGTGTCGGGAACGTGCGGACCGCGGCACAGATCGATGAACGGTCCGTCGGTATAGGTGGAAATCACCTCGTCGGCGCCCAGGTCCTCGATGCGCTCGAGCTTGAGCGGATCCTCGGCGAAACGCTTTTTTGCCTCGGTGCGATCGACCTCTTCGCGCACGAACGGATACTTCTCGGCGACGACCTTGCGCATCTCTTCTTCGAACGCCGCGAGATCGTCCGGGGTGAAGGGCTTTTCGACCTCGAAGTCGTAGTAGAAACCGTCCTCGATTGACGGGCCGAAGCCGATGTGCGCGTTCGGGCGCAGACGGCGTACCGCGGTGGCAAGAATGTGAGCGCCGGAGTGACGGAGCACGTTGAGCGCCTCGGCATCCTTTTGCGTCAACACGCGAAATGCATCGCTGCGACGTAGCGGCGTCATCAGGTCCTGCACCACGTCGCCGACTTTCACCGCGATGGCATCGCGCAGGAGCCGCGGACCGATCGACGCCACGACATCACGCGCCGGCGTGCCCAACGGCACCTTGCGCTCGGATCCGTCCGGCAGCGAGAGAGTGATCGTTTCGTCAGCCGGATTCGGAAGGTCGTTCGGCATCGGGCTCAGGGAAGCGTGTCGAGAAGCGGCGTCAGGCGCGGCCCATAGACAAGCGCCGCCGTCACGCCGACGACGAGCACGAGCACAAGGATCGTCCAGACGAGAAAACGGCCAGCGCGCGAGGGAGCGGCTCGGCCGTCATCGGTTCGCAATTCCACGACGCGCAAGTTATCGTACCACAGGACCCTACGCCACGGGAACGAATGCGCAGACGCCACGTGCGAACCGTTCGTGAGGAAGAGCGTCCGTCACTCCTGCTGATGGCCGCTGGCGCTGTCGCGGGAGCGGCCGCGGGCCTTTATCTCGGGCACCGGTATCGCAGCATGGACGCCTTCCTCGCCGACATGCGCGGCCGTCTCTCCGGTCTTCGTGACATCTGGTATGACGATGAACTCGCCTCCGCGAGGATGCGGGCGGGTGCGGACCTCCTGGACGACGAGGACGAAGAGGAAGCCGAAGACGAAGAAGAGTTCGAAGGGTTCGACGACGACGAACTCGATGGGTCGCCCTTAGGCGCCGCTGACTTCGGTGAAGACGAGGAGGACGAGGACGACGCAGAGGAAGAGGCCGAGGAAGCGGCCGACGCAGAGGACGAGGCCGAGGACGAGGACGAGGAGTTCGACGAAGATGAGGTAGACAAGTTCGAGGACGATCTCGCCTCCGTCACCGGCGCGAATGGCGCCTCCAGGACATCGATCAGTCGCGAAGAAGCGGCCCGGCGGCTCGAGGCCCGGGTCCTCAGGGCCTTGCGAGACGAGCCAGTCCTGGGCGCGCGCGCGATCGAAATCGCGGTCGTCGGTGACGGAGTCGTCGAACTCACCGGCACCGTGCATGCGATCGAAGAGGTCTCTCGCGCCTCCGCCCTGGCACGCAATGTCGACGGTGTCAGCATGGTGCTCAACCGCATCGATGTGCGGATGGGCGGCAGCATCGACACCGCCAGCGTCGCCCGGGATCGAGTGGACACTTCCACCGCCGAAGATCTCCGCGCACCGAACGAATAGGCCCAAACGTCGCAGGGCCCAAACGTCGCAGGGCCCAAACGTCGCAGGGCCCGAACATCGCGGGGCCCGAACATCGCAGGGCCCGAACGTCGCAGGGCCCGAACATCGCAGGGCAGCATCGCAGGGAACAAGGGGTGCTGATGCCTGATGCCTGAAGGCACTCGCTATCTTCCTTGACCATGTCGAACACGGTCGAGATCCCGCCGCAATATGACCCTGCGTCCGTAGAGCCCGATGCCTACGCGCGCTGGTTGGCACAGGGCCTTTTCAGGGCGCATGCGTCGCGGTCAATACGCGCGGGCGGGTCGCGGTCCCCATACGTGATCGTGATGCCGCCGCCGAACGTGACGGCGGTTCTGCACATGGGCCATGGCCTCAACAACACCGTGCAGGACGTCATCATTCGCTGGCGTCGCATGTGTGGCGATGAGGCGTTGTGGCTACCGGGAACGGACCATGCCGGCATCGCAACGCAGAACGTCATCGAAAAGATGCTGGCCAAGGAAGGCAAGACCCGACACGACGTGGGTCGGGCGGCGTTCGTTCACATGACGGAGCAGTTCGTCGCCGACACCGGCGGCGTGATCCTGCAGCAGCTGAAGGCGATCGGCGCCTCGGCGGATTGGACGCGCACGGCCTACACGCTGTCCCCCCAGCTCTCGCGCGCGGTGCGCGAGGCGTTCGTGCGCCTGTTCGAGCGCGGCCTGATCTACCGGGGCCATCGCGTCATTCACTGGTGTCCGCGCTGCCTGACGTCGCTTTCAGATGAGGAGGCGGAACATCACGAGACCGACGGGAAGTTGTACCACATCGCGTATCCGTTGACGCAGGTGAGGGCGCGTGACACCCCCGGCTACACGATTGTGGTGGCTACCACGCGCCCGGAGACCATGCTCGCCGACGTGGCGATCGCGGTGAATCCGGCTGATGAGCGGTACACCGACCTGATTGGTCGCACCGTGCTCCTGCCGTTGGCGAACATCGAGATCCCGATCATCGCCGATGAGTATTCCGATCCCACGTTCGGGACCGGCGCCGTGAAGATCACGCCGGCTCACGACGCGAACGATTTCGACGTGGCGCAGCGTCATCAGCTCGCGATGCCGGTGGTGATCGACGAGAGCGGCTTTGTGCGCGAAGTGATGGACGCCGCGGGGCGGGTGCCGGACAGTGTTCGCGGTCTCGATCGCCTGGAGGCTCGCGCGAAGATCGTGGAGCTGCTGCGCGAGGGTGGTTTCCTGGTGAAGGTGGAAAACCATCGCCATTCCATCAGGCGCTGTTATCGCTGCGACACGGTGGTGGAGCCCCGGCTCTCGGAGCAGTGGTTCGTGAAGATGAAACCACTCGCGGAACCGGCGCTCAAGGCCGTGCGCGACGGAACCATCCGGATTCTCCCCGAGCGCTGGGAGGCGGTCTACATCAACTGGCTCGAAGGCATTCGCGACTGGAACATCTCTCGTCAGCTCTGGTGGGGACATCGCATTCCGGTCTGGCATTGCGACGGGTGCGGCCGCGTCAGCGCGAGTCGTGAGAACCTCGAACGGTGTCCGGCATGTTCGGGTCCGGTACGGCAGGACGAGGACGTCCTCGATACCTGGTTCTCATCCGGCCTCTTTCCACTCAGCACGCTCGGGTGGCCCGAGGAGAGCGATGACCTGCGCGCGTTTTACCCGACCGATGCCCTGATCACGGCCCCGGACATCCTGTTCTTCTGGGTCGCGCGCAT
>CAZSNV010000219.1:0-8214 GCA_964608035.1 uncultured Gemmatimonadaceae bacterium | reverse complement strand
AGTGCGCCAGAAGATGATGGTCTGGGGCCAGGCGCCCGATCCGTTCGCCTGCTGGCTCCTCGAGCGCGGGCTGAAGACGCTCGACGTGCGCGTGCAGCGCCAGAACGCCAACGCGATGGAACTGGCGGCGTGGCTCGCGGGGCAGTCTGACGTCGCACACGTACATTTCGCCGGCTTGCCGTCGCATCCCGACCATGAGGTGGCGCGGAATCAGATGTCAGGATTCGGCGGAATGCTCGCCTTTGAGCTTTCCGGAGGCGGCCTGGCCGCCGAGCGCCTGCTCAAGCGATTGACACTCATCCGCAACGCGCCCAGCCTCGGCGGTGTAGACACGATCGTCTCCGAGCCGCGCTTCACGTCCCACGCTCACATGAGCTCCGAGGAACGGGCCGCGCTGGGCATTCCTGACGGCTTTGTCCGGATGAGCGTGGGGTTGGAAGCGGCGGCGGACCTCATCGCCGACCTGGCGGCGGCACTGAACTGAGGCATCAGGCATCAGCAGCGGGGATCAGGGGGGTCTGATGCCTGACGCTTGGTGTCTAACCTTTGGTTGGCTTGCTCGTCCAAGTACGGAGGTATGCCCAACATCGACCCATGATTCGATTTACTAACGTTTCCAAAGAATACCCGCGGACGGGTTTGGCGCTCAACGACGTGTCGTTCGTTGTTGGTCGTGGGGAATTCACGTTCCTCACGGGACCCAGTGGATCGGGCAAGAGCACCATCCTCAAGCTCATCTACATGGATGAGATGCCGACGAAGGGCGCCCTCTGGGTTGGCACCACGAAGTCACCGGGCATCCGCCGCGTCGCGATCCCTCAGGTGCGGCGAAAGCTGGGCGTCGTGTTCCAGGACTTTCTGCTGCTCGAGGACCGGACGATCGAGCAAAACGTGGCGTTTGCGCTCGAGGTGATCAACACACCCCGTGAGCGGATCAACTCCAAAGTGAGCCGCCTGCTCACCAGGGTGGGACTGGCGTCGAAGGCCACGAACTACCCGCGCGAACTGAGTGGTGGTGAGCAGCAGCGAGTCGCCATTGCGCGCGCGCTCGTCAACGATCCGTTCGTCCTCGTCGCCGACGAACCCACCGGCAACCTCGATGACCGCGCCACCCGCGGCGTCTTCCAGTTGCTCAAGGACATCAACGCGGCCGGCACGGCGGTCATGATGGCCACGCACAACCTGGAACTCGTCAAGCGCAGCGAGTACCGGGTCCTGGAGTTGAACCGCGGCCAGCTTGTATTCGATTCGAGCGATCAGCCACGGGCCCTGGAGCACATCCAATGAGGCTGGTCCTGCGCGAGGCGCTGTTCGCATTCAAGCGCGCGCCGCTGCTCAGCGCACTGAGCGTGACCACCATCGCGTTCTCGCTGTTCGCCTTCGGGCTTTTCTCCCTGGTCGCCCTCAACATCAAGACCGCCCTGCGTTCCGTCGAAGAACGTGTGGAGGTGCGCGCCTTCCTGATCGACAACACCCCCGTCGACAGCATCGCGGCGATGATGGAGGAACTCGGGAAGCGTGAGGATGTGCAGCGCGTCGAATACATCGATAAGGAGCAGGCCCTCACGCGCGCCCGCGAAGAGCTGGGCGAGTTCAAGGACGTTTTCGAGGCGGGCTTCCTGCCGCCGTCGCTCGAGGTCCGGATGCGCGAAGGGTATCGCGATCCCAGGGCGGTGCTCGTGGTCGCCGATTTCGTCCGGACGCTCCCCTACGTCGAGGACGTGCGGTACGGCGCCGACTGGATCGAGAAGCTGCACCGGATCCGGAACATCGCGGCGGCAACGGGTGTGGTGCTCGGAATCGCGTTCGCATTGGTCGCGATCATCATCATTAGCGCGTCGATCAGGATGACGGTCCTCGCCCGGGCGCGCGAGATCGGGATCATGCGCCTCGTCGGTGCTACCGATGCCTTCGTCCGCCGTCCGTTTCTCTTCGACGGCTTTGCCAAGGGCGTGCTGGGTGGTGTGCTGGCGCTTCTCTTCACCTGGGGCGCGCACGCAGTGGTGTCGAAGTCGTTCCTGCAGACCGACTTCTTCCCGCCGAGTCTTGCGGTCGCCGGCGTTGCCGCGGGCGCTGTGCTCGGCACCCTGGTCAGCGCGCTTTCAGTCCGGCGCCACCTGAAGCGGATCCGTTAGTGCGCCGGGTTGGGCTGACGGTATTGCTCGCCTGCCTGAGCGCGAGCGCCGCGTGGGGGCAGAGTGCCGAGGCACGGCTGCGGGCACAGCGGGATGATCTGGACCGGATCCGCAGCGAGCGCGATTCGCTTCAGGCCCAGTCGCGGCACCTGCAGGGACGCGTCCGAAACCTGCAGGACGAAGTGATCCTGCTCGGACGTCAGGCGTTGGCGACAGCCCGACTGGTGAAATCGCTCGACCAGCAGCTTATCACCATCGGAGCGGAAGTCGACACCGCCAACCAGCGCGTGGAAGCGGCGCAGGCCGAGGTGGTGACCCGTCGCGAACGGCTGAAAGGCCGGGTTCGAGACATCTACAAGCGCGGACCGCTGTTTGCGACCGAAGCGTTCCTTGCCGCGCGGTCCTTCGGTGAACTGGTGGCGCGGTACAAGTACCTGCACGAGTTGGCGCTCTACGACAAGGCGGTCGTGAAGCGCGTCGAGGACCTGCACACGCAGATCGACGGCCAGCGCCAGCTCCTCGTCAGGCTGCAGGACGAGTTCGAGCGCAGTCGCGAAGAAAAGGCGCGCGAGCAGGCGCGACTGAAGGACCTCGAGGTCCAGCAACAGCGCGCGCTGGGCCAGGCGAAGAAGAGTTCGCAACAGGTGGACGCCCGCCTGGACCAGATCCGGCGCGACGAGGCGCGAGTGGCCAGCGTGATCGCGGCAGCGGAAGCGGCGGCGCGGAGAGCGGCACCGGGGTCGGCGGACGCGGCGCCCGCCACCAGCACGCTGAAGACCAGCGACTACGGCGCGATCGACTGGCCGGTCGAGGGATCGATCATGTACAGCTTCGGTCGCGCCATCAATCCCAACAACACGTCGATCCGCTGGAACGGCATCGGCATCGAGGCGCCGTTAGGCAGCTCGGTGCGGACGATCGCTGAAGGCGAAATCATGATCGCCGAGCAGATCGGCACCTATGGGTTGACCGTGATCGTGCAGCATGGGGGCGGCGACTATTCGGTCTATGGTTCCCTGCAGAACGTGGCCGTGACGAAGGGAGCCAAGGTGAAGAAGGGCCAGGTGATCGGCACGGTCGGCCAGGCGGACCCTGACATGAATGCGCACCTTCACTTCGAGATCAGGCCCAAGGGACGAGCGACGGACCCCCTCACCTGGCTGCAACAGAAGAAGCGCTAACAGACGGAAGGCGGAAGGCGGAAGGCGGATGTCGGATGTCGGATGTCGGATGTCGCGAGATACTTTCCATTCGGCGTCGTGATTCCGTCCATTTGCGCTCTACGCTTTGCGCTCTACGCTTCTTCTAGGTGCCCACGTCTCGACCAGCGGCGGTGTCGCGTCGGCCTTCCCGCGCGCCGCCGCGATCGGCGCCACGGCCATCCAGATCTTCACCAAGCAGGCGAGCCAATGGCGTGAGCCAGCTATCAGTGAGGAAGAACGGGCGCTGTTCCGGTCGGCGCGGGAATCGTCAGGCATCCTGCACACGAACGCGCACGACAGTTACCTGATCAACCTGGCGTCACCCGATGCCATGTTGTGGACCCGGTCACTCGTGTCCTTCACGAGTGAGTTGCGACGGTGTGAAGCGTTGGGTCTCGACGCTCTCGTATCGCATCCCGGCAACTTCATCGATGATCGCAACGAGGGGGTCGCCCGGAACGCGGCGGCCATCGGGATCGCACTGGACACGGTACCAGGACGCACGCGACTACTGATGGAAATGACAGCGGGTACCGGTACCGCGCTGTGCAGTTCGTTCGAAGAAATGGCGATGTTGCTCAGCATCATTCCGGCGGCAGTCCGGAACCGCGTGGGTGTCTGCGTGGATACGTGCCACATCTTCGCGGCGGGGTACGACCTGGTTAGCGATTACGACGGGGTATGGTCGCGCTTCGATGAGCACATCGGCCTAAGTCTCCTCGGCATGCTGCACCTGAACGACTCGAAGGCGTCGCTGGGCGCTCGCCGCGATCGCCACGAACTGATCGGGGAGGGACGAATTGGCAAGGAAGCCTTCCGGCGTCTGATGAGAGACCCGCGACTGGCGGGCATCCCGAAGGTCATCGAGACGCCGAAGCTGGACGACGCGACAGCGACTGATGGACGCATGCTGAAGCTCCTGCGCCGCTTCGCCCGGTAGCCTCTTCGCGGCCTGAATCAGGGCTCATCCGAGACGCCTGACGCGACGTCCGGGCTGGACCGCGGGCCGTCTTGGAGGGTAGACTAGACTCATGTTCTTCCGCCATTTCCCGAGTCGGTCGTCGCTGATTTCGCGTGGGTCCATTCCGCGCGCGCTGGCGACTGTCCTGCTCGGACTGCAAGCGCTCCTCTGGGGTGGCGGATCAATCATCGAGGCCCGTGCGGCGGCCGAATCACTGTCGCGCGACGCGCACGTCGAGGATCAGGGCACCACTGCCTGCCTGCCGATTCACAGCCACCTCGACTGCCTCGTCTGCCGGACTTTTTCGTCCGGTGCGATCACCACGCGCGTCCGCGAGCTACTGCCAGTGGCGACGCGAGTCCCGTGGATGCCGGACGCTCCGGCCATCGGCGTTGCTGGTGACGGTTGCAATGGACAGCTGGGATCGCGGGCACCTCCGCGGCCGCTGACCCCTTCCGCCCAGCCGATCGCCTGACGAGTCGCTAGTCTGCGCTCGTGGGTGCGGATGGCGGTGGGTGCGGATCGCGCGGGGAAACTCCCGCCTGGCGAGCCCGCATGCGTTCGTGGCATCAGGTTCGGGACTTTCCCCGGGCCTGATCATCCCCCACCGATCGCCCTCCATCACGTGACCCAATACTACTTCCATACGACGGCACTACGCGCCACACCTGTTGTCACCCGCGGCATGCCTGACGAGAGATCCGCACAGGGGAAGAACTCCTGGACGATGCGGACGACATCGTCGTCGACCATTCTGGTCGTAGCGCTCGCCCTTGCTGCGGGTCAGCTCGACGCCCAAGCGATCACCGGTCGGGAGCAGCGCAAGGTCGATTCGCTTCCGCGCGCTGCTTCGCGTTCGTTCCTCGCGTTGCGACCCTCCCCACAGGGCGCTACTGCACCCACGAGCGGCACATACATGAACATCGGCTTCAGCGGACTGGTTGATGCCGGCTGGTCCAGCACCGCAGATGTCCAGTCGCTTCAGCGTGGCGATCACGATCCGGCGGTGCGCGGATTCACGATTCCGAACGAAGAGATCACGCTCGATGGTGCCGTCGACCCGTACTTCAAGGGTTTCGTCGCCATCGTCTACAAGGTGGATCCGGAAGGCGAATCCGCCTTGGAGCTTGAAGAAGCGTTCGTCCTGACAACGTCACTACCCTCGAACCTGCAACTCAAGGTCGGGCAGTTCTTCACTGAATTCGGGCGACAGAACCAGCAACATCCGCATGCATGGGCGTTTGTCGACCAGCCACTGGTGCTCAATCGCATGTTCGGGCCCGACGGAATGCGTGGACAGGGGGCAAGAATCAGCTGGCTCGCGCCCACATCGTGGTATACCGAAGCCATGGTGACCGTGCTCAACAGTCTCGGCGAGACGATGTACAGTTTTCGGTCCGAGGAATCGTCAGACATTCACGGAGGCGTTCCGGTCGAACGAGAAGTGCGTGGCGGCGGCGACATGGTCGTTGTGCCTCGCGTGGCCACGTCGTTCGACCTGACGTCGACGCAGACCCTGTTGTTAGGCATCTCCGGCGCGTTCGGACCCAACAACTCGGGCACGTCAAATAGAACGAGCGTTTACGGGGCAGATCTCTACTGGAGATGGAAGTCGGCCACCGCTGGCCAGGGCTTCCCCTTCTTCTCATTGCAGAGTGAAGTGCTCTACCGGCGCTACAACGCGGCGGAGCGCGAGGCAATCGACCAGCCCACAGTTACGCTCCCGCGCGAGACGATCGGGGACCGCGGCGCCTATACCCAGGTGTTATGGGGAATACGACCGCGGATCGTTGCGGGACTCCGCGCCGAAGTCGCCGGTGGCGACGCCACGTCATTCAATTCGGAGCTGCGTGCCGATCGCACCCGCATCTCCCCGAACTTCACGCTCTATCCCTCCGAATTCTCGAAAGTCCGGTTCCAATACAACTTCGACGATCGCAAAGGCATCGGGCGCGATCACTCCCTCTGGCTGCAGTTCGAGTTCATCCTCGGCGCCCACGCCGCTCACCGTTTCTAAACACGAGAGACCGACTCCAATGAAAACCATAGCCTTGATTACATTCGCCGCCGCCGCGCTGGGCGCGCCGCGGGGCGCCAATGCACCGCTCGCCGCCGCGCGACTCAGCGTGGTAGCAACCACGCCTGACTTCGCGGCACTGGCGAAGGAAATCGGCGGTGATGCCGTCGACGTGAAGGCGCTCGCCAAGCCAACCGAAGACCCGCACTTCGTCGACGCCAAACCGAGCCACATTGTCACCCTCAACCGCGCCGACGTGCTGATCGAAGGTGGCGCGGAACTGGAGCTGGGCTGGTTGCCGCCGCTGCTCGAGAGCGCGCGCAACAACAAGATCGCGGCGGGCGCACCCGGTCGCATCGTGGCCTCGACCCGGATCAAGATGCTGGAGATTCCCCAGACGTTCGATCGGTCCAAAGGCGACGTGCACGCGAAAGGCAACCCGCATTTCATGATCGACCCGCTCAACGCGAAGATCATCGCCGAGGACATCGCCGAGCACCTCGGCCAGGTTGACCCGAAATCCGCCGATCTCTTCAAGGCCAACCTGCGGAAATTCAACGCCGCGCTCGATGTGAAGCTGGCCGAATGGCAGAAACAACTCGCACCTTATCGTGGCGCGAAGATCGTGACCTACCACAAGGATTTTGTGTACCTGGCCGAGCGCTTCGGCCTCGTCGTCGCCGAGACGCTCGAGCCCAAGCCGGGCATCGCGCCGTCGCCAGCCCATCTCGCCAAGGTGATCACCACGATGAAGGCGGAGCAGGTGCGCGTGATCCTCGTACAGCCGTATCAGAATCGGAAGACCGCCGAGACGGTCGCGCGGCAGACCGGCGCCGTCGTGCTGGACATCCCGCAGCAACCGGGCGCCATCAAGGGCGCCGAGACCTACTTCGGACTGATGGACTACCTGGTGCGAACGCTGGTGGGCGGCCTGCAGGGGGATAAGTGAGCGCCGATTTCGCGGTCGCCTGGCAGGTAATGAAGTGGCCGCTGGCGGCGTGCCTCGTTCTGCCGCCGCTGCTGGTCTATCTCGGTCTGCACGTCGTGAAGCGGGAAGTCATTTTTGTCGACCTCGCGCTGGCGCAGGTCGCCACGCTGGGTACGTGCCTCGCGCTGCTCCTGGGCTACCACTTCGATGACAGGAGCACGTTCTGGATTTCACTTGGTGTCACCTTCCTCGGTGCAGCGCTCTTCAGCTGGTCGCGCCGTCGGCAGCGAAGCCATGTCCCACAGGAAGCGATCATCGGGATCACTTTCGTCGTCGCCGCGGCGGGCGTGATCCTGATGCTCAGCAGGGTCGCTGGTGGCAAGGAAGAACTCGAGCACCTGCTGACCGGCGACATCCTCAACGTGACGGCGGGGGAGGTTGGCCAGCGCGCCGCAGTGTTCGCCGTGCTTGCCGCATTCTACGCCACATTCCACAAGCATTTTGCGATCATTTCTTCGGACCCGGAGGCTGCGTTCGCGAAGGGCCTCAAGGTCCGCCTCTGGGACTTTCTTTTTTACGCCGCGTTTGCGCTGGTAGTCGTGAGCTTCGTTCGCGTCGCCGGCGTGCTGCTCACCTTCGCGTACCTGATCGTGCCGGCGGTGTGTGCCGTTATACTCGCCGAGGGGTGGGCTGCCCGCATCGTGATCGGTGCCGCATTGTCTGCGACGGCAAGCCTGATCGGTCTCTTCGCCTCGTATCAGCTTGACCTGCCGACGGGGGCGGCGATCGTGTGCGCATGCGGACTGCTTCTGGTCGTCGTCGGCGCCTTTGCCGGGATCCGTGGGCGCGTGACGCCAGCTTAGCCTTTCGGGATCGTTTCAGGGCAGCGTCGCTTGACGTCGAAGCTCTTCGATAACACCTGTCAACGTTTTGAGATCGACCGGCTTGACGAGGTGCCGATCGAAACCGGC
>CAZSNV010000218.1:0-8272 GCA_964608035.1 uncultured Gemmatimonadaceae bacterium | reverse complement strand
TCAAGCCTTTCGCCGACACATTCGGCTTCGCCATCGCCGATGAAGTCATCCGCGGTCTGGGCGGGGCGATCCGTGAATCATCGAGCCAGGTCGGCAGCGAGGATGGCAAGGATTTTGTCGGCCACATCGGCGGCGACGACTTCATCATTCTTACGGCGCCGGGTCGTGCCGAAGCCTTTGTCTCCGAGTGCACGAGTCGCGCGAGGAAAGTCATTGAGCGCGCGGTGGGCGACGAAGCCGCCAAGGCCGGATCGTTCACCGGCGTGGATCGCGAGGGCTCGGTGCGACGTTTTCCGCTCGCCCGCCTTTCGACCGCCGTCCTGCTCGTCAAGCCTGATGGCTGGGTGAATCTCCAGCACCTCGGCATGCGTGCCGCCGACGTGAAGCGCCGCGCGAAGCAGCGTGGGCCGGGCACGATCCTGGTGGAAATCGCCTGAACATGATGCGGTCGGCCTGTCTCGCGGCGGCCCTGTTATCGGCTGTCGCGACGACGGCCACCGCGCAGCGCCGCCCTGAAATCGGTTGCGACTCACCAAACGACCTCGAAGTCCGCACGCTCAAGTTCACCGGCAACCACACCCACGCTGAGTACAACCTCGAGCGCGGCATCGCCACCACCGCTTCCAGCTGGTGGCGTCGCACATTCCGGGTGTTCGGCCAGAAGTACTGCCTCGACTCGCTCGCTGCGCTGGTCGAGGACTCGGCGCGGCTCGACTACCATTACCGCCGCACCGGATTCCCCGATGTCCGGGTCAAGCCGGTCATCCGGCCGTTAGGCTCACAGCGGGTCGCCGTGGAGTATCACATCACCGAAGGCAAGCCGATGATGATGGACTCCGTGTCCGTCGTATGGGAACCCGTAGCGGTGAACGACTCCACGCAATTCACTGCCGGTCTGCCGGTCAAAGCCGGTGATCGGTTCGACATCACCGTGCTCGAAGCGGGGCGAGA
This sequence comes from uncultured Gemmatimonadaceae bacterium, assembly GCA_964608035.1. Taxonomy (GTDB): domain Bacteria; phylum Gemmatimonadota; class Gemmatimonadetes; order Gemmatimonadales; family Gemmatimonadaceae; genus JABWBJ01. Next base: position 7,321 of record CAZSNV010000218.1, on the reverse strand, counting down.
CACGATTCGACGAAGACTCCTCAACCGGGGCTATCCACAGGCCGAAGTGCTCCGGAACTTCGACCAGTTCCCGTCGCAGTATCGCGCGACGGTGCAGTACGTGGTCATTCCGGGACCCAAGTCGTGGATCGGCGAGATCGTTATCCCTACGCCGATCCCGGCGAGTCCGGGCGGTCGCCCGCGGATCAGCACCGATCGCGTCCGCGCCGTGCTCGGGGTGTCGGCGGGGGACCTATATAATGAAAGTGCCCTCGAACGGTCCGGACGCGGACTGTTCGACACCGAGGCGTTCCGCACTGTTCGTGTAAAGGTCGACTCGAACAGCCTGACCGACGCCGCCGATAGCCTGGTCACGGTCAACGTGGCACTGAGCGAGGCGCAGCTTCTTGCCACTCGCGCGTCGGTCGGGTGGGCAAACCTGGACTGCCTCCGTGCGCAGGTGAACCACACGAACTTCAACTTCTGGGGACTGCGCCGGCTCGACCTCAATGCCAGGGTGTCGAAGGTGGGGACCTCGCCGCCCACCGACTGGGCGAGTGGTCTCTGCACGCGAGAGCTGCTGGACGACGAGGTCAGTGACACGTTGAACTACTACCTCGGCGCCTCGATTTCGCAGGCCGCACTTTTCGGGCTACGCATCGTCCCGACGCTCTCGGTGTACAGCGAGCGACGTTCCGAGTTCAAGGCGTATTTGCGAGTGACCCCGATCGGTGTGATCGCGTCTGTCCAACAGGGCGTCGGGAGCCAGCTTCCGATGACCTGGTCCTACCAGATGGAGTACGGCCGCACCGCCGCGCAGCCGGCGTTTTTCTGTGCGGTGTTCAATGTGTGCGAGGCCGAGGTGCGCGAACGACTCGAGCGATATACGCGAAGCGCCGTCGTGGGCTGGTCGGCGACGCGGAGCCGGGTGAACAGCATAACGAATCCCGCCGAGGGCACGGTGCTGCGTCTCGACCTGCGGCATGCCTCACCAGTGGTGGGTTCGAACAAGGACGCGGGCTTCAACCGCGCCGCGTTCGACGCGACGTATTACCGGCCGGCGATGAGCGGGACGTTCGTCGCCCGCCTCCGCGCCGGGACTGTGCTTGGCTCGCGCCTGAACCTCACGGGATCGACGCCGACATTCATCCCGCTCCAGGAGCGGCTGTACGCGGGCGGGCCTAACAGTGTGAGGGGCTACCGCCAGAACGAGATGGGACCGGCGATCTACATCCCCAATGGCTTCGACAGCACGGCTGTTCCCGGACACGACTCGCTGCAATTCTGGCGCGCCGATACGAGCAAGGTCAGTGAACGCACGGTGCCGACCGGCGGCGACAACGTGATTGTGGCCAACCTCGAGCTGAGGCTGCGCAGTCCGGCGTACCCCGAGTTGGTGCAATACGCGCTGTTCGTGGACGCGGGCCAGGTGTGGAATCGCGGGCGCGCTGGCACGGGCGTCAACTTTGCCGACATTCGCGTCACCCCGGGCGTCGGGTTGCGCGTATTCACGCCGGTTGGGCCGATTCGCGTGGACGTGGGCTACAACCCGTATCGCCGGCCGGCCGGCCCCGCGTACGTCACCGACCCGTCGGGCAACCTGATTTGTGTCAGCCCGGAGAACACGCTGCGCGTGCGCAAGGCCGAAGATGGCAATCCGGCGAAACAGATTGACGAAGGCGATTGCCCCGCGACGTACGTGCCACGACGCGGCGAGAGGTTCTGGAACCGGATGACGTTCCAGTTTTCCATCGGGCAGCCGTTCTGACGATGTCGCGCCGTCGCCGCATCTTCCTCGCGTTCGTCGCCATCATGGTGGTGATGCTGCTGATTGTCGTTGGCGGCGTCGCCACGCTGACGCGTTCCGAGTGGGGAACGGCAAAGCTGGTGAACTACGCGGTCGACAGAGTGAACAAGAGCATCAAGGGCCGGTTGTACATCGGCCGGATCAGCGGATCGATCTTCACCGGCATGACGATCGACACGTTGGAAATCCGCGACGAGAACGACTCGGTGTTCATCGCCGGTGCCCAGGTCCAGATGGAGTACGACCCGCGCGACCTGGTCGACCAGCGACTGCTGTTGAAGCGTGTACGATTCGGGAGGCTCACGGCGAACATCTTCGAAGATTCGGCCGGGATGTTCAACTTCCGCCGCATCTTCCCGGAAGGACCACCGGGACCGGCTCAGGAACTGCCACGAAACGCCTGGGGGCAGTTCATCAAGCTCGAAGACGTGGTCGTCGACTCGGCGACGTTCACGGTGACGACGCGCTGGGAGCCTAACGACCAACTATCGGCCCGGCAGCGGGACAGCGTCACGACGGCCAGCCTGCAGCGCACCGACAAGGTGATCTGGCGTGGTCCGGGCGCGATCTATGAGACCAGGAAATGGACGCACGGACACTTCGAGCTGGATTCGGCGCGGCTGGATGACCGGCAGCCCGGCGGACGCAAGTTCGCGATCCGCAACCTGTCCATCGACGAGAACGATCCTCCGTTTCGCTTCCGGAACGCCAGGGGATTCGTGCGCATTCAGGGCGACTCGATCTGGACCGACGTGGCGCATTTCGCGCTTCCCGGCTCCAGGGGAAGCATGACCGGCAAGGTCTGGTGGGGAGGTGACGCGCCAACCCGGTTCGACCTGGTCATCAAGGCCGACACCGTTGCGATGGAGGACATCGCCTGGGTGTATCCGACGCTGCCTAACAGCGGCGGCGGAAAGATGGACCTGCATATCCTGAGTCAGCGGGATCCGCGGATCGTCGACTACATCCTGACCGACATGGATGTGCGCACGACGGATTCGCGCCTGCGCGGGGACATGACGTTCGGCATCGGCGCGCCGGTGACGATTCTCAAGGACGTCGACCTGACGGTGCAGCCGCTGGATTTCCGGTTGATCGAGCAACTGGCCGGCGAGCCGCTGCCCTATCCGTGGCGCGGCACGATCACCGGGTCGATGATCGCCAGCGGGGGGCCGCTGAACAATTTCATGGTGGATACGTCCGATCTTGTCTTCCGTGACGCCAACGTCCCGGGCGCGGTGACGATCGCTCAGCTGCGCGGGCGGATGGACATCGAGGAACCGTCCGACGTTGTGTTCAACGGCCTTGATGTGCACCTCGACCAGCTCGACCTGCGCACGTTGCAGTTCCTGGTGCCGCAATTCCCGCGGCTGAACGGGCTGGTTGCGGGCCGCGCTACGCTCGATTCGTCGTGGCTGGATGTGCGCTTCCAGCGCGCCGACCTGACGCACACCGACGGCAGCGGTCCGGCGACGCGCATGATTGGTGCGGGGCGGGTCACATTCGGCGAGACCACGACGACGTACGACATCGCGATGACGGCGCGGCCGTTCTCGTTCACGACGTTCAGCCGTGCCTACACCGAGACCCACATACCGCTCAAGGGCGAGTACACCGGACCCGTCCGGCTCCAGGGTACGACGGACGACCTTTCCGTGACCACGGACCTTCGCGGGCCGGCCGGCATGTTCGCGTACGACGGGCGGATCGATGGGGATTCGATTGGCGGATACGCGCTGAATGGCCTGCTGACCTTCGAGAACCTCGACCTTCGAACGTTGCTCGACACAGCGGTCACACCGGTGACGGCCTTGACCGGTTCCGCGACGCTGGCCGTTCGAGGCGATTCGCTGTTCAATCTCATCGGATCCGTCGATCTGGCGTTGGCCAGGTCGCGGATCGACTCGCTGATGGTGCACGACGGCGCGCGAATGCAGCTTCGCTTTGGCGAGGGCAAAGTCAGTGTCTTCGGCTCCGACACCATCGAGACGATCGCCGGCCGGGTCATCGCGTCAGGCGCACTGGGACTCGGTGGCGGCGTTCGCGATTCAATGTCGATTGCATTCCGTCTCGATTCGCTTGGCGGACTGCGACAGTATCTCCGCACGGCACGGACCGATTCGCTCAGCGGCACCATCGAAGGCAACCTGGTCCTTCGGGGATCGGTTGATACGCTCGATGTTGGCGGGGTCGTGAACGCCGCCGACATCGTGTATCCCGGACTACGGGCCCACCACCTGCGCCTGACGCCGGAGTTGACCAACGTATCCCACAACCTGGGCGGCGCCCTCAACCTCCACAGCGACACCATCAGTCTTTCCGGCGTTGCGTTCACGAGAATAGACGGCGACGTGAGCTTCGGCGATGGCAAGTCCGGGTCGTATTCGTTGCTTGCCACGGAGATGAATGGCCCCGTCATCGCGTCGAAGGGCGCACTCAACTTCTCGGCTGATACCGCGACGATCCGGCTGGACTCGCTGTCCATCATGCTGGACAGCAAGCGGTTCACGCTGAATCGGTCGGCGACTATTCGCGTCGAGCCCGCGCTTGTCGTAGTGGACACGGTGGTGCTCACCGCCGGCAGTGACGAACGCATGACCATCGCCGCCACCCTGCCGGACAGCCTGCCGATCGCCGCAAAGCTGGTGATCGAATCGATTCCGCTCAGCGATGTGTCGACTATCGCGCAAAGCCGGATCCCGTTGGGTGGCGACCTGTCGGGCACGCTGGAGATGACTGGAACCCGGGAGCAGCCGCGCCTTGCGGTGTCGGCCACGCTCAACAGCGTCACGGCCGGCGACGTGAAGGTGGCTCAGGTGGCGATGACGGCGGCGTACGCGGATCGGCGGCTGCTCGCGCAAGGCCGTGTTGTGCAGGCCGATACGACCGTGCTCACCGTGGAAGCCAACTATCCTATCGACCTGGCCCTGGTACCGCGGGACCGTCGCATCCTGGATGACACGATGCGGGTGAGAGTCACTTCACCGAACGTCAGGCTGGAAATCATCGAATCGTTCACCACCAAGCTGCGCGATGCGGCCGGCACGTTCAAAGTCAACGCCGAGCTGGCGGGGCGCACCGGCTCGGCGACGTTGAATGGCGAATTGGCCGTGGACTCGGGAACGGTCAGCCTGCCTGACGCGGGGATCACCCTGCGCGAGATCAACATCAATCTGCTGGCGCGGAACGACACCATACGGATTGACACGTTGGCCATGATTTCTGGTTCGCAGTTGAGCGACCGGTTCGCCGCGACGGGCTGGGTCGCGCGGCCCTTCAACGCGGACAGTACTTCGTTCGATCTGAAGATGTTGGCGCGCCAGTTTCACGTGATCGGCAATCGCCGGCTGGCGGACCTGTATGTCACCGCGGATGTGGCGTGGGCGGGCACTGACCGGGCATCGAGTGCAACCGGCGTGGTCGTCGTCGACCGTGGTACTATCGCGCTCCCTGAAACGTCCGACAAGGAGTTGTTCAGCATCGAGGACTGGCGCGAGTTAGGCATCGACAGCGCGCTCGTTGGCCGGCTCGGCTTGCTTCCCCGGCCGGCCGCTCGCTTCGTCCGTGGCCTTTCGGCGGAAGACGTGCGCGTCGTCATGGGCAACGATGTGTGGCTCCGCTCCCAGGACGCGGACATCAAGCTCACCGGCGCGGTCAATCTCACCGTGGCGCGCGCCGCTCAATTCAGCGAAGAGCATCTGGCACTGACCGGCGACCTGCTGACGGAACGCGGCACGTACCGGCTGAACGTGAGCCCGCTGCAGCGCACGTTCCAGGTGCAATCGGGCCTGCTGCGGTTCAATGGCGATCCGGGCTTCAATCCGGCGCTCGATATCCGCGCCACCTACACGTCGCGGTCCATCAACTCGACGTACGGCGGCCGCAATGATGTGCGGGTCGGCGTGCGCATCACCGGCACGCTGGCCAATCCGGCGCTCGACCTCTACGCGGCCGATTCACTGCTCGGCCTGTCGCAATCCGACTTGCTCAGCTACGTGTTGTTCGACCAGCCGAGTTTCAGCGTTGGCAGCGGAACCAGCAGCGCCATGGCGTTGCTGCTGGGCACGTTCACCAGCTTCGCCAGCTCCTACGCCGCTCGTTATGCAAGTGGATTGGTTGACTTCGTGCAGCTGCAGACCTCGGCCCAGGGAGCGCAACTGGGTGACATCTTCTCGATCGGCGGCGCGCAACTGGCGGTCGGGAAGCAGGTATCCAACCGTGCCTTCGTTTCACTCACCTCGGGGCTCTGCTCGTTCCTGCCCTCGCAGACGACGGCGTCCCCGTCGCTCCTGTCGAGTATTGGCGTGAAGCTCGAGTATCAGCTCACTGGGCAGAGCGGCGTGGCGTTCGCGTACGAGCCCTCGTTCGACAAACTCGTCTGCGGACTGGGCGAACGCGGGTTCAGCACGGCGAAGAAGCAGGTGGGTCTCGACTTCTTCAGGATCTGGCGCCGCTGATCAAGCGCGTCCTGCTGGTCGTGAATCCCATGTCGCGACGTGGTCTGCGACGTCGCAAAGCCGCGCTGCACGCCTTTGCTGCCGCCGGGGTCGAGGTGCGCGAAGTGATCACGTCGCACCCCGGTCACGCGCGCGACGTGTTGAACGCGCGCGCCGAGCCCTGGGACGCGGTTTTCGTGCTCGGTGGCGACGGAACCGTCATGGAGGTCGTGGGCACGATGGCGTACTCGGGAACGCCGATCGGTGTGCTCCCAGGCGGCACGGGCAACCTCGTGGCGGGAGTGCTCGGAGTACCCTTGAGCATTCGCCGCGCGGTGCGCGCGCTGCTGGCGGGCGATCAATGCACGTTCGACCTGGGCCAACTGCCTGACGGGAGGTACTTCACGTTCGCGGCGGGCGTGGGCGTCGACGTCGCCATGGTGCAACGGACGACCCATGGCCGGAAACGCGCGCTCGGCATGTTCTCGTACGCGATCACAGCGGCGCGGGCCGCCTTCCGTCGCGACCTGGTGCATGTCACGGTGGACGTCGATGGCGTTGTCGTTAGCGGGCGAGCGGTGCTGGCGATGATTGCCAACGCGGGGTCCTTGCTAGGCGGCCGGTTTTCCGTTGGGCCGAACGTGAGGCCTGACGATGGTGAGCTGGACCTCTGTTTGTTCGTGCCGGAGCGGACGATTGATGTGTTCAGCCTGATGTGGCGGCTGCTGCGGAAGGATTTCAGGCCGCATCCGCGGATGAAGTTCGTGCGCGGTCGCACTTTTCTGGTGACGAGTGATCCGCCGGTGGCGGTTCAGGCGGATGGCGACATTGTGGGCCGTACGCCGATCGAGATTCGCGTTGCGCCGAAGGCTGGGGTGTTTCTCAAGCCTCGTTCCTAGTGGTTTGATGCAGAATCGTGTTCATGACGAACACGGTTCACGGCCTGGCACGTGTCGCAGCCAGTTGATGCGAACCGCGGGTTCGTCGAGTTATGGAAATCGGATACGCCGGAGCGGACGGATCAAACGGATCATGCACTAGATGTGGGCTTGACCCGCTTTTGTGGACACGGGGTTAAGGATGCTTAGGCAGCATCCTG
>CAZSNV010000217.1:0-8279 GCA_964608035.1 uncultured Gemmatimonadaceae bacterium | reverse complement strand
GCTTGTGGTGGGGAACGAAGGGAGTGGCCTGTCGGCGCCGGTCCGCGCCGCCGCGGAACGCATAGTGTCGCTGCCAATCACCACCGCCGTGGAATCGCTCAACGTCGCCGTTGCCACCGGCATTCTCCTGCACGAGTTCAGCCCGTGACCGACTGGCCGACGTTACTGATGTTCTTCCTGACCGGAGCCGCCGTTGGCTCCTTCCTCAACGTGTGCATCGCGCGCTGGCCGCTCGAGCAGTCGGTCATCCGGCCACCGTCCAGATGTCCGTACTGCGAGACACCCATCAAGTGGTACGACAACATCCCGATCCTGGGATGGCTTCGACTGGGCGGAAAATGCCGGAACTGCAGAGCGCCTATCTCCGTAGTGTATCCAGCCGTCGAACTGGCTGTCGCGTTAGGGTGGCTCCTCTGCGCCCTCACCTGGGGTCCTTCATTCACGGCTGTGCGCGTTGCCGTTTTCGGCACCGTCATGCTGGGAATCGCCATCACCGATGCTCGACACTACATCATACCCGATGGATTCACCGTCTTCGGTCTCTTCTTCGTCCTGGCCACCGCTGTGATCAGTGGCGCGCGGGGCGAGGTCACGCCCTTTGCCATGCCGTGGGATGCGCTGATTGGCGCGTGCGCCGGAGCGGGTGCGATCGCGATCGTCGGCTGGCTGGGTGAGGTCGCGCTGAAGAAGGAAGCGATGGGTTTCGGGGACGTGACGCTCATGGCGGTGGTGGGTGCGGCCCTTGGTCCCGCGCGCTCTCTCATGGTGATCTTCGTCGGCGCGGCGATGGGCGCCATCACCTTCCTGCTCGTGGTGTATCCAATAATGCGGTTGCGGGTCGGGCGTGGTGACGCGCAGATCGAGTTGCCACTGGGCGTTCGCAAGGCCTCGCTCCCGCACGTTCCGTTCGGTGTTTTCCTTGCGCCGGCCGCCGTGCTGGCGTTGGTTTTCGGACAACAGCTGCTGGACTGGTACATCGGCCAGCTGACGGGAGTCTCGTGATCGACAATGACTTTTCGCGCCCGATCACGGGCGCGCTTTCACGCTTTGCGCGCGACCTGACGACGGACGCGCGCGCGGGTCGCCTCGAGGTGGTGCGAGCACGCGACGGCGAGATTTCGCGCGTGATCGATATTCTGCTGCGCCATGGGAAGAACAATCCGGCGCTGGTGGGACCGGCGGGCGTGGGAAAGACCGCCATCGCCGAGGGACTCGCCATGCGCTTGGCGACCGGTGATGTGCCGCTATCGCTGCGGAATACCAGGCTCCTCGCGGTCGACCACGTATCGCTGCTGGCCGGAACGACCTATCGCGGCCAATACGAGGAACGAATTCGCGCGCTCGTAGAGGAAACACGGGCGCGTCCGGACGTCGTGCTGTTCATCGACGAGCTGCACAATCTCATGGGGCAGGGGACGGCGATGGGTGCCGCGATGGACGCCGCCAACATGCTCAAGCCGGCACTCGTGCGTGGCGACTTCAGGGTGATCGGCGCCACGACCGACGACGAGTACGACCGCTGGATCCGCGCCGACTCCGCGCTCGAGCGGAGGTTCCAGCGGATTGTCGTGCGCGAGCTGTCATCGGAAGAGACGCTCGATATTCTGCGCGCAAGGCTGGAGCGGCTGGAACGTCACCATAACGTGCTCATTTCCGACGAGTCGCTCCGCGCCGCCGTGGACCTCACCGACATTCACCAGACCGACCGTCGCCGCCCGGATCGCGCGATCGACGTGCTCGACGAGGCGTGCGCGCACACGCATGCCATCGCGCAGTATTCGCCAAAAGCAGAGACTCTGATTCGCCGCCGTCGCGAATTGCTGCGCGCGCTGTCGAGTACCCGACAAGCGCCGCGCGAGGAGACGGTGACCGTGGATGAGCGGATCGATAGCGGCATGGCGGCGCTCGAGCAGTTTGGCGCCGAGCTCGAGGCAATCTTCATCGGTCCGCCGCCGCCGCGGCCGGCACCGGAAAGCCGTGAAGCAACAGGCACAACGCCGCCGCCGAAGCCCGAGTCTGCGGGCGACGTCGAGGCTCCTCCCGCGTCGCTGGGAACGGTGGAAACAGAGCTGGCGAACATCCTCATGCAGGAGGGGATCGTGGTCCGCGGCATCGATGTGGCGAGAGTCGTCGCCGTGGCGACTGGGCGGGAGGTTACATGGGCCGCGTAACGTGCCTATTGCTGGGTGCAGGGGTTCTGACCGCGGCCTGCACCGGCGGCGGTGACGGAGAGAATCCTTACGCCGACATCGTTCGCGAGAACATCCCGAAGATCGAGAAGGCGACCGGTCTCAAGTTCAAGACGCCGCCGCGGCTCGAATCCCAACCGCGCGATTCGGTACGGGCGTTCCTCGAGCGCCGCTTCAATGAAGAACTCCCCGAATCGGAGCTCACAGGGATGGAGCGTTCCTACAAAGCGCTCGGACTGATTCCACGGTCGATGGATCTGCGGCGTTTCATGCTCGACCTGCTGACCGAGCAGGTAGCGGGTTACTACGATCCCAAGGCGAAGACGCTCTACGTGGTCGAGGGCGGCGACGAAGCGGTCACCGGCATAACGATCGCGCACGAACTTGTGCATGCGCTGCAGGATCAGCACTTCAATCTCGACTCGCTCACGCAGGCGCGGGATGACAATGACCGCCTGACGACGGGCCAGGCGGTCGTGGAGGGCCAGGCGACGCTCGAACAGATCGCTGTGATGATCGGTTCGGATAACGCCATCACCGCTATGCCCGGCGGGTGGGACCGCGTCCGCCAGATGATCCGCGAGTCGCAGGGGTCGATGCCGGTCTTCGCGTCGGCGCCGACTGTGATTCAGGAAACGTTGATCTTCCCGTACCTCACCGGCGCCGAGTTCATGCGGAAGTTCAAGCAAGAGGCGCCGGGGCAGTCGCCATTCAGCAGGATGCCGGCGTCGACGGAGCAGCTGATGCACACGGAGCGCTACTTCGAGTCGCGCGACGAGCCGACCACGGTCGTGCTCCCGGTGCCGTCCGTAGGCACAATGGCCTACGAGAATAACCTCGGGGAGTTCGAGTCACGGATCCTGCTCTTCGAATACCTGAAGGAACAGGCGTCGGCGGTGCGGGGCGCGTCCGGCTGGGATGGCGACCGGTACATGCTCATCAACACGCCGCGCGGGGATGCGATCGCGTGGGTGACCGTCTGGGACACGTCGATTGACGCCGCCGAGTTCTTCGACTTGATGGACATTGCGCTGATCAAGCGGCACGGTTCGATCCGTCCCGGCTTCGGTACGGGGACCACGCGGACGTACGGCGCGAACGGCCGGCGCATCCTGCTTTCGATCAGCGACATCGGTGGCCGGCCCGTGGTGCTGTACGCCGATGCCCCTGCGGGAGTCTCGCCGCGTCTGCTGGACCTCGCGCGCGTTACGCTGCGGGAGTAGACGGTGAGTACCTCACCTATCGAACGGGGGTTGGACGCGAGCGCCAAGCTCCAGCACCCCGCGCCAGCCCCAGCAAGCAGCGGCAGCAGCAGCAAGCAGCAATCAGCACGCAGCCTGTCGGAGCCAATCTCCCTCCGCCCCGGCGAAGACGCCGAACGCGAGCGCGCGCTGCGGACCATGAAGGCCTGGGCCACCAGCCTGCTGGTGCTCGCGGCCATCGTTTTCGTCATCGCCAAGCTGTTCGAGTCGACGTATCCGTGGCTCGGCATCGTGGTCGCGACGGCGGAGGCGTCCATGATCGGCGCGCTGGCCGACTGGTTTGCCGTCACCGCGATCTTCAAGCACCCGATGGGGATCCCGATCCCGCATACCGCGATCATCCCGGCGCGGAAGGACCGCGTTGGCATCACGTTAGGCATGTTCGTCCAGCGCAACTTCCTCAACCGGGACGTCATCGCCCAGCGGCTGACGACCCTGCGGCCGGCCGAACGGCTCTCGGCTTGGCTCATGGAACCGGAATCGGCCCGCTCGGTGGCGCGGCAGCTGGCGCGGGCGGCGTCGGCGGGCGCGAACGTGTTGCGTGACGAGGACGTCGACAACCTGATCGGGAACGCGATCCTGAATCGCGTCCGCGAGACGCCGGTGGCGCCGTTGATCGGCAAGTTCCTCGCCCTCCTCACCGCCGACAACCGCCACCAGGCACTGCTGGATCAGGTGATTCGCCTGACGGCCAGGGGCCTGGCGGAGAACCAGGATCTGATCCGCGAGCGGGTCGACAAGGAGACGCCGTGGTGGGTGCCAGGAGCGGTCGACGACAAGATCACGAAGCGGATTGTCGACGCGCTCGACGCAACCCTGAAAGACGTCAACGAGAACCCCGAGCATCCGCTGCGACTTCGGTTCGACGCGGCGATCGATGAGTTCATCGTCAAGTTGCAGGCGTCGCCCGAAGTGATCATGAAGGCGGAGCGCATCAAGGAAGAGGTGCTGAGCGCCGAAGCCGTCAAGCAGTTGTCGGGCGCGATCTGGCGCGACACCAAGGAGAAGCTGAGTCGTTATGCGGATTCGCCTGACGAGGTGAACACCGACGCCATCGAGCGCGGGCTGCGGGGCCTCGGTCAGGCGATCCAGTCCGATCCGGCGCTGATGGCGAAAATCGACCAGTGGATCGTCGAGGCCGCGATTTCCGTGATCGAGCGATACCAGAACGAGGTCGGTGAGCTGATCGCGACGACGGTGAAGCGCTGGGACCCGATCGCGACGTCGCGGCGCATCGAGCTGGCGATCGGCCGCGACCTGCAGTTTATCCGCATCAACGGCACGTTGGTGGGTGGGTTGGCCGGCATGCTGCTGTACCTGCTCGGCGGCCTCTTCTAAGCCTGACGGTTGACGTGGGCTGGTTCGAGATTCAACCGTCACCGATGCACGGCCAGGGCGCCTTCGCCACGCGGCGCATTCCGTCAGGAACCAGGTTGATTGAGTACGCGGGCGCGCGGATGACACCGGCCGAGGCGGATGCGCGGTATCCCGAGGTGCCCGGCGTCGCCCACCACACCGAACTCTTCGCGATCGACGACGACATCGTGATCGATGCGTCGCGAGACGGCAATGATGCGCGGTTCATCAACCACTCGTGTGATCCGAACTGCGACGCCGTGGTCGAAGACGACCGGATCTGGATCGAGACTATTCGCGAGGTTGTGCCCGGTGAGGAGCTTCCGTACGACTACGCGTTCATCCTTCCCGAGCGCCACTCACCCGCCGCCAAGAAGCGCTATCCGTGCAACTGCGGGTCGACGAATTGCCGCGGGACCATGCTGGCGCGCAAACGTTGATGCCGCGGCTGCTGGGCAACCGTACAATGTCAACTGCCGAAACGGCTCGCCTTTCGCGTCTGCGAACTTTGATGGAAGTTTCCGGTGACCCGACGACGGATCAAGGCCCGTTCGTCAGCACCGCACCACAGGGGAGGATTCGTGAACTACGCAACTCGTAAGGCAGTGACTGGAATCGTACTCAGCACCGGCGTCATCCTGACGGCCTGCAACAAGGAACCGGCGACGTCCGACGTCACGGTGTCGATCACCAGTCCCATGAACGGTGATACGATCTCCGGATCAGCGGTCCACATCACGCTCGGAGCCACCGGTATCGAGATCGCGCCGGCCGCCGATGCGCGACCCGAAACAGCGCACCACCATCTTTATCTCGACGTCGATTTCCCGGCGACTGAGGCGGCGATTCCGATGGGCGTCGGCGGCGTCGTTCACCTCGGCCAGGCGCAGACGGATTACCACTGGGAGAACGTGACGCCGGGACCACATCGCATCATTGCCGTCCTGGCTGACCCGGGTCACATACCCCTTCGACCCTGGATAACGGACACGGTCAATTTCGTACTCACGGCACCCGGAGACACGACGACGAAGAAGTAGCGCCAAAGCGTTGAGAGTTGAGAGGTGCTGCACTCTCTCAACTCTCAACTCTCAACTCTCAACTCGTCTCACGCCATCAATGGCTCCCTGACCTCGAGCACCTGAAACGCCAGGTTCGACACCAGGCAGTACGCCGCGAAATAGTAGAACCCTGGTCCCGGGATTCCGTCGAGATTGTCGGTCCCGCGTGCCGCGAGCATGGCGATGAACACGCCGACCGCAAAGACGTCGGCCATCGCCCATTTGCTGAGCGACCGAACCATGGTGTACAACCGGTAGCGCGATTTCTGTTTACGCAGCGCCAGAATGATCAGGAGCGCGAGGGCCTTGAGGAACGGCACGGTCACGCTGAACAAGAGGATCAATCCGGCGACGAAGTCGTTGCCCGATTCGTGCAGCGTGCGCGTCGCTTCGAGAACACTTTGCGTCTGACGAAAGATTTCCTGCGATGTACCAAGCATGCTGATGCTGGCCACGATGGTGAGCACCGGTTGCGTCAGTCCAGGGATCAGCAGTCCGATCGAGACGGCGGTCAACAGGAGAGCCAGCCAGTTTCGGGAAGTCATTGAATTCGCCGGGTTGGGCGTTCTGCCCGCGGACGCTGGTAGGAGAATGGCGATACGCGAAACGACTGGTAATGGACTCCTGACTCAAACAGGCGAAGAAGGCACTGTCGCGGTTGAAGTCGGCGTCCGTGACGGCGGCTCAACCGTTCCCGCGACCACCTGGTCGGCGACCGGAGGCACGACTTTCGGCAACAGGCAGTGATTGATCACTTCGTCCATAGTGGAGACGAACGTGAATGCCATGTGCTTCTTGACCTCTTCGGGGATTTCCCGGAGGTCCTTCAGGTTCCCCTTGGGCAGGACGACCTCGCGTAATCCCGCTCGATAGGCGGCCAGCGTCTTCTCCTTCACGCCGCCGATTTCGAGGATCTTCCCGCGGAGCGTCACCTCGCCGGTCATCGCTACATCGCGCCGGATCTTGCGACGCGACAGCACGCTGGCGATGGCCAGGGTGACCGCCACGCCCGCGCTGGGCCCGTCCTTCGGCACCGCTCCCGCCGGGAAGTGAATGTGCAGGTCGGTTTCCTTGAACTCCTTCTCGGCGGCGCCAAGGTTGACCGACCGGGACCTGACGAACGAATACGCGGCGTCGACCGATTCGCGCATGACATCGCCCAGTTGGCCGGTGACGGTGAGCTTGCCGCTCCCCGGCATCCGCAGCGCCTCGATGGTCATGATGTCACCGCCCGTTGACGTCCACGCCAGGCCGGTGACCGCACCCACCTCGGGCTCCATCTCCGCTTCCTCTGCCGCATAACGAGGCGCGCCGAGGATTTCCTCGACCTTGTCGTTGTCGATGATCCAGGCGCCTTCTTCGCCTTCGGCCTTCTTGCGCGCTCGCTTCCGCATGATCGCCGCCATGTTGCGCTCGAAATTGCGCAGACCTGCCTCTCGCGAGTACCGGCTCGAGATGAAGCTGAACACTTCGTCGGTGAACTGAATGTCGGTCGCCGTGATGCCGTGTTCGGTGAGGAGGTTCGGCAACAGGTATCGCCATGCGATCTCGACCTTCTCCTCGACGGTGTAACCGGCGATGCGGATGACCTCCAGGCGGTCGCGCAACGGCGCCGGGATGTCGAACAGGTTGTTGGCGGTGCAGATGAAGAGCACCGACGACAGGTCGAACTGCAGGTTGAGGTAATGATCGACGAAGTCATGATTCTGCGACGGATCGAGCACCTCGAGCATCGCCGCCGTGGGATCACCCGAGGCCCCGCCCCCGGCCATCTTGTCGATCTCATCGATCATCATGACCGGATCGCGCACACCGACCCGGCGGAGCGCCTGGATGATGAGTCCCGGCATGGCGCCAACATACGTGCGCCGGTGGCCGCGGATTTCGGCTTCATCGCGCACACCACCGACCGCGATGCGATAGAAGGCCCGATTGATCGACGAGGCGATCGCATGGCCTAATGACGTCTTGCCGGTACCCGGTGGTCCCACAAAGCACAGAATGGGGCCGTGGGGATCGCCGCCGCGCAGCTTGCGGACCGCCAGGTACTCGATGATCCGCTCCTTCGCCTCGTTGAGCCCGTAGTGCTTGGAGTCGAGTGCTTCCTCGACCTTCTTGAGCTCGATCTCCTCGGTCCCCGTCTTCTTGTTCCAGGGAAGCGTGAGGATCCAGTCGAGATACGTGCGGATGACCTGGTACTCGGACGAGGCCGGCGAGAGCATGCGCAACCGCTCGATCTCGCGCCGCGCTTCCTGGCCGACGCGCTCGGGGAGATTCGCGTCGTCGACCTTCTTCAGCATCTCGATCGCTTCCTTCTCGCCGGGATCGGTTTCCCCCAGCTCGGTCTGGATCGCGCGCAACTGCTGCCGGAGATAGAACTCGCGCTGGTGCTGCTCGATCTTCACTTCGGT
>CAZSNV010000216.1:0-8341 GCA_964608035.1 uncultured Gemmatimonadaceae bacterium | reverse complement strand
CGTGAAGGGCGCCAAGGCCATCGACTACGTGGGCGCGGGCACCATTGAGATGCTGCTCGACGAGGACGGCTCGTACTACTTCATGGAGATGAATACGCGGATCCAGGTCGAGCACCCGGTCACCGAGATGTTGACGGGCATCGACCTGGTGAAGGAGCAGATCCGGGTGGCGGCTGGGGAGCCGCTGTCGTTCACCGAATTGCCGCCGCTACGCGGCCACGTGATCGAATGCCGCATCAACGCCGAGGATCCGGCACGCAGCTTTCAACCGTCGCCGGGGCGTATCGACGTGTACCACCCGCCTGGGGGGCCTGGCGTTCGCCTGGATACCCACGTCTACGCCGGTTACACCGTGCCGCCCTATTACGATTCGTTGCTGGCAAAGCTCATCGTCCAGGGGCGTGATCGACCAGAAGCGATCCGCAGGATGCAGATCGCCCTCGATGCATTTATCATCGAAGGCGTGACCACCACCACTTCGTTCCTTGGCCGCGTGCTCTCGCACGACGCGTTCCAGCGAGGCGTGGTCGACACCAAATTCCTCGAGCGAGAAACAGGACTGTTTAAGGAACCGGGGTAGGTGCGGATCGACGTGCATTTCAACGGAAGCTCCACGGGCCAGGCCGATCTGCATGACCGCGTGGTGCTCGTCGTCGATGTGCTCCGGGCCTCGACGTCGATTGCAGCCGCGTTAGCCAACGGTGCCCGGGCCGTGATTCCGTTTGAAGGAGTCGACGAGGCGATCATGCGGGCCCGATCACTCGAGCGTAGCGACGTTCTCCTCGCCGGTGAACGGAAGATGGCCCCGATCCAGGGCTTCGACCTCGGGAACTCGCCACGCGAGTTCACCGCTGACGTCGTGACCGGGAAGACGATCGTCATGACGACCACCAACGGCACCGCGACGCTGGCCAGCACCGCCGGCGCGGCCGAAGTTCTCGTCGGCTCCTTCGCGAATTACTCCGCCGTGCTGGCGTGGTTGCGCGCGGCAGCGCGCGCCGGCAAGTCGATCACCATTGTCTGCGCGGGGAGCCACGGTCGATTTGCGCTGGAAGACGCCATCTGCGCGGGACGATTCGTTCGTGGCGTGGCTCGCCGCGGCATTCAGCCAGTCCTTGGCGATGCCGCGAACGTCGCGGCGATTGTCGATCGACGTATGGGAGCGGACCTGCAGGCGGTCCTCCGGGACTCCGAGCATGGCCGCGCGCTCATCGAGGCCGGCCTTGGCGACGACGTCACGTTTTGCGCGAGCATCGACACGCACCCGGTCGTTCCGGTCTTCAGGGATCGACAGGTCGTTCGACTTGGCACCAGTCGCGAGCGCTAGCGAATGCGGGCGACGCTCAGGCGCGAACTGACCGGAATCGTCCTCGCATTGCTGGCGGTGTTCGTCGCAGGAACGCTTTTGCTGCAGCCAGTGCCTGACGATCAGTCGTGCTGGGCGATGCGTGGCATCTTCGGCCCCATCGGCAGTTGTCTGAAGCAGGGCCTTCGCGCATTCGTCGGGCCCACGGCAGCGTGGCTCCTTCCGTTGGCGGCCGGCGTCCATGCGCTACGCCTGCTGGGGCGACTCGGCTCGGGGCCGGATCGGTCGTGGATGATCTTCCTGCTAGGTGTCGCGGCGCTGCTGCCGATCGGCGTGGGACTCGCCGCTGGTGGTGAACCGGAGGCGGCTTCATTCGCAGGGCTTTGGGGAAGCTTCGTCGCGTTTTACCTGCAACGACTTTTTGGAAGCGCCGGCGCATGGGTTGTCGTCGCGCTGCTGCTGTCCGCGTTGATGGCTTGGACGCTTCGGTGGAACCCTGTACGCGCGATCGTTGGACCATCACCGGGAGGCAAACGCGCGCCTGTTCCAGATGCGACGCTCGCGCAACGGATGGAGCCGCCGCCGCAGGAAATGCCGATCATAGGCGAGATCGATTTCTCGCGAGACGCAGCGTTGACGCGCACGCGGAAAAAGCCTGCCTCGGCCGACGAGTCCGACGAGGACTTGCCATTGTTCAGTGGTTCAAACGACCACCCACTTCCGAACACGGACCTGCTGACGCCGGCGCCCAAAAAAGCACCAGAGCTGCACGAGCGCGAGCTGGATGAGATGGGAGTGAAGTTGATGGATGCGCTACGCACGTTCCGGGTGGACGGCAAGTTGGTGAATCGAACCACCGGACCAGTTGTGACACAGTACGAAATTGAGCCTGCCTCCGGGGTCAAGGTGCGCCAGTTTGCGAATCTTGCGAATGATCTCGCGCTCGCGATGCGCGCACCCAGTATTCGCGTGGTCGCTCCGATTCCCGGCAAAGGTGCCGTGGGGATCGAGGTGCCAAATCCAACAGCCGAAATCGTGTCATTCCGTCGGCTTGTTGAATCTCAGGAATTCAAGAACGCGAGGGCCTCTTTGCCGATCATTTTGGGAGAGGACCTGGAGGGTCGGCCTGTCATTTCGGATCTGGCTCGCATGCCACACCTGCTGATCGCGGGTGCTACGGGGTCCGGAAAGTCCGTCTGCGTCAACGCGATCATCACCAGCCTTCTGTATCGTCACACGAAGAAAACCCTTCGGCTCTTGATGGTGGATCCGAAGATGGTGGAGTTATCGGTTTACAAAGGTTTGCCGCACCTGCGGCACCCGGTTGTGACCGACAATTGGGATGCGGCAGCCACGCTCAAATGGGCAGTGACCGAGATGGAAAGCCGGTATCGCTTACTGGCGGCTAACGGGGCGCGGAACATCCAGGAGTTCAACAAACGTGTGCAGGACGGCGCTCCACTCGTGCTGCCGGAGCGTGATGCCTTTGAGGACCGGACGTACCGTGAGGATATCAAGCCGTACATCGTGATTGTGATTGACGAGCTCGCGGACCTCATGATGACGGTTCAATCGGAGGTGGAGACGCCTCTCGCCTTGTTGGCACAGAAAGCGCGCGCGATTGGCATTCACATCATCCTGGCAACGCAACGGCCGAGCGTGAATGTCATTACGGGACTGATCAAGGCGAACTTCCCCAGCCGGATCGCGTTTCGTGTGGCGTCACAGGTGGACAGCCGGACGATCATCGACGGGATTGGCGCCGAGTCGTTACTCGGGAATGGTGACATGCTGTTCATCCCGCCGGGCAAGTCTGAGCCACAGCGCATCCAGGGCGCTTTCATTTCGGGAGAGGACACAGAAAAACTGATGACGTGGTTCGAGCAGACGCGGGAATCGCTCCGCCCATCAGTGCCGGGGGACAATGAAGAACTGGACATCCTGAAACTGATGCGAGACCGCGAGGCGGCAGACGCCAAATCAGACAAGGAAGCCTCGCGGAGCAGCGAGCCGCGCGACGCTGAGTTCCGTCGTGCGGCCGAAGTGTGCATCCACCATCAACTGGGATCGACGTCGCTGTTGCAGCGGCGACTGGGAATCGGTTACGGGCGTGCCGCGCGGATCATCGACCAGCTGCACGAGGCCGGCGTGCTCGGGCCGCCTAACGGGTCGAAGCCGCGGGAGATACTTATGGGGTTGGATGATCTGGAGCGTATCGTGGGGCCGGAAGGTTGATGTCCGAGGTCAGAGCTCAGAGCTCAGAGCTCAGAGAGGTGCACTCCTCTGAGCTCTGACCTCGGACTCTGACCTCGCGAGGAATTGCTACCTGCCGCGTTGAGATGGTGACGGACCTGCTGACGCGCGAGACTAGGTTCGGCGCGTGACAAGGCAGACAATGCAGTTCGGGCTGCAGGGAGAGCGGGTAGCCGAGCGATGGCTTCAGGCCCGAGGCTGGACCGTCCTGCAACGGCGCTATCGGTCCGGGCATCGCGACATCGACCTTATCGCCCAGCGGGACGAGCTGGTCGCCTTCGTCGAAGTGAAAGCCAGGATGGGGGCCGATTTTGGCGATCCGGTGGAGGCGGCGACTATGACTTTGACGCACAGGGGCCCCGTTGAGCCGTAACCCGCTTTCCGCCGTGGCCCGGATTCGGGGGGCCGGACCGTCTGCGCTAGAACCCCTCCCCTCGGCCCTAGGAGGCTCTACATGCTCGCACGATGGGAAGAAGAATCGCTCGCCCTCACCCCAGAAACGGAGCAAGAGCGAGCGATTCTGGCCGCACTGGCGGCGGCGCACACGACCGATGGATGGACGCCTACGCCACCGCCACCGGAGTCAATCCGGACTACGCAGCCCGACGGACATCCCAGTCCTGGAGCCACGTCGTAGCTACAGACTCGTTCTTCAAATTGAGCCACGCCGAGTTTTTCGTCACCTCGACGACAAAGAGCGAGTCGTTCTGATCCATGTAGGCGAGGTACCTCTTGGCCACGTCTATGGCGTCCGAGATGTTCAGCCTAACAAGCCACTCCGAGTACAGAATCCGGATGGCTCCGTCTCTCTCAAGCGCTCCGGTCAGCGATGGGTAATCCTTCTCGGGCTTGATGAGGTCGTACGATATGAGGTAAAGCATTTTCTTTCTCCGGCACTTGACGACGAAACCGCTCGTGGCGATTGTCGTCCTTGGTTGGACCACGGCGACCAATTCGCCGTGGGTACTGCAGGGAGGGGCGTTGTAGCGCCCCTCCCCGACCCACTGGGGTCACGTCGTCAAGTTGGTGGTGGCGGCATAGGCCCTCGCTGGTTGAGGTTCTTGTTAGGCCGGTCGAGGTACGCGAGCCTCAGAACTCGCCTCGCCGGGACAATTGTTCGTGGACCGTTCCGCATTGAAGCGGACTGCGCGGAGCCCAAACTCCGCTCTGGCGACCTGCACGGCCCGATAGTGACGGCCCGCGATCCCAGTATGAATCGCGGGTCGTCGTGCATCAAGACCCGAACAAAGAACGATTTCCAGATAGCCTCTCAGCACGTAGCCCAACCTAGCCGGGGAGTACTTCTGGCGCTAGCCCCGGCTACGGGGATATATTCCCCGGCAACCAAGGAGGCTACGGATGTCCGATTCTGACGAGGGCGGCGACGCCGGTACCCGCACCAACAAAGAGCGATCGCCGAACTACCCGTCCATCCCGCTCACACAAGCGGTGGAGATGGCGGGAAAGTGGTATGAGCGAGAGAAGCGAACAAACATTTCCCCCGAAGCAGCAGCAAAGGCACTTGGATACGGGGCTCTCAGCGGTTCCGCGCGTACGGCGATTGGATCACTGCGCCAGTACGGCCTGGTGGAGAACGCGAAAGACGGGCTCCGAATCTCCGACTTGGCGATGGAGATTATCCACCAGCCCATTGGCTCCCCGGAGCGCACCAAGGCCCTTAAACAGGCCGCCATGCGCCCTCCGCTGATTGCCGAACTTTCCAGCAGCCACGGGGACGCATCGGACGACAGCTTCCGTGCCTACCTAATCACTCGGCGGAAGTTTTCACCCGATGGAGCGGGGCGTTTCGTTCCTGCCTTTAGGGAGGCTTTGCAGATTGCAAGGCTTCCGGACCTCGCGGGGGGTTCGGCGACAGAACCCGACGTTGCATGGCATCGTGAGTTCAAGTATCAGGCACCCCAACCTGAGCGGCTTGTCATGGGACTTCCGCCGCTTATGGCGGCCCCCGCTCCCAGCAAAAAGGACGATGGAGGAGAGACAATGAACTTTGTGTGGACGCTGTCAGGAGATGTCGTCGCGACGATGACCGTATCGAAGTTGATCGAGCCGGACGACGTGGAAGTCCTTGTGGATAACATAGAGGCTGCTAAAAAGGCGATTAGGAAGCAAGCTAACGCCAATGCAGCAAAGAACTTACCTCCACAAGGAGGGTCGGACGGTGGCATCTAAGCGCAAGGCTAAGGGCCGAAAAGGGGGCCGAAAGCCGGAAGTATTGAAGGTTGAGGGCGATTGGAAAAATGCAATTTCCCAGGCTTTGAAACGCGGTAAGCCTCCAGACACGGAATCAAAGAGACCGAAGAAGGGCAAATAATACTTGACGCACATCCGTGCGTGTAGTATCATTTGGTGTCCTTCACAAGCCACCATGCCGAACGTCGCCAACAAGAAAACTGCGCTCGAATCCCGCATTCCAATGGCCTGCGCCGATGAGGCGGCAGCTGTTGCCTTCCTCGAATCGCAGCGGTGGGGCGAGACGCCCTGCTGCCCGCGCTGTGGCGACACGAGCGTTCGGCAGATGAAGGCAAGGGACGGGTCGCGTAACACGCGGTTCTTATGGCGCTGCGGTGGCTGCAAGCAGCAGTTCAGCGTTAGGGTCGGAACGATCATGGAAGATTC
This sequence comes from uncultured Gemmatimonadaceae bacterium, assembly GCA_964608035.1. Classification (GTDB taxonomy): domain Bacteria; phylum Gemmatimonadota; class Gemmatimonadetes; order Gemmatimonadales; family Gemmatimonadaceae; genus JABWBJ01. The sequence goes on along the minus strand of CAZSNV010000216.1, from coordinate 2,145 downwards.
ACCGATCCCGCTCCGCCATTGGTGCTTGGCGTTCTATCGCGCTGCGGCATCCAAGAAGGGCGTCAGCGCATTGCAAATTCAGCGCGAGACGGGCCTAACGTATAAGAGCGCGTTGTTCCTCATGCACCGCATCCGTTGGGCGATGGCACCAGCGAACGAGCAGGAGTCCAAGCTTGGCGGGAACGGCGAAATCGTCGAGTTCGACGAAACCTATGTCGGCGGCAAGCCGCGTGGTCATGCGCGCTACAGCCAGGAAATCAAGCGCGACGGCACGCGGAAGCTTGGTCCCGCCCCTGACTTCGCGGACCGCAAGACGCCCGTTGTTGGTGGCATTGAGCGTGACGGTCGCGTAAAGGTGCGCGTGACGCAGAACCTGACCCAAGGCACGTTAGCGGGCCACGTCCTCGATATGGTGGACGGAGCGGCGCACCTGCAAACCGACCAACTGCCAACGTACAAGGCGGTTGGTCAGCAGTTCGCGAGCCACGAGCGCGTTAGGCACAATGCGGGCGTCTACGTGCGCTATACGGACGAGGGTATACAGGTAACGACGAATCGCATTGACGGCTTCTGGTCAGGCCTCAAGCGCAAGCTGCACGGCACGCACCACGCGGTCAGCCGGAAACACCTGCACCGCTACCTGTCCGAAGCGGAGTTCATCTACAACAATCGCGGGCTGTCGGACGGCGAGCGCACCGTGAAGATCATTCAGGCTGCCAACTTTCGCCGCCTTACGTATAAGCAGCAAACCTCCAAGAACCGCGATGCGCTGGGGCGCTTTACCGACCGATGATCTGGAGCCTAACGACCAGCGCGCTCGGCCACCGGGACGTCTTGCGGGGTTTTCATCCCCTTCCGGATCGCATGGGTTTCCGAGGGGGCAAGCAGCGCGTTCATAATGCTGTTGACCGCGAACCGGACGTCCGACAATCCCTCTTGAATCGCGTCAACTTGTGCCCCAAGCGCGTTATCCCGCTGGGCGCTGGCACGAAACCCTTCCCGTATCTCGTTGCGGAGTATCTCCAACTGAGGATCGGTCATGGATCGGATCGGGTGCGCGGGAGTGCTCGGCAGGAAGTCTCTGACGGCCGAACTTATCCACAGCATGTTGAATGGTCAATCGAGTCACCCCATTCCGCCGGATTTGCCGCTGTGCGTCAAATCCATACTTCCCGTGGAGGCGGTCAACTGGAAGAAGCGGAACGAGTTGGTGCGATCCGCCTTTACCTGGATCGACCGGCACGGCCGGCCAGGCGAGGTCTACCGGTTTGACGTGATTGGGGTGCTCGTTTTGGGCGAGCGAGTCAGGATAAGGCATGTGGAAAACGCGTTCCTTGTCCACAGAGGCGCTTGAAATGCCCCGCTCAGCTTCGTAGTTTCTTCGGGTGTCTGTTCGTTGTTTCTTCGGGGTATCGAGCGTTTCCAGCCACCGGATAGATTGCCGCGTGGCCAGAGTCCCACCACACACGACAGCGGGTGCAGCATGGGCGTGACGGCGGTGCAGGAAGACCGGAAGAAGGCGCTGAATCTGGCCATCGCGCAGATCGAGAAGACCTGCGGAAAGGGGTCGATCATGAGAATGGGCGCCGACACGGCGCGCGTTCGCGTGGATGCGATCCCCACGGGCGCCATCAATCTCGACGCAGCCATCGGCGTGGGTGGAATCCCGCGTGGGCGCGTGACCGAGATCTTCGGGCCGGAATCGAGCGGGAAGACGACGCTCTGTCTCCATGTGGTCGCGAACGCGCAGCGCGCCGGTGGCGTGGCGGCGTTCATCGATGCCGAGCACGCGCTCGACATCGAGTACGCCAAGAAGCTTGGTGTCGACGTCCAGAATCTCCTCGTGTCGCAACCGGACACTGGGGAGCAGGCGCTCGAGATCTGCGAGATCCTGGTGCGCTCCGGCGCGGTGGACATTGTCGTCATTGACTCGGTCGCAGCGCTGGTGCCCAAGGCGGAAATCGAGGGAGAAATGGGTGACTCGCACATGGGCTTGCAGGCGCGCCTCATGAGTCAGGCGCTGCGCAAGCTCACTGGTGCCATCGCCCGTTCCCGCACTTCCGTGGTCTTCATCAACCAGTTGCGTGAGAAGATCGGCGTGATGTTCGGCAACCCGGAGACGACCACGGGTGGCAAGGCGCTGAA
>CAZSNV010000215.1:0-8413 GCA_964608035.1 uncultured Gemmatimonadaceae bacterium | reverse complement strand
CCTCTACCTCACCTATCAACCCGGTCTAACCCTTACCAATCAACCCGACCGTACATGGTGAATCCATACCCCTGCGCTCCTCCGCGGCCTCCGCGGCCTCCGCGGTTCATGCTTTTGCGGGACTTGCGGCGCTACGGCAAGCTGGGGTTCCTGCTCGCTGTTCTTGACTGCACTGGTGGTGAGTCTCTGGACAAGCGACTCGAGGTCGTCGACTCGGCGGGCGGGCGCATAACGAGCATCAGCGCGCTGCCGGAATCTCTTCCTGAATGGACGCTCGAATCCGTGCCGCTCCGCGTTCTGACCGGCGCCGAAACTGGCGACGAAACCGCGTTTGCCTTCGTGGGACCGGTGCGATTCCTGTCGACTGGAGGCCTCGTGGTCGGCGACGTCGCGTCAAGCCGGCTCCTGATCTTCGATGCGGCGGGCCGCTTCCTGCGTTCTGTCGGCCGGCGCGGTGATGGGCCCGGAGAAATGCGCCGCCTCGAATCGATCACTGTCGGAACCGGCGACGCGCTGTCGACGTTTGATCCGTCGCTCCGCCGTCTTTCGTTCTGGTATCCGGAAACCGGCTTCGTCAAATCAGTGAACCTGGCTGATGGCGGCTCGCTCGACGCGTTCCCCACCGACGCGTGGCTCTGGCGCGACTCGTTGGTGTTGGTCGTTCAACTGTCGATCACTCCGCAGGATTCCGTGCCCCCGGGGTCCGGCGTTCGGCGGTGGCCGACGCGCGCACACATCACATTGCGAGACACAACGGGACGTATTCTTCAGACGTCGCCTCCGTTCGATGCGGGGTACACCGGCCTCGATGAACGCGGCGACATTCGGCTTCCATTCTCGAACCGGCCATTTGTAGCGCTCGCGCGCAATCGCGTCTACTTCGGATCGGGCGATGCCTTTCAGGTTGTGTACCTCGACTCGACGTTCAGCAGCATGGGCGAAATCCGGTGGCCGGCGCGCGACGAACCACTGACCGCGCAGGAAGTCGAACGTGTCCGGTCGGAGGCGATCGCGCTCATTTCCCGGCGACCGCTTCCGCCGAACCCGTTCGCCCGGAACTTCGCCCCTGCGATTTTGCCAGCAAATCGTCCGTCGATCGGCCGGGTATTCGTCGACGAGTCCAGCAATCTCTGGATCGAGCGTTTCGAAGCCACGCGTATGGGCACGGCCGTGCAAGTGCCCGGTGATCAGTGGAGCGTTCTGGCCGGGGACGGGCAGCCGATTGCCATTCTCAGGCTCCCGCCTCTCACTCGACTCGAGGACGTTCGCGGCAATGACGTGGTCGTAGTGCGCCGTGACAGTCTTGATGTGCAGTCGGTCGCCGTTCATCGCGTGAAACGATGATCGCGCGCATACCGGAAGAGCGTTGACCGCAGCGGTTGCCGAGGACGCAGAGTAGTTCCTCGGCGAACCTCTGCGTCCTACGCGGTTCAATGTTCTTGCGAAGCCGGAACGGGCTCATCGGCATGGTGTACGGCCGCCCGTGCGCTCATTGAGCCTGAAGGCGTTCGCCACGTTTGGGATGCTCGGCTGCGAATCGGCGAGCAGTCCGGTGCCAGTCTACGAGCACAATGTGACCGCGGAGATGGTCACAGGCGCTGCGTTGGCCGCACTCCGTTCCGACGGTCGTTTCAACCTTGAGCAACCTGCCACCTCCGCGACCCAGCTGTCGCTGCAGGAGGCGAAGGTGCAGTCGCTTCAGTTCGCGCGCTACGTGACCAATCAGCTTCTCCTCCGTGGCGTCGTTGAGGGAGAACGTGGCGGGTACTGGACCGATCCGCATCTTCTGACGCTCTGTCGGGACGCGCATTTCGTGCACTCGCAGCTCGCGTCGAGCATCGCCGATTCCGTGGTGAATGCCACGCAATCATTTCAGCGGCGTTTTGGCGCGCAGTGGCTCATCCCCATGTGCGGCGCGCAGAACGACCCGCAGATGACCGTGCAGGCCGCGGTCAACAGCAATGACATCAGGTTCGCCGATGGAACGCCAATCCAACCCTACTCGTCGCTCACCACGGCCTGGTACGCCCGAGGCGTTCCGTTGAATTGGCCAGACCCGCTCCCGTTATCGCCGGAGCGAGCCGTACGCTTCGTGTGGGAGACGTTCGGTGTCCGAGTCACTGAAGTGCCCCAGCTCTACTGCCGCGGCGACCTCGCTGCCAGCGGGACATACACCTGGTACCAGATCGGCTCCACGCGCTTCTGCAACCGGTGGCGGGTCGCGCTCGAAAATGACGTCGGGGTCCGCGGAACGACTTCGTTCGCGCAGTCAACGACGCGCATTCTCTGGATCGCGTCACTCTCCTGCAGTCAGCGGGACGTTGAGCCTTGGGTCCACATCCCGCTGGCCGACCAACCTGCAACGGCAAGGCTCGACTATTTCGACGATGGCGTCTCGCCGTCAAAGCGATGGATGTTCGAGGTTCCGGTAGTCGCCCCGATTCGCTTCGAAATCGGCAGTCGCGCATTCTGATCCCGGAAAAGACTTGACCGCGGAGGTCGCCGAGCACGCGGAGGAGTTCCTCCGCGAACCTCTGCGTCCTCCGTGGTCCAATGTTTCAGGAAATCTGAACTGGGTACGCGACTAGTCGACGAACGCCCACAACAGAGCACGACTCTTCTTGTCGAGTCGGGCTGGATCAGCAAGACGATACAGATCACCCGCCACGTCGCGGATCAAAAGACCACCGCCAGGCAGCACCCGCGGCCAGTCGTCGAGATGTGTCTGGAACGACCGGTTTCCCTGCTTCGTCTCGACGGTCCATTGCCGGATCTCGATCTCCTCTTCGATCTCCAGTACACGCGTGACCTCCAGCACGAAGCCGGCTTCCGCTAACGCCAGCTCCAGTGCCTGACGAGACTCGCCGTCCAGCGACGCCGGATCGTCGACGAGTGCGACTTCCTTGTCGTCCGTGTCCCGCAACGAGATGTGCCGCGTCGGCTCCGACCACGGAAAGCACTGCCGGAGCCTGATCGCGACCATGCCCTCGCCACGGACCGCCATCAGCCGACCGTCACCCTGGTTTCGCAAGACGACGGCCTCTCTCTTCTCGCGATATGCCGGCATCGCGCGTTCAAGCGTATTCATCGGTTCCTCCCTTTGCGCTTTGCGCTTTGCGCTCTGCGCTATTGAAGCTGCAATTGCATTTCGTAAAGCCGCCGGTAAATGCCATCCGGTATGGACAGCAGCTCCCCATGCGTCCCCGACTCCGCCAGCTTCCCCTGCTCCAGCACGAACAACCGCGAGGCGCGGCGCAACGTCGACAAGCGGTGCGCGATCGCAAACACCGTGCGCCCGGCAATCAACCGCTCCATCGCCTCCTGAATCTCACGTTCAGTCTCGGTATCCACGCTGCTCGTCGCCTCGTCCAGGATCAGAATGCGCGGATTGTGCAGGATCGCCCGCGCAATCGAGACGCGCTGGCGCTCCCCGCCCGACAACGTATGCCCGCGTTCACCCACCACGGTGTCGTACCCCTGCCCCAGCTTGCAGATGAAGTCGTGCGCGTTGGCCGCCTTGGCCGCCGCGATGACCTCACCTAACGACGCCTCCGGATGCGCGTAGCGGATGTTCTCCAGCACCGTGCCATGGAACAGGTACGGATCCTGGAGCACCATCCCGAGCTGCCGGCGATAGTGCCCCGTGTCCAGCTGCTTCACGTCGACTCCGTCGATGCGCACTGCGCCGCCGGTCGCGTCGTAGAACCGCGCGATGAGATTCACGACCGTCGACTTCCCGCCGCCGGATGGGCCCACCAACCCGATCAGCTCACCCGGCTGCACCTGGAACGAGATGCCGCGCAGCACCTGGCGCACGCCGTCATAGGCGAACGTCACGTTCTCGAACGACACCGCGCCACGCACCGGCTCCAGACGCACCGGCTTCTGCGCGTCGCGGACTTCCGGCTCGCTGTCCAGCACCTCGAAGACCCGATGCGCCGAGCTGGTCGCCCGGTTCATCGTGCGCGCCATCTGTCCGATCACTTCGATCGGCGCGACGAACATGGTCGTGTACAGCAGGAACGACACGAAAACGCCCGCCGACAACGGCGCCCCGTCGCCTAACAACCGCGGCACCGCAAACAGCCAGACGGTGACCGTGGTCGTATGGACCAGCAACATCAGCAGCGGCCAGAAGGTCGTCCACATCCGGTGGATGCGGTTGAACTCGTCCGTCACGGCCTCGTTCCGCTCGCCGAACTTGCTGATCTCGCGCGACTCCTGGTTGAACGCCTTGACCACCTTGATGCCGGGGATGGTGTCGGACAGCACGTCCGTCACGCGCGACCATTTCCGCCACGCGCGCAGGAAGACGCGGTTCAACCGTTCGCCGTGCTGGTAGATGAGCCAGCACAGCACCGGCACCGGAATCGTCATGACGAGCCCGAGCCTCCAGTCCAGCAGGAGCAGGACCGTGCTGAGCCCAATGAGCATGATCAGCGACAGCGACACGTCCACCACACCGAACGCCACGAAGTCCCACAGCCGGTCGGTGTCCGACGTGACGCGCGTGATGAGGCTCCCCGTCTTCTTCCGTGAGAAGAACGCCAGGCTCAATCGTTGTATGTGCTCGTACAACTCGGCACGCAAATCCCGCGCGACGAGCTCTCCCAGCACCGACATCAGCTTGAGACGAAGGTGCGCGGCGATCTGCCGGATGGCGTACAGCACCGCCATCGTGGCGACGGCAATCCAGGCGATGGCAGCCCCGGCGTTGCGCGACAACGTCCCGCCCTGCACCGGTCGCACGACGTTATCGATGACGTAGCCGGCGAGGAACGGCGGAACGAGGCTGACCATCGTGATGACGGCCGCCGCGCCCATGCCGAAGATCACCTGCTTTCGATACGGAGCGAGGTACTTGAGCAGCCGCAGGATCACCGCGTGCCTGCGGCGGGAAACCAGCGCCTGGGCATCTCGAATGGGGCGCGCGACGGCGTCCGCGTACACGCGGTCGGCGTCGTCGGACGTGACCGTGCGTCCCGCGATCGCTTCGTCGAGCACGAAGCGGATGTTCTCGAACGCGCCACGCTGCCGTTGCGTGTACCGCGCCACGGCCAGTGGCGGATCGTCAGGCGCGCCTAACAGGACCAGCGTGTTGGCGCTGAGCCCCGGCGACTCCTGCACCGCCTGGATGTGCTCACGTTCGATCGTGCGAACGTCCCACGCGCGATCTGAGCCGTTCGCGTCCGGCAGCGGCCGCGCCACGGCGATGCGCCGTGGTCCAAGCGCCACCCATGATTCGCCGAGTCGGAGACCGGCATCGAGATCGGCCAGGGCGTAGAGCTGTACCGGCTCGTCGCCCCAGTCGCGCTCGATGCGCGCCCGCAGTGCTGGAGGGAGCTGGCCGGGTTGCCCGATGTACCGGCCGATGATTTCGCGATTTATATGGGTCTGTTGCATGTCGTGATCCAGAAGGAGGGGGAAACAAAAAGCCTTTCGGGTTACCGGCACCCGAAAGGCGGATCACGACAGGCTATCCAGTCCTTCTAGGGTGCTCGACCTCCAACAGCGAAATCGTCCATCACCGACGTTCCAAGGCACACTACGCCCCACCGCGCGATGTGGACTCGCGGCTGGACGCGGTACTTGGTGGTGGTCGTGATGGACAATGACATGCGACGAATTGGGCTAGGTGTTTCCCTGCACTTCAATGATGGGTTTGCGCGGTTCCGGCGCGCAACCCCCGGTATATGACCGACCCCCAGAGGATGACGTTGGTCACAATGGCCGGCTATTCAGTCTCTTCCGGAGACGCGGATCACGCGAATGCCGCGAATCACTGCGGATTGGAAACGCCGGCTGATTCCTTCAATTCGGCGGTCACGTAACGACTTACGACCGGATAGAGAATCAACGGCCCAAGGACTGCCACGAACCAGAGAACCTGGAACAGAATCGACTGAGGGGCTTGTCTGCTGGTGGCAAGCGAATTCAGAAGTTGCACCGAGGACAGCAGGGCGGCCCCGACCACCGGGATCCCGACGGCCGCGAGAAGCTTCGACCTGGTCAGGAACAAGGTCCACGCGAGCAGGGGCGCAAAGAGTAGTGAGGTCCAGAAGACAATGACCGATGAGCCGACAAGCAGCGTGAGCGCACCAGCGATGTAGGTCGCACCGGCGACTCGCCACGCCCACCGGATCCAACGAAGCCGTGTTGTTGTCATGATCCAACTGCTCCGCCGTTCGCACCCGTCCCCCGTCGCCCGTCCGCCGTCTCGAGCTTAAGTCCCATCTCGGCGAGAAACTGGATCCCACCAGTCGGCAGGTCGCCGCGCTTTGCGGCTCGGGTAAGCACGAGTCGCTCCTTCGCGCGGGTCATTCCGACGTACAGGAGGCGGCGCCCCTCCTCGATGTCCTGCTTCATGGCCGGCTTGTGCTGCGTCCCGCCGGGCAGTTCGGAATCTTCCACGCCGACCACGTACACGCGTGAGAACTCCAACCCCTTCGTGGAATGCAGCGTCAGGAGGCTGACACGGTCCTGATGCACATCGGTCCCGTCATGCTTCGACAATGCGACCAGCTCCAGGAACCGTTCGATCTGACCCAGCAACAGCGGGGCGTCGCAGTTCGCCAGCAATCGCCGCAGACGCGACATGGCCTGGGGATACCGCTCGTCCGCGCTCCGTTCGGTGCGCAACCTCTCCATCAGCTTGCGTCCGCCGAGTCGCTCGACCAGGTCATCCACCGTCGGGAGCGACGGATCCTCCGCCAGCTCGCGCTGCACCCGATACTGCTCCAACGCGTCGCTGTACCGGCCTAGCGCATATACCGCCGTCGCGTTCCGGAGCTCGGCGAACTCGCGCGCCGATGGCGACGCGGCGCCGGCAGGATCAAGCACCAGGGCAATTCCCAAATGGTCCAGCAGGTTCGCCATCGCCGTCTTCCGTGACCGCTCGAGCCGTTCCCGGTCGAGTCTCAGGAACACTTCGGCGAGTGTGCGGGAATCATCCAGCGCGCGATGTGCCTGTCCGGTCGATACGCCGAATCGCAGCGCGAGGTCGCTCAGCCGCCGGCTGCCTGGATGGAGCTCGCGCGCCAGGACCAATGTGTCATACGTGACGAACGCGTTGGCGCCCAGCGGACGGCTCATTCGTTCGAGAATCGGGAAGTCGAAGCGGTATCCGTTGTGCGCGACCAGGACGTCCTTGCCGCAGAAGTCACGGAAGCCCGGCCAGACATCCTCGAAGTACGGCGCCGTAGTGAGTTCCGCTTCCGTGATGCCGTGCGTCGCCGCCGCGGCGGCGTGCATCCTCACCCGTGGCCGCACCAGCGACGACCATTCCTTCACGATCACGCCGTTCCGCACGCGCACCGCCGCCAGGTCCACAATCTCCGCCGTCGAGACGTCCTTGTCGGTGGTCTCGATGTCCACCGCCGTGAACTCGCCTAACGCTGAGTCTCCCTTGCGCGTCGCGACGACCTGGAGCGCCTTGAACAGGCCAAGGGCCAAACCGGTCGACGGGCAATCGGCCGCCCCGACTGGCTCGGCGTCCGCCGGGCAGGCGGGTCCCACCGCGAATCGCGTGAACCCCGCGCCCTGCAGCAGCGCACGCAGTGGAATCTCGAGTCCGTTCAGCGGCGCAACCCAGACCAACTTCCCCGCATCGAGCGCGGGGCCGAGCCGGTCAGCAAGTTTCGCGACATCCGGGTGCGATAACGGATCGGTCAGCTCCTGGTGCCGCTCCTCCAGCATGGTGCGATACACACCCACGCGCTGCGACAGCAATTCCTCGACAAGCAATACCAGCGCATCATGCTTGCGTCCGAGCGACTCGAGGTTCCTCAAGGCGAACAGGGCGCGCCAGAGTTTCGACGCGCTGGGATCCCGCCGGCCAAGCGTGCGCGCATGCGCCTCCATCTGACCGCGCAAACCCTCGACTCCCTGCTCGACCTTCGTACGCAGCACGTCGAGCAGGCTTGGCGGAAGCACGACGCGGAGGAATTCCTCCTGGTTCACATCGTCTGCCGGATCGGCGATGACCTTGAGAGCGGCCACGACATACGCGATGACAGGATCGTCAGCTATCGCGCGGCCCTGCGCGAGACGGCACGGAATGCCGGCGCCAATCAGCGACGCCTCGAGTGCATCGCCAATCTCATGCCGCCGGTACAAAACAGCATAGTCGCCCCACCGCAGTTCGTTGGTCGTTCGGTCCGACTTGATGTCATCCAGGATCCAGTCGCCTTCCATGAGATCATCGCCAAAGTTGAGCGCCCGCACCGGGTGCGGCGTGTCCCGGGTGGCGACGATGTCTTCCTTGGTCCACGGACCCGGAGGATTCCGTCGCACCAGGGACTTGGCCAGCTCGAACACCTGCCGCGGGCATCGGTGATTGTCGCGCAGCGTGATTGGCGCCACGATCTCGAAGTCGTTCTTGAATGTGCCGAACAGCGTGTTGTCGGCGCCGGTC
>CAZSNV010000214.1:0-8452 GCA_964608035.1 uncultured Gemmatimonadaceae bacterium | reverse complement strand
GGTGCCGGCGCCGTCACGGCGGCCGACATCAAGCGCGTGATCACCGCGTACCTCCGCGGCCCCCGCGTGATGCTCAGCATCGTCCCGATCGGCAAGCGCGAGCTCGCTGCCACACGCGTGACTATCCAATGACCGGACCAATGAAGCTCTTTGCCCTGCTCGTCCTGGCGCCGGCGACGCTCGTCGCCCAGGCGGTCATACAACCGAAACCCGGGTCCGCAGCGACCCTCATGGTTCCCACCGTGCGGTTTGCCGCGCTGCCTAACGGCATTCAGGTGCGCGTCGTCGAACAGCGCGAACTGCCCCTGGTGCAGGTGACGCTGACCGTGACCGGGGGATCCCGCCTCGATGCGCAGGTCCCGGGCATCGCCACCTTCATGGCCGGCATGCTCGACGAAGGCGCGGGAACGCGTGACGCGCTCGCGTTGCAGAGCGAACTCGCATACCTCGGCGCCAACCTGTCAGCGACCGCCGACTGGGACCGGATCACCGTGGGGCTCAAGGTGCCGCTGCGCACACTGCCCGCCGCGCTGGCCCTCATGAGCGACGTGGTGCTACGCCCGACCTTCCCGGCCGAGGAAGTCCGGCGTCAACGCGACCTTCGTTTGACGGCACTGCTGCAGGCGCGAGACCAGCCGAATACACTGGCTGGCCTCGCCTTCAACCAGGCGGTTTACCCGGCGACGCATCCCTACGCGCGCAGCGCAATCGGCGACAGCGCCACGGTTGCAACGTATGACTCCGCGCTCGCGCGACGGTTCTACGAAGGGTCGATGCGGCCGGATCGCGCGAGCCTCTTCATCGTTGGCGATGTCACCGAGGCGCAGGTTCGCCCTCTCGTCGAGCGGCACTTTGGGGCATGGCTCGCGTCAGGAACCGCCCTTCCCCTTCCCGCCGCGCCAGCCGCAAGTACGCCCACGGCCACGACGCGCGTATGGCTTGTCGACAAGCCCGAAGCGGCGCAGAGCGTGATCATGATCGGGTGGCCCGGCGTCGAGCGCACATCGCCAGACTACGCCGCCCTGGCGGTGATGAATACTCTCCTCGGCGGCTCCTTCACATCGCGGCTGAACATGAACCTCCGTGAAACGAAGGGCTACAGCTACGGAGCCAGCTCGGGCTTTTCGTTCCGTGTCGTCCCCGGTCCGTTCATCGCTTCCTCGTCAGTTCGCACCAACGTGACCGACAGTTCGCTGGTGGAGATCTTCAAGGAACTGCGCGGCGTTCGCGATGTCGCGGTGCCGGAGGAAGAGCTCAATCGGGCCAAGGCGTTTGTCGAGCTGGGAATACCGGGAACGCTCGAGTCCACGTCGCAGGTCGCGGGTCAGCTGGCGCAGCTCGCCACATTCGGCCTGACACTCGACGAGCTACCGCGACTGGCCGCTAGCGTGCGCGCGGTGACGGCCGCCGATGTGCAGCGCGTGGCACGCCAGTATCTCACGCCCGACCGCGCTCACGTCGTGGTAGTTGGTGACCTGGCAAAAGTGAAAACGCCGATCGAGCAACTCGGGCTTGGCACAGCGACGGTGCTCGAGGTGTCGAAGATAGCGCGTTAGGCTGAGGTCAGAGCTCAGAGGTCAGAGCTCAGAGGGGTGGTGGCCTCTGAGCTCTGAGCTCTGAGCTCTGAGCTCTGAGCTCTGACCTCTAGTCTCTGACCTCAAGTGCGACCCGCTGAATCAGCGCCGCCATCTCGTCAGGCACCTCCTCCGCGGGGACGTGCCCAACGTCCGGCAGCACAGCAATGTCAGCGCCCTGAAACCGACGGGCATGAAGCACGGCCGCGCGATGCGGAATCAGCCGGTCGCGCTCGCCGAATCGGATAACCACTCGACAGTCGCCGAGTTGCAGTGATACCGGGTTCCGCGGCGTGAAGTCGAACTCGCGCACCGACTGCAGGATCGCCTCCACCACGTCCCTGCGCCGCAGAGGAATCCAGTACTCCTCGAGGTCTCGCTGAGTCCATTGCCCGCGTGATCCGTAGATCCTTCGCAGAATCGTGGAAACAATCCACCGTGGGGTCGATGCCGGATGCCACCACCGCATGCGACGGGCAAGGTGAACACGACGCACCTTCGTGAAACCGATCGGCGCCAGCAGCACGAGCGCCCCGACTCGGTCTCCCAGCAGAGCTGCCGCGTCCAGGGCGATCGCTCCGCCAATCGACTGTCCAACGAGCACGCACCGCCTGACGCCAACCGCGTCGAGGATCTGCTGCACCCATTGTGCCATCGCCGCCGCCGACCACGCCCCCGGCGCGAAGCGCGTCTCGCTCCAGCCATGTCCCCTGAGGTCCGGCGCGATCGCGTGAAAACCCGCACGACCCAGCGCCGAGAGTACGCCGCGGAAGTTGTATGCCGACGCTCCCCATCCATGCAGCAGCACAATGGGGAATCCGTCCTGCGGACCCGACTCCACGATGCGCACGCGTTCGCCACCGACGTGGACCACGCGCGCGACCGCGTCCAGGTCGTCCGCCGGGTATGCCTCGTTATGCGCGCCAGGAGGGTCGCTCGCCACACGCGGAATCTACCGGCAGCCCTCTGCTCTTTGGGCCGCGCTCTTGGGCTTTGCGCCCTCTTGGCTCTGCGCTCTTTGGGCTTTGCGCTTTTTGGGCTTCGCGCTTTTTGGGCTTTGCGCTTTTTGGGCCCTTGGGTCCTAAACCGCCTCGATAGTCCGTCCAAGCAGTCTCGCAATGAGGCCAAGCCGGAACGTGACGTCGCTCCAGCGATCTTCTCCTTCCGCGCCTTCGTCCAGCGGAAAGTGCGCCCACACGACAGGATTGGTGCTTCGCGGTTTCAACGTCCCGCGATGCGGATGCCAGACGTAGTCGCGATCGCGGTCATCCAGGAAGCGGTCGAACAGGCTCAACCACCCCTCATTGCGTCGCAGGAACTGGAGCCGCGCCATCAACTCGAGCCACGTGAGCGCGAACGGAACGTCAGCGTCGGCGACGTTGCGGTTCGAGAGAGGGTCGCCAAGGACAAGATGTGGTTGAGCGACGATGTGCTTGCCGACCTGCTGAAACGCCTCCTGACGTGGCAACGGTTGGGCCAGGTGCGCGAGAAGCCGGTTCACCTGTGAGTGATTCTCACTCCGGAACAACGGCATGTGCGCCACCATCGCCAGGAGATGCATGGAAGGCGGGCTCGCCTCCGCCGCGAGAACCTGCCGATTTCCAACCCGCACCCAGGGTTTTTCCGCCAGCGGCGAAGTGAGGAATGCATCGACTCGCGCCAGAATACGGCGGGCTGCTCCGCGAAGTCGCGGGTCACCCTCGTACCCAGCGTGGGCCAGAGCCGAAGCCGCCGCCTCGCGGAGAATGACCCTTGACCGGTGAATCAGGTCGGGATCGTTGCCGCACTCGGCGCGGAACTCGTACAACTGATCGGCGTCGTTGTCTTCGGCGAGCAGACGGAAGAGGACTCGACGCGCCCGAATGAGCGGGGGCGAGTCTTTATCCCATCCGTACTCGAGCAAGCGGCGAAACGTCGGGACGGTGCCGACTTTGGCTCGCGGTCCGCTGTCCTCCGGCACGGCCAGAATCGAGTCTCCCCAGGTCCCGTCACCTCCCTGCGTCAGGGCGAAGAGCAGTGCCGGTGGATACGCCAGCGGAAGACTTCTATAGCCTTCACGGTCCAGCGAGAGTCCAGCCACCTCAATAATGGCTCTATACTGTATCGGTGCTGGCGCATTTCGAAGAATCCAGCCCAGCGGGAATTGAACCGCGTCCGACTGAGTTGAGCCACCTTGTCCGTCTGGAAGCTGTTCAGGCGAGAACGAGATGGTCACTGAGCTTATCACCTAAGTGTATGTCAGATAACGCTATGCGACAGCCACCCGAAAACTCGCGTTATTGGGCGCTAACCTAGCTGTTTTGAACAACTCCGCTAGAGCGCACTAGTAAGTCTTGTAGCAGCAACAGCATGCGATGTTAGTGAGGAGCGAAGAGCGAAGAGCGAAGAGTGAGCAATTTCGGGGCGGGACGTTTTCTCGCATCACCCTTCGCCCTCCGTTCTTCGTCCTTCGCTCTTGGCTTCAGGCGCTCAGACGTCGGCGAGCGAGCTGACTTCTCGATCGAAGGCCACGTCCACACGGATGATCGGTTTGATGGACACCCTCGGCATCGCTCGGGCTTGCCTGGTCGGGCACCATGTCGGCGCGTCCATTGCAACGGCGCTCGCGGCGCAGCGATCAGGAGCCGGCGGCGCTGCACTGCTCCTCGCTTCGCTCGAGCAGCGGGTTGCGATTGTCGCGGTGATGACGACCCGCCGTGCTGCGCGTCGCTCTGGACCGCGTTCGCGAAGCGCTGCCAGCGGCTACGCTCGACATCATCAGGGACGTTCGCCACTTTTCTCAGGAGGAGTCGCCGGAGAGGATCGCCGATGTCGTCGCGCGCCTGCTCCGATCGTGACAGCAGCGTTCGGCGGAGGCTGGAAGTGCTTCATTCACCGATACAATGGATGGCCCTCGCGGCGTCGCTCGTGTTCGTCACGAGACTCGACGCCCAAGCGGCCGATTCGGGACGGGGACCGGAAGTCGGATCGCGGGTCAGGGTCTTCGCGCCAGAGCTTCGCACGGATCGCTATGTCGGTCGAATCAAATCCATCGATGCATCGGTGATGGTGCTGGACACCGGTGAAGTGCGCAGCGTGCTCGGAATAGAATCGGGTCCGATACTCGTCGACCAGTTCAGGCGGGTCACGATCAGGCTCTCGACCATCGAGGCACTCGAGGTCAGCGGCGGTCGGACCGTGCGTGGGGCAACGCTGCGCGGCGCGGTCGTTGGCGCGTTGGTCGGCGGTCTCATATTCGGCCTGGGGTCCATGCCGGAAGTAAACCCGGACGCCAAGGACTTCATCCGGGGCGTTCCCGTCGGACTGGTCGTCGGGGCGTTAGGCGGCGCGGTCGTCGGCTGGGGCGTCGGCGGCGAACGCTGGCTCCCTGCCCGGGTCCCGCGTTAGGCGCCTGTCCGGATCTGTTTCGCGGCGTCCAGCGCGATCCGCAGGTCGCGCGACAACGCCCGCGCCTCCTGGGTGGCGCTGGTCGAGTCGTTGATGACTGACTGAACGCCGGCCGATCCGAGCGCCAGCAGGTCGAGCCGCATGCTTTGCAGGAGCAGCGTGGCGTTTTCCAGTTGCTCCCGCAGGCTTTCACGACGTTTCCCCAGGTCGGCAATCGTGTCCCGCTGCCGCTCGAGCATCTCGACGCGCCGGTCCCGCTCCGCCGACTCGGGCCGCGTCCTCGCTTCGGCGAGAGCCGACTCGACGGACGCGACGGCATCGCTTGGCGCTGCGCGGTCGAGGCCGTGCAGCGCCTGCGCCAGTGACGACACACGCTCCGCCAGCGCATCGAGTGTGGGGGAAACATCCGGGATCATCTCGCGGTCCGGCGGTGCGAGCTTCGCCAGTGCCTCTCGCGCGGCCGCGCGATCGGACGCGGCGCGACGGACGCTGTCGCCGTACGGCCCGGCGAGGACGTCGGCCGGCGCAAGCTGCCGGGCGAGTTCCTGGGCAGACTGCGGGCGCGACGAGCCTGGCGGTTCGGGTACCTCCCCCCGGGCCATCTGCGCCGACGCCTTCGAGCCCAGCACATCCTGCATCCTGATGCCGTCAGCCCAGAGCGAGCCCGCGCGCCTCAGCATGCCTAACGACATGAACGCCGTCGGGAACAGGAACCAGAGAAAGCCCGGCGAAAACATCAGGTTGACCGCGCCCAGCGTCGCCACCATCACCCCCGTCCGGGCGAGATGCTGCCGGAAATCCCGGATCCTGCTTTCGCGCGACCGCTTGCCGCCGCGCTCCTCCGGCCGGCCCCATTCCCGGCGCGCATTCTGCCACGAGTCCGGCATGAATGCAGGCACCGGCGGGCGATCACCGTGTCCTTCCTCCGAGCGCCGCGGCGTCCGGCGCGACGATCCGGCATAATCCCGGTAGTTCGGCGCCGACGGCGTGGTAAGCCGGGGAAGCCGCAGCGGTGGATCCTCATGCGCCCGCGGCGCACGAGGAGGCAGGAGCGATGATGGAACGGCGGGACGCATCCACGCTGCCGACGCGTGCACCTCCGGCGCCGCCGTTTCCGGCGCCCCGCTCAACGACACGGACTCGAGCGCATCGCGGAATTCCGCAGCGTCACGCCACCGTTGGTGTGGCTTCTTCGCCAGCGTCCGCTCGATCAGCGCCGCCAATGAGCGCGGGATCCCCGGCTGGACTGAGTTCAGCGGGCGCAGCGGATCGCTGAGGTGCTTCATCAGCATGGCCGGCGTGTTCGACGCCTTGAACGGCAGCTCGCCGGCGAGCATCTGGTAGCCTACGACCGCGAGCGAATAGAGATCACTTCGGCCATCGATATCGCCTTCGCCCATCGCCTGCTCCGGCGACATGTAGGCGGGCGTCCCGACCGCCGTGCCGGTCACCGTCAGGCGCGAATCGGTTTCGATGGCGCGGGCGATCCCGAAGTCGGTCACGATCGGCCTGCTGGTCAACCGGTCGAGCAGGATGTTATCGGGCTTGATGTCGCGGTGGATGATGCCGCGGGAGTGTGCGTAGGCGAGCGCATCGGCCACATCGCGCAGGATGCGCTTGACCTCGGCGAACGGCGGCCGCGGCTCGCGAATGAGGCGGGCGCCAAGGCTTTCGCCATCCACGAGGCCCATGACGAACCACACCAGCCCCTCGCGCTCATCCACCGAAAAAATCGGGACGATATTCGGATGATTCAGCTGGGCGGCCGTCTCGGCTTCGCGAAGGAAGCGCGTGCGGACTTCATCGCGAAAGGCAAGGTCCGGAGGCAGGACCTTGATGGCGACGAAGCGCCGAAGCTTGACGTCTTTGCACCGATACACGACGCCCATCCCGCCCCGACCGATCTCGGCGTCGATTTCATAGCCCTCACCGAACGCGGTGATGGCCCGGTCGCGAAGTGTGTCGCTCATCGGGTTTGGCAGGCGTCAGCGACGCCCAGTCCCCGATTCCCGGTATCCGCCCTTCAGTTTCGCCATCTCGTCCGCGACGTACATCGCGTTGTCGACCTCGCTGGCGAGCTCCCGGGCGCGCTCCGCGACCAGCGTCACCTGCTGGAGTGTCTGGCTTCCCGCTTTCAGCTTGATCACGTCCAGCCGGAGATTCTCCAGCGCCAGCAGGCAGCTCTCCAATCGCTCACGGGAACGCCCGCGACGTTTCTCGAGATCGGCGACCGCCATCCGCTGCCGCTTCAGGTGCGCCAGACGCCGCACGCGTTCCTCACTGGCCCGCTCGTCAAACGGATTGGCCTGGGCCTCGAGCGCGCTGATTTCGGCTTCGACTTCGGCCGCCGCGCCGGGCGACACTTCGCGATCGAGCGTGGCCACCGTGCTCGCCAGCGCGACGATGTTGTCGTAGAGGGCGTGAGCGGTCGGGGTGACCTCGGAGGCGATCGACTTGTCACGCTTCGACAACGTCGCAACCCAACGCAGGATATCGTCGCGGTGGTTTGCCGCCTGTCGGACGGATGGGCTCTGCATGCCCGACCGCCGCGCTGCTTCCGGCGCGGCCAGACGACCCGGCCTGCCTGACGCGGCCTGAATTGCGCCGTAGGTGTTGCTGCTGCCCGTGCGCTTGGCGACGCCGCGCGCGCGTACTTCGGCCGCCTTGTTCTTGTCCCACAGCGCTCGGACGTTGTCGAACCATTCGGCGACGACGTCGAAGAACATGCGGTCGCGCGGCTCGCGCAGCACGTCGTGCCAGTCGAAGTCTTCGCTCCACAGCTTGGCGTACTTGAATGCCATCACCACGCTCCAGATCGCGGTGATGAACACCAGGTTGATGCCGAACAGGATCGACGAGACGATGATCACCGAATTCACGATCACGTACGGGCCGAGTTTCTTGCGAAACCCGACCACGCGCGGATCGTACCAGCGAGCCTGCTCCTCCCGCGACACGGACGGCGCGGACCAGTCGTCGTCCATCACCGGCGGCGCCGCTACGCGAGTGCTGCGTAGCGCCCGCACCGGCGGCGGTGGCGCGTCTGGCAGCGCGGGCACGTTCCCGGATTCGAGCGCGGCGCACAACGCGGCGGCGCTTGGAAACCGCAGGTCGGGGTCCTTCTCCAGGCACAACATCACCGCGCGTTCGAGGTCCGGCGGCACCCCGCGCCGGCGCGAGATGATGGGATCCGGGCGTTCAGAAAGGTGCTTCACCAGCATCGCCGGCGTGCTGGACGCCTCGAACGGCGGGTCTCCCGTCAGCATCTGGTAGCCGACGACGCCTAACGAATACAGGTCGCTACGCCCGTCGATCTGGCGATCCCCCGTCGACTGCTCGGGCGACATGTACGCCGGCGTGCCGATGGCCATGCCGGTCGCGGTAAGGCGGGAGTCACCCCCTTCGGTCACGGCGCGGGCGATGCCGAAGTCCGTCACCAGCACCCTTCCGTCACCCGCCTCGAGCAGGATGTTGTCCGGCTTGATGTCGCG
>CAZSNV010000213.1:0-8472 GCA_964608035.1 uncultured Gemmatimonadaceae bacterium | reverse complement strand
AGTCGATCACTTCGCCCCGCCGCTCGAAGCAGAAGTCCACGTCGATGTCGGGCATCGACACGCGTTCGGGGTTCAGGAATCGCTCGAACAGCAGGTCGTAGACGAGGGGATCGACGTCGGTGATGCCGATGGCGTACGCGACCAGCGATCCGGCGGCCGAACCGCGGCCCGGACCAACGGGGATGCCGCGCTCACGCGCGGCGCGGATGAAATCGGCTACGATGAGCAGGTAGCCGGCATACGCCGTTTTCGTGATGACGTCGAGCTCGTAGTCGAGGCGCTCCTGAACTGGGGCGGGCAGGGGATCCCCGTACCGGGTCTTCGCGCCGTCCATCGACAGCGACACCAGCAACTCGTTCTCGCTCGTTGCCCCTGGCGGCAGCGGGAATGAGGGCACCGACACCTGTTTCGAAAGCGTCAGATCGCAGCGATCCGCGATGGCGAGCGTCCGTTCCAGCACGTCGGGCCGACCGGGGAAGCTTTCGGCGATCTCGAGATGGCTCTTGAAGTACAGGCCGCGGTCGTAGCGCATGCGGTCGCGGTCTTCGCGATCCTTCCCGAGCCCGATGCAGAGCAGGACGTCGTGCGCGTCGTGGTTTTCCGCCTTCAGGAAGTGCGAGTCATTGGTAGCAATGACCGGCAGTCCCAGTTCGTCGGAGAGCGCGAAAATGCGCTCGTTCACCTTCTCCTGCCCTTCGCTCCGGTGCGCCTGAACCTCGAGGAAGTAGCGGCCCGGAAACCGCTCGGCGTACCAGGTGGCAGCTTCGCGGGCGGCGTCGGGACGGTCGGCCAGCAGGTGGGTCGCCAGTTCGCCGGCCATGCAGGCCGAAGAAACGATCAGTCCTTCCCCGTACTGTTCGAGCAGCTCTCGATCGATTCTCGGCCTCGAATAGAAGCCTTCCGTGTATCCGAGCGACGAGAGCTTGATGAGGTTCTTGTAGCCCGTGTGATTTGAAGCCAGGAGAACTAGATGGAAGTAGGGCTTTCCATCGGGCCCACCCGCCGTCCGGCCGCGTTGGCGCCGGTCGCCAGGGGCGACGTACGCCTCCATACCGATGATCGGTCTCAGGCCAGCCTTGCGGGCCTTATCCTGGAACTCCCACGCCGCGTGAAGATTGCCGTGATCGGTCAGCGCCAGCGCAGGCTGTTCCAGTTCCAGGGCGCGTGCGATCAGGTCATCGATGCGGTTCGCACCGTCCAGAAGGGAGTACTCGCTGTGGCAATGCAAATGAACGAAACTCATCGGACACGAAGCTAGCGCGGCACTGGGTAGCCCGCAAACCTTGCTTTTGTTAAGCCATTGTCATCAAATCGGTTGAGTCATGCGGAGCTTTCCCGTTCGGCGCGTTCTCAAGTGGGTCTTCGTTGGGCTCGGGATCGTGATGGCCGCGATCGTAGCCACACCCTTTGGGCGCTACATCCTCCGAGCAGGCTGGGAGGAGGCGAAGATCCTGGCCCGGCGACAACCGATCGAGGAAGTCATCACGGATTCCAGCATCAGCCCGGCCCTTCGCGACCGGCTACGTCTGGTGCTCGAGGCGCGGCAATTCGCGGTGGATTCCCTGGTCCTGACGGCCGGAGAGAGCTTCACGACTTTCGCGCAGCTCGATCGGGACACCCTGGTACTCGTGCTGTCGGCTGCCTATCGAGACCGCCTCGAGGCCTACCGGTGGTGGTTCCCGATCGTCGGCCGGCTGCCGTACAAGGGTTTTTTCAGGACGGCCGATGCGCTTCGAATGCGCGACGACTTCGCGGCGCGGGGATTCGACACCTACCTGCGGCCGGCGTCGGCATTCAGCACGTTAGGCTGGTTCAACGACCCCTTGCTTTCCACGACCGTTCGGGCGGACTCGGCCTCACTGGTCAATACCGTGATCCATGAGCTGTCGCACAACACGTTGTTCGTCGCCGGGAACGCCGAGTTCAGCGAATCGTTTGCGAGCTTCATAGGGGCACGTGGGGCAGAAACGTTCTTCAGGTCACGGGGCCTGGCGTCGCTTGCCGAGGACGTGGCGCAAGACTGGTCGAATGACCAGGTCCTCGGCTCCTTCTGGGAGGCGACAGCACGAGCCATCGATTCGGCGTACGCCGCCTGGCCCGCAGACAGCTCGGCGCGGGTCGTGGCGCGGGATGCTGTCTATGCGCGCGCTCGTCGTTTGCTCGTTGATAGCGTTGGCCCGCAGTTACACGGGGTCAACGTGGCGCGCCTGGCCACGATCCAACTCGACAACGCGGCGCTAGTGGCCAGGCGAGTGTACGCGCAGCGTCTTGATCTGTTCGACTCGGTCTGGGTCAGGAACGATCGCAATGTCCGTCGATCTATCGGCGCGATCAGGACCGCCGTGAATGGCGCGGATAAGCCGTTCGAAGCGCTTGAGGGGCAACTGCGTAACAGGTGAATCGTGAATCGTGAATCGTGAATCGTGAATCGTGAATTGTGAATCGTAACTCGTAACTCGTGACTCGTGACTCGGCAGTTCGTCTGGCCTCTGGCCTCTGGCCTTCAGCCTAAGTAGCTCCAAACCGCTTCTTCATCAGCTCACGGAGATCCAGGGCCGCGGGAGCCTCCGTTGATGGTGCGACAGGCGAGTCAAACTTTGGAACAACCCGCAGCATCGTCTCGCGCACCCCAGGATCGATGAATCTCGACAGTTGATCGATCGTGTAGTCGGCGCCGCGGCGTGTCGAATACGCGTTCAGTGGATAGGTCACCGCGAGGTGATCCCGCGCCCGCGTCATTGCGACATAGAGCAACCTGCGCTCTTCCTCGAGCTCATCGTCGTCGCCGAGGGCACGGGCCATGGGGAACCAGCCGTCGACCGCCCAGATGACGAACACCGCATCCCATTCCTTGCCCTTGGCGCTGTGCACCGTGCTGAGAATGAGAGCGTCGTCCTCTTCGTCGGGTGAGCCAGTGGCAAGGTCCTGCGTGCCTTGTGGCGGTTCCAGCGCAATCGCGGCCAGGAACGAACTCCGGTCGGGATAGCCGCCCGCAATGACCTGGAGTTGGTCGAGATCCGACAGCCTGGGTTCGACACGATCGTACCGTTCGCGGAGGATGTCGTCATAAAGCACGCGAACGCGGGTGATGTCCGCGGCAACCTCGTTCCCGCCTGACGGCCGCAGCCTCAGCTGGGTGAGCAACTCCGCCAACCGGGCGTGTGCCTGACGAGCGCGGGGAGGCACGAGGAAGCGTTCGAACGACTCCATGGCCCAGGCGCTTTCGGCCATTGAACCGATAACGGACCTCGCCGTCGCCTCGCCGATGCCGGGCAGCAGCTGCAGAAGCCGAAACCAGCTTACCTCGTCGCGCGGGTTCTCGATCACCCTGAGGAATGCCAGCACATCCTTCACGTGCGCAGCCTCGAGGAACTTGAGGCCACCCCATTTCTCGAACGGGATCTTCCGGTTCGTCAGTTCGATTTCGAGGTCGGCCGACATGTAGGCGGCGCGGAACAGGACCGCCATTTCCGACAGCGGAATTCCCTCCTCGTGAAGTTCGAGGATCCGCTCCACGACGAACCGCGTTTGCTGCTGCTCGTCGTTGGTCGTGACGAGCCAGGGAGCTTCGCCGCCATCCCGATGCGTCCAGAGGTTTTTTGTGAAGCGCTCTGTCGCTCGGGAAATCAGGGTGTTGCTGGTATCGAGAATCGGCTGCGTGGAGCGGTAGTTCTGCTCCAGGGCGATCATTGTCGTTCCAGTGAACTCCGCTGGAAACTCCAGGATGTTCCGGAAGCTCGCTCCTCGGAACGAATAGATGCTTTGCGCGTCGTCGCCGACGACCGTGATGTTGCGGTGCTGGCTGCACAGCGACTTCAGGATCCGGGCCTGCAGGACGTTGGTGTCCTGGTACTCATCAACGAGCACGTGGTCGTACAGTGCCGCGACCCTTGCACCCAGGTTCGGGTGCTCGAGGAGGAGACACCAGAAGACCAGCAGGTCGTCGTAGTCGACCAGGTTGCGATCCGACTTCCGTTGGGTGAAGTCGGCATAGATCCGCCCGAAGTCGGCCTCGAATTCCACGAACCTGGGGAACTCCTCCGCCAGTATTTCCGAGACAGGGATCTCGGTGTTCACGTGGCGCGAGTAGACGTAGTGAAGCGTCTCTTTCCGCGGGAACCGGCGCTTGGCGTCGGCAAGCCCAAGCTGGGCCCGGGAGAGCTGAATCAGGTCGGCGGCGTCGCCCTGATCCATGATGGTGAAGTCCCCTGAGAGACCGGCGGCGGGACCAAATCGGCGAAGTAACCGGTGAGCTGTCCCGTGGAATGTGCCGCCATGGACCTGCCGGCTCATTCCTCCCACCAATTGGACGGCCCGGGCCAGCATTTCCTGAGCGGCTCGCCTCGTGAAGGTGAGCAACAGAATCCGCTCCGGCGCGACGCCGGTATGAATGAGGTGGGCTACCCGGTAGACAAGAGTCCGCGTCTTTCCTGTTCCAGCGCCGGCAACGATGAGGAGCGGGCCCTTACCAAAAGTGGTTGCTGCAAGCTGCTCCGGGTTCAGCTCCTGGGCGAAGTCCCTTGGGGGGGGAGCCTCGATGTCGGTCGAACGGTCGTAGACCTTGGGGTCCGCCATGGGGACAATAATAGGAGGCTGCTTGCTGCTTGCTGCTTACTGCTTGCTTCCTGGCTGGGCAGGGGCTTGGCAGCACCAGCACAAGCACGCGCCCGCAGCAAGAAGTAAGAAGTAAGCAGCATCGGGGCGTCACGCCCGCAGCCGTTCCCGTTCTCCCAAGTGACGCCCAGCACCAGGTATTCGTCGAGACGGTCGGGCAGGGAGGTTTGGGGAGATTTCAGGTTCTCCACGTGTGTGGGAAACCGTCATCCCCGAAACGGGTTTCGGGAACGGGGGATTTGGGATTGCAAGAACGGTTAGTTAGGCACGGTCGGTTGCCTTTCTCGGGTGGTCCAAAGTGGGCTATCTCTAGTATTGGGAACGGCCTAAGTAACCGGCATCAGCTTGACCCCCTTTCAGGACGCTCCTATTATCACAAGCCTGAAATGCAGGGAGAGTGGCCGCTTGGCTGTGCAGGCGGTGAGAAGTGACGGCCCAACTCGTGGTGGGGTCTTTTGTCATTGAGACAGAGGCCGCACTGCGTCCTTTGTCGGCACTTCTGTCGGTAGCAGGTGATGTGCCTGGCCGGCAAATGCCGTGAACTCCAGGAAGGTTGCAAGCCGCATTTCTCGTAGTACGTGCAGGACTTCACACTCCAGAAGGGGGAAAGGATGCAGAAACTCTTTCGATCGTTGATCGCGGTCGGCGGGCTCGTGGGCCTCGTCGCTTGCGGCGACGACGTCTCCGTCACGCAGCCGACGCCAACGCTCACGATTTCGGGCGCGCCGATCACCGCGGTGGCAGTCGGAGCCAAGGTTCAGTTGACGGCGAATGAAGCCGCAACGTGGGCTTCGAGCGCCGCCAATGTCGCTACAGTCGACGGCACGGGTCTGGTCACCGCGGTTGCCGCGGGTACGGCCAGCATCACGGCCACTGCGACGGCCGACGTCAACCGGAAGGCGACTGTCACGATCACGGTCACGGCTCCGGCCGTCCGTAACCTTACGGTCTCGCCGCAGGCAGTGACGATGAATCCGGGTGGCACGCAGGGCTTTGTTGCCAACGTCGATGCCGATCCCGGCGTCGCGCGCACGGTGACGTGGTCCACGAGCAACGCGGCGGTCGTGACGATCACGGCGGCCGGTATTGCCACGGCGGTTGCGCCGGGTGCCGCGACGATCACCGCGACCTCGACGGCGGCTCCGTCCGTTTCTGGCGCGGCTTCGGTCACGGTCCGCGTGCCGACGGCGGCGATAGTCACCATTGAGAAGGTCACCGTAGGCAACACCCTTACGCCGGTGAACTTCCTCGCTGTGGTCGGCCAAATCGACGTGAGCGTTAATGTCGATCCGGGCGATTTCATCCTGAGCAAGGTCGAGCTGCTCATTGACGGCGTCGTCTGCGCGGGCTGTACGCAGACCTTCACGGCGGTCCAGAGTCAGGCGCTCAGCGCGGCCGCGGTCTACGGCGATTCGATCGCCGAGGCGGTTCAGACGATCCTGTTCAGCGTCCAGACGTCTGCGTTCAACACTACCACCGGCGTGCCGTTCTGGACGAACAAGGTACACACAATAAGCGCCAGGGCGACGTTGACGAATGCTGGACAAACCAGCACCGCAACGTCCAATCGTGACATGACGTTCGCGAACGTGAACACCTGGGTCGCATCGCTCGCGTTCACCGGGACCACTGCCAGCGCGACTGGCACGGCCGGTGCGGCGGCGGGCCTCGCCTATCGGCGCGGCGGTCTTACTGTCACCGCGCTCCCGGTCATCTACAACGAAGGCCAGTCCATCGTAGCGGCAGGCGGCCTTGTGTTCTTTGGTAGCTTCTGCGACGCCAGCGGTACCGGAACGCGGAATGCTCCGCTCACCGGCACAGCTGGTCCGTTCACGGCCGTGTTCCCTCAGACGGTTCCCAGCGGTGGCGCCACCGTCAATACGGTCAGCAACTACGAGTTCGGCTCGGTCGCATGCGCGGGCATTTTCCCCGCCGGTGAAACGCCGTTCCTGAACGCGGTCGACAACGCTGGCAACAACATCTTTGCCGGCACCGGACCGTGCATTCCTGGCGGCGTGTTCCCACTGGGTCAGTTCTGCCCGCCGAACTCGGTGCCGTCGGTTCGTCTCGACAACCGTGCCCCGGGCGTGCCGCAGTTTGCGGCGAACCCGAACGGGCGTCAGAACGGCTGGATCAACGACGCAGTTGTTCTGACTGGTGCGCACAACGGTACCAGCCTCACGAGCAACAGCTGGGTCATTAACGGTACGGCGGACGCCGGTATTGGTGGTGGTAGCACCACGGGCGCCGCGTATCAGCGTTGGATGCGGATCGCCGATGCTACGGGCGGTCTGGTTGATGCGGCTCGTGCAGCGACGGCGTCCGATGCACCGACGCTTCCTGCTCCGACCGCCACGAATTTGACAATGTGCTCGGTGATCACTGGTCGCGACCAGCTTGGTAACGAGTCGGCACTGCCGGCTGCTGGAACTACCTGCTTGGCGGCGCCGGTTCCGTCCTTCCCTGGAGCGCCTAACCACACTTTCACGCATATCAGGTTTGGCGTCGATATCGACGAACCGGTGATCGACTATGCCGCGACATCGATTGTCGCCAACGCGCGGCAGAATGGTGCGAACTTCGGCACGACGATCGGCTTGAACCTTCCGAGTGCCTGCACACCGAACTGCGAGTTCATCGTGACGGTGGCTGACATTGGTGTGATCGGTGTCTCCGGCATGCTCGCCGGTACGCCGGTTCGCGCCAACGTGATCCGTCGCGAGGCGGATGGCACGATCTTCCTCACCCATCCGAACGCGTTGAGCGACTGCGTCATTGGTGTGCTCACGAGCTCGGGTACGGTTTGCAGCCAGGGCACGCTCCTGAACACCAACGCGGCTGGTCTTGCGGTCGCACTGCCTCTGGTGAGCACGTTGATCGCGACACAAACGATCGACGGTTACTACACCTACGGCTCCACGGCGTTTGACGCCGCCGGCAACTTTACTGCCGTCGCTGCGCCGCGCGTCGCGGTTCATGATGACACACCGCCTGCCTTGACGACGGCTCTGTTCAACGTGCCGCTCA
Source organism: uncultured Gemmatimonadaceae bacterium (assembly GCA_964608035.1). Classification (GTDB taxonomy): domain Bacteria; phylum Gemmatimonadota; class Gemmatimonadetes; order Gemmatimonadales; family Gemmatimonadaceae; genus JABWBJ01. Next base: position 831 of record CAZSNV010000213.1, on the reverse strand, counting down.
GCGGTGGTACGGTGGTGTTCAACGCCAATGCGTCGGATAACCTGGACCTGTGGTTCGCCAGGTACTTGCTGACGTATGCTGGTGGTCTGGCGGGACCGATCGTGTTCCCGGATGTCCAGATCAACACGTTCAACGCTGCAACGCTCATGAATTCCAACGTCTCGGCGGGCATCACCGTGAACGGGTTCATGCGTCAGGTTGAGAACGTGACCGCAAACGCTGTGTTGGCGGTGGGTGGTGCATTCAAGCCGGTGAACCTAGCCGGGGTCGTGGTGGACCAGGGTTACAACTTCTCGGCGGTCGCGAACACTGCGATCCCGGGTGCGTCGGTCACGACCGGTGTCTCCTACACTTCGGCGGCTGCAGCGCAGTGCCCAGGTGCAGCAGCACTGACCGTTGGATGCCGCACGAATTCGTGGGCGATCACGGCTCCGGCCGCGGCCGTCAACATTTCGGCAAACAACACAACGGTTTGCGGTGCGCCGACGCCGGCCACGCCGACCAGCATTGTATTGACGGCGGATGCCCTTGGTCCGACCGCCACGTACAACGCGCCGTTCACACGTGTTGACTTCTACGTGCTGTTCGGCGGCGCGCTCGTGCAGGTCGGCACGGGTTCGCAGCAGGCAATCTTCGATGACGGCTCAGCGATGGGGCGTCGCCATCGTTGGACGTTCAGCTGGACGCCAGGCTCGACGTACGGTTGCGCACCAACCAACCTGACGATCTATGCGATTGGCGTGAACGCAGTGGGCGACGGTCTGGTGACGCCGGCCAACGCCAACATCACAGTGGTCCCGTAACTTCAGCAGCATCGAAGACGGGTTTGAT
>CAZSNV010000212.1:0-8499 GCA_964608035.1 uncultured Gemmatimonadaceae bacterium | reverse complement strand
TTTTCGCGGTGTCCTGATGTGGATTCACCTGGCGCTTGGACTGACCGGCGCGGTGATCCTCGCTGTGGTCGGCGTGACTGGCGCGTACATCACGTTCCAGGGACCGCTCCACCGATGGCTGGAACCGATTCCTCGGGTGAGCCCGTTCAACGGTTCACCAGATCTGCCGGGCATCGTCGCCGCGGTCGAGTCCCGATTTGCGCCGCGCCGTGTCGACTACGTCGAGATCAGGCCGCCCGGCGAAGCATCGTCCGTTCGCCTGCAGGATCGCACGTTCGCCTTCGTCAATCCCGGAGACGCTGCCATCGTGGGGGTTCGACCGGCGAGGTTCGCCAGTCTCGGCAATCTCAGCGCGCTGATGCGGCAGCTGCACACGAGTCTCGTGCTGGGTCCGAAGGGCAGGCTTATCGTGACCTTCGCGACCGCCGAAGCGCTGTTCCTCGCGCTGACCGGCGCCTGGCTCTGGTGGCGCAAGAAGCACTGGCAGTTCCGAGCCTGGCGTGGCTCGCTCTTCCGCGTGTCATGGGACCTGCATAACGCGACGGGGATCTGGTTCCTGGTGCCATTGCTGTCGCTGGCACTCACTGGCGTGCTGATCTCTGTGCCATCACCGATCTACCGGGTGGCCGGCGCCCAGCCGGCAGCCTGGCTCAATCCTCCGTTCTCGAGCGACAGTGCAGGCCGCACAGCGGTTGCGCTTTCACGCGCGGTCAGTGTCGCCGACAGCGCCGTGGCGGGACCGATCGTCTCGCTCACCATTCCCCTCGGCGGAATCGGAGCGTTCGCCATTGGCAAGGAGCGCGAGACAATTTACGTCGACCAGTTCAGCGGCACGGTCATCGAGGTGCGACCGCACCGCGCACCGACGGCCGGCGATGACGCCTATCAGGTCGTCGAAGATCTCCACACCGGTGCGTTGCTCGGCGTTCCCGGGCAGCTCGTCATGACGTTAGGCAGCCTGATGCTCTCTGTGATGGCCGTGACGGGAGTGGTGCTGGGATGGAAGCGCCTGCTGATCCTGGTTGGGAAAGGGCCCCGCGATCGCGCGCCCTGACACGACGGGCTCGCCGACTATCGGGGCCGCGCTCCGATCAACTTCCACCCAGCCGGCAGCAGCGCAGTCGCCAGCGCGATCTTCACCAGGTCCCCGGGGATGAACGGGAGGAACCCCTGCTGCAGCACGTTCGCCCATCCCACGAAACGCCCCAGCCACAGCACGCCGCACGCGAAAATGACGCAGCTGGCGATGCCCATGGCCAGCGCGGTTGACCAGGGCCTGCGATCCCAGCCGCGCTCACTGAGTGTTCCCATAATCCACGCGGCGGCGACAAAGCCGGCCAGGTACCCGGCGGTTGGGGCGAAGAGTGCCGCCGGCCCGGGCGGCGCAGCGGAGAAGACCGGAAGCCCCATGATGCCCAGTGCGAGATAGGTCATGGCGGTTGCGGCGCCTCGCTTGGCTCCAAACAACGCGCCAATCAGCAGCACCGCGAAGGTCTGCCCGGTGACCGGAACCGGCGTGAAAGGCAGCACGATCCGCACCTGCGCGGCGGCCGCAATGACGAGGCTTCCGCCGATCACGAGCGTGAGCTCACGCGCCCAACCGTCCGCTGTCCAAACGGTGTCGACAAAAACCTTCGGGTGGGACGCAATTCCCGTCATGACGGAACCTCGACTTACTGGGACATTGAAGGCTGAAGGCTGAAGGCCAGAGAGAGATCACCCGCAGCGGCGAGTCCAAGTTATCACCCGCCCTCATCCAGGTGCAGGTGATTTCGGTTGCCGAGGGTCGTCAATCACCGGATGGTTCGCGGCGAGGCAGAGCAGGGACGTCACGGCGGTCAGAACGAGCGTCGCGCGGTCGTGTCCGAAGGCGGCCAGCACCGGCTCGGCCAGTGCAATCACGACCAGGCCACTGCGGAAGAAGTTTCGCGTGACTAGCAACAGCACGACACCGATGCCGAGCAACACCAACGTCGCCATCGGGTCAATGACGAGAATGCCGCCGAGTCCCGTTGCAGCGCCTTTTCCACCATGAAATGACAGTTGTGCGGGCCAGATGTGTCCGACGATCGTGGCCAGTAAGGCGGCCACCCCGGCCCATAAGGATCCGACGAAGTACAGGCCGGCCAGAACCGCGATCGCGCCTTTTGCGGCGTCGAGGACGAGTGTCAGCGCGGCGTCGGACAGGCCGTATACACGAGCCATGTTCCGGGCCCCGGCGTTGCCGCTGCCCGACGCACGAATATCAACGCCCCTTCGCCATAGCGTGACGTAATACGCCGATAGGAAACACCCCATCACGTACGAGCCGGCAAGTACGGCGATCAGCGTCCAGGGCATTTCCGACTCGCTGAAGGTTGCGGTGGCATTCATCCCGTGTGGAATCACGGCGGCAGAATTGTGCTGGACGTGGACGCAAGGGGCAACCGCCGAACCCCGTTTCGTTGCGATTCGGACTCACGCCGATTCACTTTCGGCTCTCGCTCACGTTCGCGAATCCGCGTGCCGTCCCAGGGAGGTTGCCATGTCCGCCCGAAGCTCCGTTTTCGTTCGTCGCGCCCTGCCGTTGGCAGGACTCATCGGCCTGATCGCCGCTCCGGTGGCCGCACAACAGGGCCGCGGTGGCGGCGCGCAAGCGTTGCGCACGATCGAGGACCGCACGGCAACCATGCGGAAGCTGGATGGCTTCTTCCCCTTGTACTGGGATTCGGCCGGTGGACAACTGTTCATGGAAATCCCGCGACTGAATACCGAAGTATTGCATGTCGTCGGACTGGGCGCGGGGCTCGGCTCGAACGACATCGGGATCGATCGAGGTGGGTTGCAGGGCTCGCGCATCGTGACGTTCGAGCGGAGCGGTCCGCGTGTCATGATGGTGATGCCGAACTACGATTTCCGGTCGTCGAGCACCAATCCGGCGGAAGTACGCGCCGTACGCGACGCTTTCGCGCGCTCGGTGCTTTGGGGTTTTCAGGTTGCCGCTGAGAGCGATGGCGGGCGCCGGGTGCTCGTCGACATGTCCGATTTCCTGTTGCGCGACGCAACCAACATGGCGCCGCGCCTCACGCCGGGCTCGTACCGCCTCGACAACACGCGCAGTGCGATCTACATGCCGATGACGATGAATTTCCCGAAGAACACCGAGATGGAGGCGGAACTGACCTTCATCTCGCAGCCTGGCGCCGGCGGGGGTGGAGGAGGCGGCGGTGGCGGCGGCGGCTTCTTCGAGGGCGTGGGAAGCGTGGCCGCCACTGCGGAGGCGGCGAGTGTCCGAGTGCACAATTCGTTTGTCGAGCTGCCCGACAACAACTATCAGCCCCGGGCGCTTGATCCGCGCTCCGGCTTCTTCGGCGAGACGTGGCGTGACTACTCGGCGCCGCTCGAGCAGCCGCAGATTCAGCGCTTCATCGCGAGGCATCGGCTGGAGAAGGTGAATCCGCGCGCCCCGGTGAGTGAAGCGGTCAAGCCCATCATCTATTACCTCGACCCGGGCACACCCGAACCGGTGCGCTCAGCGCTCCTCGACGGCGCACGCTGGTGGAACCAGGCGTTCGAGGCCGCGGGTTACCGCAACGCATACCGGGTGGAGCTGCTCCCGGAAGGCGTGAGTTCGATGGACATCCGGTACAACGTGATCAACTGGGTGCACCGCTCGACGCGAGGCTGGAGCAGCGGCGCCTCGGTCACCGATCCGCGCACCGGCGAGATCCTGAAGGCGGTCGTGACGTTAGGCTCCCTGCGCGTGCGCCAGGACTGGATGATCGCCGAGGGACTCCTGCAGCCGTATCGCAACGGCGACGAAGCGACTCCGGAGATCAGGGCCTGGGCGCTGCAGCGCATGCGGCAACTCTCAGCGCATGAAGTCGGCCACACCCTCGGCCTGGGCCACAACTATTACGACAGCGATTCGGGACGCATCAGTGTCCTGGATTACCCGCATCCGCTCGTGACCCTCCGGGCCGACGGTTCGATCGACGCATCGCAGGTCTACGACGACGGGATCGGAGAGTGGGACAAGGTCGCCATCGCCTACGGCTACCAGGATTTCCCGGACGGCACCAACGAGCCGCAGGCACTGCAGCGCATTCTCGACCAGGCATGGACCCGCGACATCCGCTACCTGACCAACCAGGACATCGGCGCCCATGCCCGGGTCAATCAGTGGTCCAACGGCACGGACGCCGGCGCCGAGCTGACCAGAATGCTGGCGGTGAGGCGGGCGGCGCTTTCACGATTCGGCGAGAACGCGATCAAGCGCGGCATGCCGATGGCGCAGATCGAAGAGGTGCTCGTGCCCCTGTACCTGCATCATCGGTACCAGGTTGAGGCGGCGACCAATGTCGTCGGCGGAATGCACTACATCTATGCGATGCGCGGTGACGGTCGCGAGCCGGTGCGTATGGCGTCCGCGTCAGAACAACGGTCCGCGCTGAATGCATTGATGGCGTCGATCTCACCGGCCACGCTGGCATTGCCACCAGAATTGTTGAAGAAGATTCCGCCGCGTCCATCGGGGTATGGACGCACGCGCGAGTTGTTCCCGCGATATACGGGTTTGATGTTCGACGCCGTGTCCCCCGCGGTCACCGCTGCCGATCACGTCGTGGGAATGTTGCTGACCAGTGACCGCGCTGCTCGCCTCGTCGAGCAGAAGGCCATCGATCCCACACTCCCCGGACTCGAGGATGTCATCGAAGCGCTCTTTACCGCGAGCTTCGGCGCGACGACGCGCACGCCGTACGAGGCAGAGGTGAAGCGCGCGGTGGAACGGGTGGTCGTCGACGAGTTGATGGACCTGGCCGGTTCGGCGCCCATGTCGCAGGTGCGGGCCATCGCCACGCTCAAACTGCAACGGCGCGGACTCGAGTTGGGCCGCACCGCGACCACGGCGCTGGCCAATGGATCCAACGGGAACGAGGGCGAGGTAGCGCAGGCAAACCTCATCTCGGCCGACATCAACCGGTTCCTGACGCGTCCAGCGAATCTCGTAGCGACACGCTTTTCGGCACCGACGGCTCCGCCGGGAGCACCGATCGGCGAGCCGGCGATGGAGTGGTGGAGATTCCTGGAGCCGGACTGCACCTGGATCGAGTGGCGACGGTGGCAATAACTGCTGACGGGAGACGGGTGACGGGGGACGGGAGCGCGCGGGTTTCGAGGGCGTCCGCTGCCCGCTGCCCGTTGCCCGCTGCCCGCACTTGACTCAAATCGCTTTCTCCGGAGTCGGAGTCGACTTCGGCGCTTTGAAGCTGTTTTCCGATGTCACGTTTACCGTGGCGGCGCGCGAGCGTTGGGGCATCGTGGGCCGCAACGGAACGGGCAAGACCACGCTGTTCCGTTTGCTGACGGGCGCGCTGACGCCAACGCGTGGGTCGATCTCCCGTCAGCCGAGTCTGCGCGTTTCCCTGTTGGAGCAGCATCGCGACTTCGGTGAGGCGAAAACCGTCTGGGAAGCAGCCGCCGGCGAACTGGGTGAACTGCTGGCGCTGGAGCTATCGCTGGTTGAGCAGGCCGGGGCGCTCGGGACCGATGCGTCACCCGCCGCGCTGGATCGCTATGGTCGTGATCTCGAGCGATTCGAGCGAGAGGGTGGGTACGCCGTCACGTCACGCATCGACGCGGTCCTGCACGGTCTGGGTTTCGATCCTCAACGCGCGCGAACAATGCCGGTCGATGCGCTCAGTGGCGGTGAGCGCGGACGACTGGGATTGGCGCGCCAGCTCGTCGGAACCGCCGACGTGTTGCTCCTCGACGAACCCACCAACCATCTCGATCTCGACACCACCAAGTGGCTCGAGGACTACCTGAAGAACGTCGATCGCACCGTGCTGCTCGTCAGTCACGACCGCGCTTTCCTCGGCGCGATGGTCGACCACATCCTGCATTTCGAGGGCAACTCTGCCACCCCGTACACCGGCTCCTACCAACATTTTGTCCTGCAACGGACCGAAGGCCGGCTGGCACTACAGCGCGCGTTCGAGCAGCAGAAGCGCAAGATCGCCGCGGAATCGGACTACATCGCCAGGAACATCGCTGGCCAGAACACCAAACAGGCGCAGGGACGAAGAAAACGACTGGAGCGGCTCCCGAGACTGAGTCCGCCGGTGCAGGACGAGGACTCGATGGCGTTGCGATTCGACTCGGGCGAACGAGGCGGAGACATCGTCGTCAGCGCGAGCAGCGTGCGCGTGATGGTTGGTGATCGGACGCTCGTCACCGGATTCACCGGCGCGCTCCATCGCGGGGATGTGCTCGGCCTGCTCGGGCCTAACGGGGCGGGGAAGACGACTCTGCTCAAGACGCTCTTCGGCGATCACCCGCTGAGCGATGGTGAATTGCGGCTTGGTTCATCCATCAATGCCGGGTACTATCGCCAGGACATGGGACAGGTCCCGCTCGACAAAACGATCTACGACGCCATCGGCGACCTGCGGCCACAGTGGGAGCGGCGAATGGTTCAGGGGCACCTTGGCCGGTTCGGTTTTTCTGGCGACGAGGTGCAGCGGAAGGCTGGAGCATTGTCAGGCGGAGAGCGTGCCCGCGTGGCGCTGGCCATGCTCATGCTGTCGCGACACAACCTGCTGGTGCTGGACGAGCCCACGAATCACCTCGATGTCGAATCCATCGAGGCGCTGGAAGATGCGGTCGAGCGCTATCAGGGCACGGTGATCCTGGTGAGCCATGATCGGGAACTCCTGCGCGCATTGACCACGCGCGTCTGGGTGCTACACGAACTCCACGTGACGGAGTTCAACGGTGGATTCGGCGAGTGGGAGGTCGTGAGCGCCGAGCGTGCGCATGCGGCGTCGGTCCGCGCTTCGGAAGACGAGGCCCTGCGTCGGGTGCACGAGCGACAGAAGGTGGCGCGGAGCGGCGCGCGCGAGAAGGCGGCGGGCGGTGACAAGCGGCGACAGCTCAGGAAGGCCGAGGAAGAGCTGGGTCGCCTCGAGCTGCGCGTGGCGGAGGTGGAGGGCAAAGTGGCCACACTGACGGCGGCACTGGAGGACCCTGCACTCTATACGAAGCCCGACGGGATCGCGCAGGCGCAACGGCTGGGGATAGACCTCGACGCGTCGAGGCGTGAGCTTGATGAGGCGCTGAGTGGCTGGTCAAAGGCCAGTGAGAATCTCGAGAGAGTGACTCGTGACTTGTGACTCGGCGCTTCGGCGCGCTGTTTTGACCTCTGAGCTCTGACCTCTGAGCTCTGACCTCTGACCTCTGACCTCTGACCTAGACGTGTTGCGCATTGAACCGGCTCACGACTCGGACATCACGGCGCTGTCGGAGCTGAACAACACTTTCGCTCCCCAGGGACTGACGCTCCCGCGTGCCGAGTCGTGGGTGTCGAACCACATCGACGACTACCGGGTCGTGCGCGATGAGCATGGACACGTGCTCGGCAGCGTGTGCCTCGATGACTATTCGCCGGCGCTGGTCGAACTGGTGTCGCTCGCCGTGAAGCCCGAGCATCAGGGGAAGGGCATGGGTACCGCGCTCATCGGCGCCGCCGTGGATCTCGCTCGCCGGCGCGCGTATCCCGAGGTCTTCGCCGTGTCCTTCTCCGACAACCTGTTCCAGCAATGCGGTTTCCGGTTTGGAGACATCAACCGGTATCCGGAGAAGCGCGCTCGTTATGCCAAGGTGTCCGACGATGAATGGACGGTCGGACAGAAGCATTGCTTCGTGCTGGATCTCAGCTCCTGAGTATATCGATGCGAAAGTCTCGTTCAGCAAGATTCGTCGAAGTCAGGAACTCGGATTTATCGGAAGGGACGGATACGGCGGATCGGCCATACTCGGATTTGCCGCCAAGTGCGATTGGCCTCCTGCTCCATTTCGTCCCCGAGCCAAAGTTCTACCGCCTGATCTCCCCGAGGGCTCCGCACATCTAGTGCATGATCCGTTTGATCCGTCCGCTCCGGCGAATCCGATTTCCAGAACTCGACGAACCCGCGGTTCGCATCAACTGGTCGCGACACGTACAAGGCGATGAACAGTGTTCGTCATGAACACCAATTCGGCATCATTCCACTAGTTCGCCCGCGGCGGATGGGGGATGATGCGCACGCGCACGTGCGCGGGCAGGTCGACCTGCGTCTGCTCGCGCCGCTCCTTGAGGTACTGATCGAGGAAACGCAGGGTGAGCGCCGACACCGCCGCGTGGACATCCTGAGGCGAATCGCCTGACTCTATCCCGAGCATTCGCGTAATCGGCCGCCCGAGGAGCGCGCGGTCCGAGAGGGTCGCGTACGTAGCGCCTTCGAGGCGCCAGTGCGCCCCTTCGTCGAAGGCGCGGGCGCGCATCGCGAAAGCGTCGGATCCGGAGTTCGATCTCGAGAAGACGAAGTCTCTCTTGAGCGCGACGGGCGCCTCGTCCATCGAAGAGCTGGAGAACACATGAGAGCCCCGCTGCTGATCGCGCTGGCGCTCACCTCGACGCTGACCGCCTGCCGCGGCGGTGAGTCCGAGAAGCCGCCGGTTCACTTCATCCCCAACATG
>CAZSNV010000211.1:0-8510 GCA_964608035.1 uncultured Gemmatimonadaceae bacterium | reverse complement strand
CGAGTTCCAGGTGTCGCGTCCGCGCGTCATCACGCGTGAGGGGCCGAATGGCGAACGGCTCGAACCCTACGAGGAGCTGATGATCGACGTGCCCGAGGCGTATCTCGGCGTGGTCATCGAACGGCTCGGCGGGAGACGCGCCGCGCTGCTGGACATGAAGAATCCCGGCTCCGGGATGGTACGCCTCCGTTACGCCATTCCTGCTCGCGGCCTGTTCGGTTACCGGGGAGAGTTCCTGACGGACACACGCGGCACCGGCATCATGCACCACCGGTTCTACCAGTACGGTCCCTGGGCAGGGCCGATCGAGGGACGGACTCGAGGGACGCTGGTGTCCATGGAAGGCGGCGTCGCGGTCGCGTTTGCCCTGTTCAACCTGCAGGAGCGTTCGACGCTATTCATCGCGCCGGGTGCGAGTGTCTATGAGGGTATGATTATCGGGGAGAACTCCCGGCCCGGAGACATGGACGTCAACCCGTCGAAGGAAAAGAAGCTGACCAACATGCGGAGCAAGGGCAGCGATGAGAACATCACGTTGGAGCCTCCCCGGGAGTTGACGCTGGAAGGCGCGCTAGAGTATATCGAGGACGACGAACTCATCGAAGTCACTCCACATTCGATCCGCCTCCGCAAGCGCCTGCTCAGCGTCAACGACCGCAAGAAACTCTCGCGTGAGTTGAAGCGCGAACGCGCCACCGTCTGATCAACCCCAAAGGAGACTTTTGTGAAACGGGACGAGCTCGAGTCGTCCGAGCTTCAGGAAACGCCGTGGCCCCAGATGCCGGGGATGATGTTCGGGCCGGGTAAGGACGACGACGAAAAGGATGAAGATGCCGATGCTGATGATGGGGACGAAGACGATGACGACGACTTCGAGGACGACGATGACCTCGAGTTCGACGACGACGACTTCGATGATGACGACGACCTCGACGAGGAAGACGACGAGGACGACGAAGACGCCGAAGAATTCGAGTCAGAGCTGGACGACAGCCTGATCGACCTCGATGATGAGTACGACGAGTTCAACGAGGAAGACCGCCACAAGCCCGGGCATACGCCCTACGAGGAATAACTGGGCTGCTTACTGCTTACTGTTTGGCGTCAGCGGAAGGAAATCCGCACGCCCGCGCCGACGCTCCGTCCAAACGCCACGTACACCCCGGCCTCGTCGTCGGAGCCCGGCACCCTCACCTGGATGATCGACTCGGCGCGCGCGTGCGTGCGACGCGCGTACGACATCGCCTCGACCGCGGAGCCTGCCCAGAGCAACCCGGCGGTGGCGGCCGCGATGGTGAAATTCGGCCTCGTCGTGCGCGGCAGCGAGTCGATGTAGGGATTCCCGAACGGGTCCTGGAACGTGGCCACTTCAAAGCCCTGTTCCTTGGTCATTCCCCAGATCACAGCGCCAGTGACCGCGCCGAGGATTGCGACGCCGAGGAACGGTCGGCCGGTGGACATCTGTCCCAATCCGGGGAGGGCAAGGCCGGATCCGAGGGCCTGTCCTGATCCGAAGACGCGATCCTGCAGTCGCGCGACCGCCGCGTTGATCGCTGATCGGTCCGGAGGATTCCCGGAGAGTTCGAGGTACTTCTGAAAATCGGAGGTTGCGAGTGCGCGCTCACCGCGCGCCGCGCGGGTCAACGCCCGGTTGTAGTAGATCGCTGGTTCGTTGGGGAGCTGCTTCGTGATGGAGCCGAACATCGAATCGGCGGCAATGAATTGCCTGCGCTCCAGCAGCGCGACGCCTGAACTGAAGTTGGCGCGCGCCTCGTCCACCAGCGCCAGTTGGGACCGCGGCACCAACCTGACGATGCGGCCCCGGACCTCATCCGCGTCACGTGCGTTCGGTGAGAGCTGCAGGTAGCGGCAGTATTCCTTCACCGCGTCGGTGCTCGACGAGAGAAACTCATGCTCGCGTCCCAGATAGTACGCGAGCAACGCGTTGTGCGGGCTGCGACTGGCTGCCTGCGCAAATGCGTCGCGGGCGGTCGTATGCTCGCCCTGGAGCGACGCCTCCTGACCGGCGCTCATCAGCTGTCGCGTTTCAGTATCGTCGGTGGAAGGTCCACCGAGCGTGCTGAGCGGCGTGAAGAGCGTGGCGCACCCCTGGGGCGCCGCCGCCGCGAGCGCGCGCTTCGGGGCGAGCTGCTGGGCGCTCGCGGAATCGCTGTTCGCCATGATCGCCGCAATACCGACGAACGCGCGTACTGCGCGGAGTCGGATGCGTCGCGTTTCACTGAGTGTGATCAATTGCTTGCGGCAAAGGAATTCGAGACGACCCTCATTAGCCCGCTGTCGGCAAACCCCAGCGCATGATTCCCTGTTTGGTCTTTCGTCAGGCTGGAGAACGTTGCCAGTCCGAGAGTATGCGTGGCAACGGATTGGGTTCCGCTGAGGCTGCTAATCGCGTGACGCGTGGTGATTAGCCAGTCCCAATGCCTGCCCTCCACCCTGCGAGTGAATCGACACCTGACTATCGAAGGACACCTGACTATCGAAGAATGGCCCGACCGTGATGCCGCCGGACGTGACGCCAGTAAGCCCGGTAGCCGAGAACGTAATCGTGTAACTCCCCGGTCCAGTGATACCAAGGCCGGAATAGCCTGCGATGCCTGACGCATTGGTGGGAACGGTTGCAGCGCCGTCGAGTGTGCCGCCTGCTCCGTTCAGCGTGGCAGTCACGTTCACCCCCGTGGTCGTCACCACGTTGTTCTGTGCGTCGGTCAACTGGATGACTGGCTGCAGCGCGAATGGCGAACCACTGGTAGCAGTCCCCGAAGGTTGCTGATCGATTCGGAGTTTTGCCGCCGCGCCGGCAGCAAGGCTGATGGCGCTTGAAACGGCGTCCGTGAGTCCCGTCGACTTGAAGGTCAACGTGTATGAACCCACCGTCCCGCTGATGCCAAGGTTTAAGAACGTCGCGATGCCCGACGCATTCGTCAGTGCGGACGCCGTGCCAACCAATGACGCACCGCCACTCGTGACCTCAGCGGTAATCGTCACGCCGGATTGATTCACAGGATTGCCGCCGGCGCTGCGAAGCTGGACTGCTGGCTGTGCAGCAAACACTGCTCCACTCTGCGCATTGGATGACGGCTGTGAGGACATCGCGAGCTGGGTTGCCGCCTCCGACACAGTTATCGTCGATGAAACGACATTCGTGAGACCGGTGGAGCTGAACGTGATCGTGAATGGGCCGGTGCCCGTGATCCCGAGGCCGGAGTACGTCGCAATGCCGGATCCGATCGTGGTCGCTGTGGGCGAACCGACAAGCGAACCGCCACCACCCGTCACGGCGGCGGAGATATCAATCCCCGATTGACTCACCGAATTGCCGGCGGCGTCGCGGAGCCGAACGGCCGGTTGCGTGGCGAATGGGCTGCCACTGACCGATGTCGCCGACGGTTGCGTGACCATTGCCAACTGCGTCGCGGGGCCCGGAGTCACCGAAATCGCGGACGACGTCGTTCCCGTGAGACCGCTTGACGAGAACGAGAGCGTGTAGTTGCCGACCAGTCCGGAGATACCGAGTCCCGTGAAGGTCGCGATACCCGATGCATTGGTCGCGGCGCTTGTCGAGCCGGTGAGCGACGCCCCAGGGCCGATCGCGACCGTCACGTTCACGCCCGCCTGGCTCACCAGGTTGCCGGCGCCATCGCGAAGCTGCACCGCCGGCGGCGTAGCCAGGGCGCTCCCGCTGGCGACGGTGGCCGACGGTTGCGTCGACATGATCAGCGCCGTCGCAGCGCCCGGGCCCAGCGCGATGCTGCCGGAGGTGACGCCGGGCGTACCGCCTGACGAGAAGGTCACCGTGTAGTTCCCAACCAGTCCGCTCAGTCCGAGACCCGAGAACGTGGCCACGCCGGAGCTGTTCGTCGAAGCGCTTCCCGAACCGACCAATGCGGCGCCACCATTGGCCGCGGCGGTGACGCTGATTCCAGCGGTCGTGACCGGATTTGATTGCGCGTCACGCACCTGCACCGCGGGTTGCGTCGTGAACGCAGCGCCGCTCGAGGCGCCCGCCGGCTGCGTCGCGATGGTGAGCAGCGCCGGAGCGCCGGGACCGAGCGCGATGGCGGCTGAATTGACGCCGGTCAAACCCGAAGAGGCAAACGAGAGCGTGTAATTGCCGACTGTTCCGCTGAGCCCGAGCCCGGAGAAGATCGCCAACCCTGACGCGTTGGTCGTCGCCGATCCGCCGAGCAGGGTTGCTCCACCCGGACCGCTGGCGATGGAGGCGGTCACGCTGATCCCTGCCGTACTGACCGGGTTGTTCTGTGCGTCCCGAACCTGGATCCGCGGCTGCGTCGTGAACGCCGCGCCGCTGGTAGCGCCGGCTGGTTGCGTAGTGATTGTGAGCTGAGTGGGGGTACCGGCAGCAACGTTGAAGGACGACGATGTCGCTCCGGTGAGCCCGCCTGCGCTGAAGGAGAGCGTGTAGCTGCCCGGCGTGCCCGATGCCCCAAGTCCGGTGAACGTCGCAATCCCGCTGCTGCTTAGTTGAGTCGTCGTTCCGGTCAGTGTCGCTCCGCCGGCCGAAATCGCGACGGATACCGAGATCCCGTTCGTGGTCAGCGGGTTGCCTGCTCCGTCACGCACTTGCACCGCAGGAGCCGTGCTGAACGCGGTTCCGCTCACGACACTCGCCGGGGGCTGCGTTGACATCGTGAGCTGCGCGGCGGCGCCGGCTGCGAGCGCAATCGTGCCGGAGACGACGTTAGGCAGGCCCGTGGCGGAGAAGGTGAGCGTGTAGTTCCCAACCGTCCCGCTGAGGCCCAGCCCCGAGAATGTCGCCGTCCCTGACCCGGCAGTCACGGCGGTGGCGGATCCCACGAGGCTGGCTCCGCCACCGGTGACTGCCGCGGTGATCGTGGTGCCTGATGTGAGAACCGGATTCGACTGCGCGTCACGCACCTGCACGGCGGGTTGTGTGGTGAAGGCCGCGCCGCTCGATGCGCCCGCCGGCTGCGTCACGATGAAGAGCTGCGCCGCAGCCCCGGCGCTGAGAACGATCGATCCCGACGTCACACCGGTCAGCGACGGCGCGTTGAACGCGATGGTATACGTGCCCACCGTTCCACTGATCCCCAGGCCGGTGAATGTCGCCAGACCGGAACCATTTGTGCTGGCTGTTACGCTGCCGACGGGCGTTGCACCGCCCGGGCCGGTCTGAATTGAAGCGGTGACGGTGATACCACTCTGGCTGACGAGATTATTCTGCGCGTCCCGTAGCTGAACCCGCGGCTGGGTCGTGAACGCCGCCCCACTCGTCGCCCCGGCGGGTTGGGTGGTGATCGTGAGCTGAGCGGCGGCGCCCGCCACGAGGCTGATCGAGTTCGATGTCGCGCCCGTCAGGCTGCCTGACGAGAAGGAAAGGGTATACGTCCCGATCGTTCCCGAGAGACCGAGTCCAGTGAAGGTTGCTGTTCCTCCGGCGTTCGTTGTCGCCGAAGGGCTGCCCGTCAGGGAGGCGCCAGCGCCATTCGGGGTGGCGGTGACCACGACGCCGCTCTGGGTGACGGCGTTCCCGCTTGCGTCACGCAGCTGCACAGAGGGTTGCGTCCCGAAGGCCGTTCCGCTCTGTATGGGCGAAGATGGCTGGACCGAGATGACGAGTGCCGCCGCCGGTCCCGCCGTCACGTTGACGTTGTTCGACGCGACGGTCGTGTAGCCGGTCGCGCCAAACAGCAGTGTGCGGACGCCGATGGTGCCTGAGATGGCCAGCGCAGAGAACGTCGCAACGCCCGATGCATTGGTCGTTGCCGTGGTGGTGCCGCCCAGCGTTCCTCCACCGGACAGGATCGCCCCGGAAACCACAACGCCCGCCTGCGAAACCGGATTGCCCGACCCGTCTCTCAGTTGGACCACAGGTTGAACCGGGAATGCCACGCCGCTCTGCACCGTCGGCGATGGCTGGACCGTGAGAGAAAGGCTGCTGCCACTGCCTGCACTGAGCGCGATGGTGCCTGAAACGACTGGCGTGAGGGAGCCGCTGGAGAAGGTCAGCGTGTAATTGCCCGCCGGGCCGTTGAGTGTGAGGGCGCCGAATGTGGCCGTGCCCGTTCCGTTCGTCGTCGCGGATCCGCCGGCCAACGTCACACCAGCACTCGGGGACACGGCCGCAGTCACCACGACGCCGGCCTGCAGCACATTGTTCCCGGACACGTCCCTCAATCGAACGACCGAAGACGACGAGAAAACCTGTCCGCTGTTCGCGGTGGACGGAGGCGGCGTCGTCAGCGCCAACTGGGTGGCTGCTCCGGGCTGAAGGTCCACGTTCGCCGATGTTGCCGGCGTAAGCGCGCCCGACGTGAACGTGAGTGTCCGGACGCCTGTCGTGCCGGTGATCTTCAGGTCGCCGAAGGTCGCCGTGCCCGACGCGTTCGTGGTGGCCGTCGGGGTGCCGCCTAACGCCCCGGCGCCGCTGGCAATGGCGGCCTGCACGACGATGCCGGCCGTCGCTACGTTGGCTCCGGACGCGTCCTTGAGCTGGATGACCGGCTGGGCCGTGAAGGCGATGTCGTTCTGCGGCGACGCCGATGGCTGGGTGACGATCGCCAGCTGGCTGGCGCTCGGCAGCGGGTTCACCGTAATGACGGATTGGCCGCCGGTGCCGCCGATGGTTGCAATGACGTTCGTCGACCCCTGGGCCACGGCGGTG
Source organism: uncultured Gemmatimonadaceae bacterium (assembly GCA_964608035.1). Classification (GTDB taxonomy): domain Bacteria; phylum Gemmatimonadota; class Gemmatimonadetes; order Gemmatimonadales; family Gemmatimonadaceae; genus JABWBJ01. The sequence continues at coordinate 1,846 of CAZSNV010000211.1, read as the reverse complement.
ACGAGTCCGGACGTGCCCACGGTGGCCGCCGCCGTGTTGTTGCTGACCCACGTCGTGGGGCGGTTGCCTAACGCGGTGCCGGTGATGACGTTCCCTTCCGAATCGCGCGGTAGCGCGATGAGCTGTACCGTTTGCGCCGGCATCAGGGTTGCTGTCGCCGGCTGGACGGAGACAACGCTCACCCGGACCAGATCGACCGTCACGCTGGCCTCGCCCTGCACGCCCTCCGACGTGGCGCGAATGGCCACGGTCCCCTGGCTCACGCCGCCCACCACGCCGCTCCCCGCATCCACGATGGCGACGCCCTGGTTGCCCGATGTCCACAGGATCGGCCGGCCGGGCAACGGATTGCCATTGGCATCGCGGGCCACGGCGCTGAATTGCTGCGAATACCCGACATGCACCGTGCTCGTAGCGGGCGTGATCACGACCGAGGCCACCGGCTGGTTGCTGACGCTGATCTGGGCGATGGCCTGGACAGTGCCCGGTTGTCCGGGCGTGGTGATCGTGGCCGTGACCGTGGCCGAGCCGACGGCGACTGCGCTAACGGTGCCTGACGAGTTGACCGTGGCGACTGCCGGAGCGCTCGAACTCCACGCGATCGAGCGGCCGACGGGGGAGAGCGGTTCACCGCCGCTGTCGAAGAGGTTGACGGTCAAGGTCACCGTCTGCCCCACCTGGAGGCTCGCCGGCGACGGCACGAGCAGCGCGCTGACCACCGGTTCGATCAGCACCGTCACGGTGATCACCGCGGTGGGTGTCGTGCCGTTGGGGCCTGCGCCAGGCGCGGAGACCGTGATCGTCACCACGCCGGCAGAAATTGCCGTCAGCAGTCCCGAGGCGGAGACGGTCGCCACGGCGTCGTTGCTGGAACGCCATTCGAGCGAGCGTCCGGTGAGCGGCTGGCCCGCGCCATCACGGGGCGTAGCGGTCAGCACCATCGTGCCGCCAGCGGGAAGACTTCCGCCATTCGGCTGGACGGTGATGCTGACGACGGGACTCGGGAGCACCGTGATGACCGCGGAGCCAACCTTTCCTTCGCCGCTCGCGGAAATCGTCGCCTCGCCGACGGCGACTCCGGTGACGACACCGGCGTTGCTGACCGTGGCAATGGTTGGCGCGCTCGTGGTCCATTCGAGCGGACGGTTGGGCAGCAGTGTCCCCGTGCCGTCGAGTGCCTCGCCGGTCAGCGCCAGCGTGCCGCCGGCCACGACGCTACCCGCGGGAGGGTTTATGCGGATCAGCGCGATGGGACGTTGTGACACGGTCACCGCGATGGTGCGCGACTGTCCTCCACTCGACGCCGCGATCTGCCCGGTTCCCGCCGCCACCGCGCTCACGAGGCCCTGCTGGTCGACGGTGACGACCGTTGGATCCTGTGTGGACCAGAAGACCTTCGCCGTGGGCAAGAGGGCGTCGCCGGCGCCGTACACCCGCGCGATCAGGTTGGCATTCCCGCCAACCACCATCGTCAGTACGGCGGGACTGACCTCGAGCCGCAGGACCTCCTCGACGTCGGGCGCGAGCGGGCTATCGCACGACGCGATCAGGCTGATGTAGGCGGCCGCCAGAGTCCACCGTCGGCGCCGATCGCGGGATCGGCCGGAGCGCGCGCGGGGCATGCGGCCTAACGAGGTGGAGCGAGGATCCGGACCGGGCTCGAGGCGCTCTCGCGATCGCTACGGCCGATCTGTCCGTCGACGTTGTTGCCCCAGCAAAACGTTTCGTCGCGCTCGTTTGCCGCACAGGCGTGCGCACCGCCAGCGTTCAGCGACACCACGCGAGACAGTCCGCTGACGCGAACCGGAGTCGAGCGATTACTGCCGGTGCCGTCGCCGAGCTGGCC
>CAZSNV010000210.1:0-8545 GCA_964608035.1 uncultured Gemmatimonadaceae bacterium | reverse complement strand
GGGGCTTCGCATGCTCATGCCTACGGCCTCAACCGGTGATCGTCGTCAACCCACGCCGCACCTCGCCGAAGCGTTCATCCTGCCTGACGGCGTTGCGGTAACTGAGTATTGCCTCCGTGTATTTCTTACCCGCCATGTAACTATCGCCGTCGGATAGATACTGTTGTTTGGCGATTTCGGGATCCACGGAGCACGGAACCCCAACGGCCGCGAGTAGCCCAAGAAAGACAACGGTCCAGCACCTAAACATTCCGACCTCCGTGCATACAGATGGAAACGGACCTTAGAGCAAGCATCCCTCCATGTTCTGATGCCATGTAAAAACTGATAAACAATTCATTTATAATGAGTTACAGCCAACAGCCTTCTTCGGAGCATCTCCGCGAAGTCAACCCGGGCGGTGACTAAAACCCGCGAAATTAGCCATCTTGCCGGCGCTCATCATTGCGAGTAACATCCGGGCCGTCTCACTTACAGTCCTGTGATACGACAGCTAGCACAGTAACTATCGAACGGCGAATCGGCGCTCTGCGAGCCCTGACAGCAGCAGTGTCCGCGCATACCTGCGTCGAATACGTCACCGTAAATACCTGCAGATAAAGCACTTATCGGACGGCATCCCTGCCAGTTCGTTTTGCGCAATGCCTCGTCTGTTTCGGGCACGGTGTTTGGAGAATGGATGAGCGTTCCCCGATTCGGTTTCAGGACATCCGCACGAGATCGCCGGCTTCTCCGGGTTCTCGAACGTTGCTCGACGAGGGAGAGTCATGCTCAAGCTGCTCGAGAGAAATATAGCAACCGTCGAACAGCGGCTTGTCTTGGTGGCGCCTCCACAGGCCGCGCTGCCGGAGGGGCTCAAGAATGTGACGGTCGATTCAGGCCGCCATCGGCAGCTCGTTGGGGAGATGCAGGCTCTGCGAGGCTCGATCTACCTCAATGGCGGCTACCTCACACACGAGCAGCTCTCGAATGACGGCCTTCACCAAACTCCCGAGGATGAAAAGAGCTGGCACCTGCTCATGACGGATGCACGCGGCCGCGTCAGTTCCTGTGCGTGGTACCTCGAGCACGACAACACCGCGTCGATCACGGATTTGCGCGTTCGAAGCTGCCCGCTGGCAGCTGTGACGGAGTGGCGCGACAAGCTGTATTCCGCGGTGGAATCGGAAATCGCGCGAGCCCGTCGCGACGGCCTCCGGTACGCGGAAGTCGGCGGCTGGGCAGTCTCGAAGGAACGCCGCTGTACTTCGGAAGGACTGGTGCTCGCGTTGGCAGCCTACGGTCTCTGTCGCATTCTCGGGGGTGCTATCGGAATCACCACCGCCAATGTGACCCACGCCTCATCGTCAATTCTGCGCCGGTTGGGCGGTTCGTACCTGGAGTTCAATGGCACGGCGATGCCCGCCTACTTCGATCCGAAGTACAATACGATGATTGAGCTGCTTCGGTTCGACTCCCGGCGGCCGAGTGCGAAGTACGGGTTCCTGATCGAGCTGCTCAAGTCAAGGCTTGCGAACGTGCAAGTGGTTGCGGCGCCGCAACAGCTGTGGGCATCACACCCCCCGCCGGCGGTGAGCGGGTTTGGCGCCCCACTCGTCGCCGCCTAGCACGGCGCGGCCGTTGTGCCGTGGAACGACACCTACCCGATGCCGGTGCGCTTTGACTATGCCACGGCGTTCAGCCGCAACATTGGTTGGCTGACTGAAGCCGAGCAGGAACGGCTTCGCCATAAGCGGGTCGCCATCGCAGGCATGGGCGGCGTCGGCGGTTTCCATCTCACTACCCTCGCCAGGCTCGGCATCTCCCGGTTCAACATCGCCGACCTCGACCACTTCGAGCTCGCCAATTTCAACCGGCAAACCGGCGCAACGATGTCGACGCTGGGGCGTCCCAAGGTTCAAACCCTCGCCGACCTGGCGAAGGACATCAATCCGGAATGCGATCTCCAGCTCTTTCCGGAGGGGGTCAACGCCACCAACCTCAGTCGGTTTTTCGAGAACGTCGATCTGTATGTGGACGGTCTGGATGCCTTTGCCTTCGAGGCGCGTGAGATGGTCTTTGCCTATTGTGCCGACCACGACATCCCGGCAACGACGGTGGCGCCGCTCGGCATGAGTGCGGCGCTGATGAACTTTCTGCCTGGTGGGATGACCTTCGAAGAGTACTTCCAGCTATCGGGACGGTCGAACGCGGAAAAGGCGATCCGATTTCTCGTAGGCTTCGCGCCGTCGCTGCTCCACAGGCATTATCTGGTCGACCGGAGTCGTGTCAACCTCGCGGACGGTCGCGGTCCATCCACCGGTCTGTCCTGCATGCTGTGCGCCGGCGTCGCCGCAGCAGAGGCGCTCAAGATTCTGCTCGGCCGAGGCAAAGTCTGGGCGGCGCCGCACGCCATTCAGTTCGACGGCTTTCGCAATCAACTGGCGCACACATGGCGTCCGGGGGGCAATAGGCATCCTTTGAATCGTCTCGCCATTGCGATTGCCGAGCGTCAGTTACGCATCTCATAGGGCTTAGGGCGCGCGTACTCCGCCAATATAAAAAGCCCGGCAGTGCCTAAGGCACTGCCGGGCAGGAACATCGGAGTGTGACGGGTGTGTCAGTTCAGGTGGTCAGCTACGCCTTGCGCCGACGCCGTGCGGCCACGCTGGCACCGAGGAGACCGAGGCCAAACAGTGACAGGGTAGCTGGCTCTGGCACTGCAGGTCCGTGGAATATCAAGCTAGTCTGACCAGTCAAGGTCCCGTCCGAGATGTCGGCATCGTCGAAGTCGCCGTCGTTGACGGCAACCAAACCGAACAAGGGTAGATCAAACCAATACACCTGGCCGGCTGCCGTCAAGGTTGGATCAGTGAAGACCAGATTGTAAAAGCCACCTTGCCCGTCCTCTGGTCCCGTCGTGACCAGAGTGCCATGGGACAGAGCCTGGTTGATTTCGCCCGCTGTCATGATCAAGTAGTCTTCACCACTGTTGCTCACAAGGGGGACTGCGCCCGGAACGGTGGCGTTCATGTTAGTGGGTACCGTATCCGAATTCGGGTCTACATAAACGGAGGCATTCGAATCGGTAGGTTCGAACAGGAGCGGATCGTCTGGGGTGCCCGACCCAGAATAGGTCCCTTCTGCAGTAACGGTCGCGTACAGCAAGTACTGTACGGGAAAGGTGTTACCCAGATAATCCGGGACGTTGACCGTTCCTTCGGTGTTAAGGTAATTCGTCAAGCCGACGAACAACGAAGCATCGAAGGTTCCGTCCGGGTTGAGGACGATTACTTCCTGGTAATTCCCGTCAACCTGGTCTGCTGTAATAGTCGTGGCCCCGATGGCGCCCGGAACGGTGCCTTCAGCGACTTGGAAATCCAAGAAATCGGCGCTTGCTGCTCTGGGCGTCACTGCCAAGCCCAGGCCCGCCACTGTCAGAGTCAGAAGACCCCGTACTGCTATGTTTGTGAACTGTTTCATCGCTACGCTCCCAACGTTCCGCTGTCCCAGTGATCGAGATAGACTCGCTTGGCCGTAGCTTTAGCACGTCCGGTGCCGACGAGGCGGCGCAAAAAAACGCGGCGCGCGAAACCCTGTAACACATTGAATGTGTGGCAGTTAGTCGTCTGAGTCCATTCGGCCCTCTCGGGGGACTCGCTCAAAAAGTCATTTGCAGGGTTGACCAAAGGCGGCTCGCTGATCGCGTCGGCGGGCTCAATGAAATTATCGAGAATGGTTGCTGGCGGCTTAATGAGCAAAAGCGCGGATTATCCACTATGCTGACGAAGTCGCCCCTCGGGACGATTTCCTAGCGGGGAACCTCCGCGATTGCGGGCTCTGGGGAAATGCAGCCGTTGCCTCGACAATCCGATACTTAGAGGCGGATGATTCAGCTTGAACAGGTCACAAAGCGGTTCGAGAGCCAGGGCGGGGTCATCGCGCTCGACAATGTCAGCCTGACGATCCCACGCGCCCAGATGGTGTCGGTCGTCGGCCCCTCCGGCTCCGGCAAGTCCACGCTGTTGAACCTGGTTGGGGGTCTCGATCACCCCACGTCCGGCGACATTCGGGTTGACGGGGAGTCGCTCGCGAAGCTCTCGGACGATGCCCTTACCCGAGTGCGGCGGGACAAGATCGGCTTCATTTTCCAGTTCTTCAACCTGCTGCCGACGCTGACCTGTCTCGAAAACGTGGCGCTGCCCCTGCACCTGCGGGGCTGGCCGCGCCGCAAGGTCGTTGAGCGGGCACGCGAGCTGATCTCGCTCGTCCAGCTCGAGGACCGGGTGGATCATTTGCCGGAGGAGCTGTCGGGCGGCCAGCGTCAGCGCGTGGCGATCGCACGGGCCCTGTCGATTTACCCGCCGATCCTGCTTGCGGACGAGCCCACGGGCAACCTCGACACGCGGACGGGGCAGGAGATCCTCGCGCTCATTCGCGACCTGCACGCCCGCCTCCATGCCACGGTCGTGATCGTCACCCACGACGTCAAGGTGTCGGAGAGCTGCGAACGAACCGTCGAGCTGCGGGACGGCCGAATCTCCCAGGACATCAGCCGGTGAGGCTGCTCGTCCTCCTCAGCTGGCCGTACTTCCGCAAGCACCTGCTCCGGACCGCGCTCACGACCGCAGGCGTCGTGCTCGGCATTGCCGTATTCGTCGGCATGTACACGGCGAATCAGAGCGTGCTTTTCGCGTTCTCGCAGACCATCGATCGCATCGCCGGCCGCACAGACCTCCAAATCACCGCCGGCGAAGCGGGTTTCGGGGAGGACCTCCTCGAGAAAGTCCAATCGACGTCGACGGTGCGCGTGGCCGTGCCGGTCATCGAAACGGTCGTCGATTCGACGCTCGAAGGAGAGGGCGACCTGCTCGTGCTCGGCATCGACATGACCGGCGACCGAAGCCTGCGTGACTACGATCTCGACAGTGGTGACGCCGCAATCGTGGACGATCCGCTGGTGTTTCTTGCGCAGCCCGATTCCCTCATCGTGTCGAAGGAGCTGGCCGACAGAAACGGCCTGACGCTCGGGAGCCGGTTGCCATTGCAGACCGCGGGCGGCGAGAAGGCGTTCACGATCCGCGGCATCATGAAGCCGTCAGGCCTGGCAAGCGCCTTCGGTGGCAACCTCGCGATCATGGACGTGTATGCCGCCCAGCTGATGTTCGGCCGCGGCCGCACGTTTGACCGCATCGATCTCGCGCTGACGCCAGGCACCGCGCTCGCGGATGCCGAGCGCGAGTTGACCGCTCTCCTCGGGCCGGGATTCGACGTGCAGTCACCAGCGGGCCGCGGGAGGCAGGCCGAAGCGATGATCGCCGGCTATACGATGATGGTGAACATCTCGAGCGTGTTCGCGCTCTTCATCGGAATGTTCATCATTTACAACTCCTTCTCAACAGCCGTCACCGAACGGCGTGCTGAGATCGGCATCCTGCGTGCGCTCGGCGCCACGCGGGCCCAGGTCCGCGGATTGTTCCTGACCGAAAGCCTCGTGATGGGGCTCCTGGGATCGCTTCTCGGCCTAGGCGTCGGCGTCCTCATCGCACGTGGAATCGCGTCCGCCATCAGCCAACTGGTAGGAGAGCTCTATGGCGTCGCCCGGCAGGCCGCGGAGGTTGCGTCAGACCCGTTCCTGCTGGGCCTGGCGGTCGCCATAGGGATGGTCACCAGCGTGGTCGCCGCCGCGATTCCTGCTCGGAACGCCGCGCGCGTCGACCCCGTCCACGCGCTCAAGAAGGGCAGCTACCAGGCGCTCTCGGCTCGAGAAAGCCGTCTCCGCGTGATGCTGGCGGCCGCCCTCGGGGTCCTCTCACTCGGCTGCGTGTTGGCCAGCGAGTATCGGCTGATCTTTTATGCCGGCTATGCCCTGACCATTGTGGTGGCGCTGCTGCTCGGACCCATGCTCACCGTCGGGCTTGCAAAGGTGCTCAGACCGCTCCTGATACGCGTGCGGCCTGTTGAGGGGGCACTGGCCGCAGACAGCTTGATCCAGGCGCCGCGTCGCACCTCTGGGAGTGTCGCGGCGTTGATGCTGTCACTCGCCCTGATCGTGGCCTTCGGCGGCATGGCCCGCGCCGCCTACGGATCAATCCTCCAATGGATGGACACGACGCTCAATCCCGACCTCTTCGTGATGCCCTCTGAGCGGCTCGACCTCCGGACCACCAGGTTTCCAGCGACCATGGCCCCGGAGATCGCGGCAGTGCCCGGGGTCGAACGTGTGCAGATGTTTCGCAACAACCGCATCACGTTCCGGGGCAAACCGGCCATGGTGGCCGCCATTGAAATGAACAGCGTCCGCGAGACGGCCCGGAACGAGCCCGTGGCTGGCGACGCCCAGGAGATGTACCGGCGAGCCGCCGCTGGCGAGGGCGTCATCGTGGCAGACAACTTCGCGCAGCTTCACCGCCTCAGTTTCGGCGACGTCGTGGAGATTCCGGCTCCGTACGGAACCATCCGCCTCCCGATTGTCGGCATCATCGTTGACTTCGTCGATCAGCAGGGCACGGTCTTCCTGGATCGCACCGTGTTTCTCCAGTATTGGCGCGATGACGCCGTGAGCGATTTTCGCGTCTTCGTGACACCTGCCGCCACCATCAGCGACGTCAGACAGCGAATCGTCAGCCTGTACGCGGGTCAGCGACACGTCTTCGTGCTGACCAACGAGGAGTCCAGACGGTACATCCTGAGAATCACCGACCAATGGTTCGGCTTGATGAACGTGCAGATCGCAATCGCCGTGCTCGTGGCCATCCTCGGGATCGTCAACACGCTGACCGTCTCTATTACCGATCGCAGGCGGGAATTTGGGGTACTGAAGGCGGTCGGCGCGCTCCGCGGTCAGATCCGTCGCGCTATCTGGCTCGAGGCAGCGAGCGTCGCCGTGATCGGGCTCATCCTTGGCGGCGTCCTCGGCGCGATCAACCTATACTATCTGCTGGAGATCGTGCAGCGCGACGCGGTCGGCATGCGGCTCGACTACCGGTATCCGGTCACCACGATGCTCGCGCTCATCCCGATCATGCTCGCTGCCGCGTTCGTCGCGGCGCTGTGGCCTTCGGAAGCGGCCGTCCGCCGCTCTCCTGTGGAAGCACTGGCATATGAATAGAACCTTATTGCTCCTGGTCACCGTTGCCGGCGTCCTTACATGCGTGCCTGCTTCGTTCGCTCCGCTGAAAGCGGCCGATGACGCTCAGCAGATCGTCGACGAGGCGCAACGGCGCGCGACCACGAAGTCCGAACGATACGAAGGCGTACTGCAGTCCTTCAATGCCACCAACAAGACGTCGGAGAAGCGCTGGATTTTCGAGCGCATCGGGTCTCACGGGCAGAGCAAGTCGATCATCCGGTTCACCGAGCCCCCGGAAGTTCTGGGCGTGGCGCTGCTCATCGTGAACCACCCGGATCGGGCGTCGGACCAATGGATGTGGACGCCCGCACTCGAGCGCGACCGTCGGATTGCGCTGCAGGATCGGTCGACCCGCTTCTTCGGCACCGACTTCAGCTTCGAGGACCTCGAGGAACGCGTAGCCGGTCAGTACGAGCACACGCTCCTGGCAGAGGAGTCGATCGACGGCGCCGCTACTTGGAAGATTCAGGCAGTTGCGAAGAGCTCCAGGTCGTCGCAGTACTCGAAACAGATTCTGTGGATCCGGAAAGACAACTACGTCACCGTGCAAATCGAATCCTACGTGAGGGAGGAGGTCGTGCGGCGGCTGCAATCATCGAGGGTCCGTGCCGTCCAGGAGATTTGGACCGCTCATGAGATGGTCATGACGGACCTCCCGCGCGGCAGCCGGACGCGGCTGGTGCTCAACAAGATCCAGTACAATCTGCCTTTGAGGGATTCCGACTTCACCGTCCAGGCGCTCCGTCGTTGATACGAGTATTTATCGTTGCGGCCGCCATACTCCTCTGGGGCGCTTCGGTAGGCGCGCAGACGGTCTCCGAACGGGGGTTCATCGAAGCCCGCGGCTTCCTGTTTCCACAGGAGGCGGCCAACGACGCCACCCGCCAGATCGCCGATGTGCTCTACCGTCAGGAGGGGTTCCTGCGGCCGGCGCCCTGGCTGCAGCTGGCTGCCGGCGTTGATCTGCGAACGGACACGCATCATCAGGCCGAAGACGTGTGGCGCCTCGACTGGGAGGATCGTCACGTGCGCCGCCCGCGCGCGTCCGTGCGGCGCCTGGCGGCCACCATCGCCGCCGGCGGCTTCACCCTCGACGTCGGCAAGCAGTTCATCCGCTGGGCACGGGCAGACGTCCTGAACCCCATGGACCGGTTCGCGCCCCGCGACTTCCTCAACGTCATCGATTCAGAGTTTCTGCCGGTTATGGCCGCGCGGGCGCTCCTGCAGGTAGGCAGCGAAACGTTCGAAGGTGTCTGGGTCCCGCAACTGACGCCAAGCCGGGTGCCGCTGCTGACCCAACGCTGGACTGTTTTGCCGTCGCAGGCGGTCGGCGCATCGGTCGTTGATGCCGGCTCGCGGTTTCCGAGACGCGCTCAGGCCGGTGGGCGATGGAGGCATATCGGCAGCCGCTTCGAAGCGGGACTCTCGTATTTC
>CAZSNV010000209.1:0-8574 GCA_964608035.1 uncultured Gemmatimonadaceae bacterium | reverse complement strand
CGTGGGAGTCGTGCTCGGCCTGCTCGGCGGCGGCGGATCGATCCTCGCCGTTCCGATTTTTCTGTACGTGTTCCGCGTCGACCCCAAGCCGGCCATCGCGATGAGCCTGGCCGTCGTCGGCATGAGCGCGTTCGTCGGGTTCCTCGGTCACTGGCGACAAGGATCGGTCAATCTCCGCGTCGGCTTGCCCTTTGGCGCGGTCGCGATGGGAGCGGCATTCCTGACGGCACGGGTATCGGACCGCGTGCCCGAGACGCTGCAGTTGACGCTGTTTGCGACCTTCGCATTCACGGCCGCGATCGTCATGCTGTTTGATTCACTGCGACCGGTGCCGCGGGAAGCCGTTCCCCGCAAGGCGCCGCACTTCACGCCGGTGCTCGCGCTCGAGGCGCTGGGGGTCGGCGCGCTGACGGCGCTGATCGGCGCAGGCGGCGGCTTCGTCATCGTGCCGGCGCTGGTCTACCTCGCCGGGGTCCCGGTGAAGGAAGCGGTTGGGAGTTCGCTGCTCATCATCACACTGAACGCGTTGAGCGGATTCGCCGGGTATATCGGACAGGAATCGATCGATTGGGCGCTGGTCGGGACGTTTACCGGGGTGGCGGCGGTGGGAGCGCTCGCCGGGACCCGCCTCAACCGGCACGTTTCGCAGGTGAGGATCAAGCAGTCGTTTGCTCTATTGATTCTGATTCTCGGTGGTTATCTCGTATTGAGGCAGGTTCTAGGCTGAAGGCTGAAGGCGGAAGGCTGAAGGGCTTACGTCCAGAGGCCAGAATGATTCCCGATTCCCGATAGCATGCCTCTCGACTCCGAGCAGTCGATCCGCCCCATTTCACATCAGAGCACAAACCAAAAGGTGCTCGACTTGACACTCGGGCTCCTCTCGCCGAACAGGCGAGTTCTTGACCTTGGAGCGGGTGAGGGCTACTTCGCGAAGCTGCTCGGGGAGTACGTGGTGCGCGCTTACAGTGTGCCTCCCGCGACGCTGCTGACCGCGTGCGACGTCACGCCCGGCTTATTCAAATACAAGGAGGTGCCGTGTGACATGATTGCTCCCGACGGCAAGCTTCCTTACCCAGATGGCTCGTTCGACATCGTGTGCAGCCTGGAGGTGGTCGAGCACGTGCAGGACCAGTTCCTCTACTGCCGCGAGATCCTGCGAGTTCTTCGGCCGGGGGGGGCTGCAATCATCAGCACGCCGAACGTGCTGAACATGAACTCACGATACCGCATCATGCACTCTGGTTTCGCGACGCTCTTCAATCCGTTGACGCTCTCCTCGCAGGATGTCGTGCACACATCGGGACACATTCATCCGGTCAGCTATTACTACCTCGCGTACGCACTGCTGCATGCCGGCGCCCGCAGCGTGAGGGTCGAGTTCGACCGGTTCAAGCGCTCCGCACTGCTGCCGCTACTGCTCTTCTCCCCAATCATGCTGCTGGGGAACGCCCTTTTTCGCGCGCAGCTCCGGCGCAAATCGCCGAAGGTGTATCGCGAGAACGCCTCGCTCCTCCAGGAAGTTCGGAGCTGGGGCATGCTTAGGTCGCGGAGCATCATCGTCGTCGCCGAGCGTTAGCGAAGGATCCGCGCGTGAAAGCCTGGCTGGCTCGCCGTCCCCGTTACGCGTGCACTTCACTCCACTTACGCCTCGTGGCTGAATCAGGTCGAACGATGATTCGGTCACATCACGCGGCAAGCCATCCGCCGTGGCTCATTCCGCAACGTTCGCGAGCGGTCCAGCGCATCGATAGCTTCGTGACCCGCTCCAAGCGTTCCGCCTGCCCTTGGTGTGGACCCACTGCTGACGCGATCTTCGCTGAACTCCAACGACTTGCTAAAGCGATTTACGGGACGTCACACTAGCACGGCCATCTTACACACCATGCCACGTCTCTCCGCCTTCGTGATCGTGCATAACGAGGAGCGACACCTAGCGCGCTGCCTATCGTCGCTGCGCGGACTGGTGGATGAGGTGATTGTTCTCGACGATGGGTCGACTGATCGGACCGTCGCCATTGCGCGCGAGGCCGGAGCGCGTGTCGAGACCAGGGCGTTCGATGACTTCGGGCACCAGAAGCAGGCAGCGCTCGAGCTCGCGACGGGCGACTGGGTGTTGTCGATCGATGCCGATGAGCGGCTGACGCCGCATCTCGCCGATGAGATCGCCACCGTGCTCGCCGACGCCGGAGCCCACGGATACTGGATCCGGCGCGAGCTGATATACCTCGGCGCTCGGCTGCGATTCGGCGGCACAGGGTCGGATTGGGTGCTGCGTCTGGCTCGTCGCGAGCGGGCAAGATTCGAGCTGGTGCCGGTACACGAGCGCATGATCGTCGAGGGCCGCACGGACCGGCTCCGCGAAGCGCTGGAGCACGTGAAGTACAGGACGCTGTCCGAGCATTTGATGACGGTGGACCGCTACACCGATGTCATCGCGGCACGGAATCTGGCGAAAGGAAGGCGATTCGCGAGTTGGCATCTGTTGCGCATTCCCTGGGAGCTCTTCGTGCGCCTCGTCGTGCGGCTTGGAATGCTTGACGGCCGCGCTGGCGTCATTCACGCCGCGATGGCGTCGTACTATGGCTTCCTCAAGTACGCGAAGCTCTGGCAGCCCGAGGATCGGCAGTGATGATGCCGGTTGCCGAACGCGACCGGCTGACCGTGCTCCACGTCGACACGGAGCGCGGCTGGCGCGGAGGCGAACGGCAGGTCCTCTGGCTTGCGCGCGCGCTGGCGCGGGTAGGACATCGTTCGATCGTCGCTGCCCGGCGCGGCGAGCCGCTCGCCGGTCACGCTGCGGAGGCGGGGCTGCCGGTCGTAGACGCGAGTCCGCTGATGGAGTTCGACCCCTTTGCGGCTATCTCCCTGCGGGGCGTGGTCCAGAGGGAACACGTTCAGGTCGTGCATGCACACACGGGGCACGCCGTCGCCCTGGCGGCGATGGCTGTGGTGGCCACGGATGCAAAGATGGTAGTGACGAGGCGGGTGGACTTCCGGCTGCGGCCTAACGCGGGCACGCGATGGAAGTATGGGCGCGCGGACAGGATCATTGCGATCTCCGAGGCCGTCGCGACCGCGCTGACCGAGAGTGGCCTCGAGCGCTCGCGCATTGAAATTGTCCCGAGCGGCATCGATCTAGATCGACAGATTGCGCCGTCGCAACCCGACGTCCTGGCGTCGCTCGGTGTCCCGGTGGGAGCACCCATCGTCGTAATGATTGCCGCTCTGGTTGGTCACAAGGACCCCGTGACTTTCGTGCGCGCGATCGCCGCCGCCCGGGGTCGTGTGCCCGCGCTGAAAGCGCTGCTCGTCGGCGAGGGACCGCTGCGCTCCGACGTGGAAGCCGCCGTTGCCGAGCTGGCGCTGCGCGACGTACTCCGTCTCACCGGCTACCGCACTGACGCCGATGCCCTGCTCGCGTCCGCCGACGTCTTCGTGCTCAGCTCGAAGGAAGAGGGCTTGGGCACCGTGCTACTCGACGCCCTTTCGCTCGGCAAGCCGGTAGCGGCCTGCGCCGCTGGGGGCATTCCAGAGATCATTCAGGCCGGCATCTCAGGCCTGCTCGTGCCGCCGGGGGCCGCCCAGGAGCTTGGTGACGCGATTGCTATGATTCTCACGAACGCCGAGCTCCGCGCTCGGCTCGTCGCTGGCGGGCTCGCCCGTGCTCAAGAGTTTTCGGTCGAGCGAACCGCCGAGCGGACGGCGGCGGTCTATCGACGAGTGCTCGGGCGCTGATCGTTAGTCGGCATGGAACCCTGAGACCTACATTGGACTCGGTCTGCCTTGATCAATGAAATCGTGTCGCGGTGGTGGGTTCGTTCGTCTGGGACATCATCTACGGCGCGACCCGCGACAGCAGTCGGTCGAAGAAGGGGCGGAATCAGCCGATCGATTGGCCGCTGGTCGGGACGTTCACCGGGGTGGCGGCGGTGGGAGCGCTCGCCGGGACCCGCCTCAACCGGCACGTTTCGCAGGTGAGGATCAAGCAGGGGTTTGCCCTATTGATTCTGATTCTCGGTGGTTATTCGTATTGAGGCAGGTACTCAACTAGGCTGAAGGCTGAAGGCTGAAGGCTGAAGGCTGAAGGGCTTAAGCTCAGAGGCCAGAAACGATTCCGATTCCCGATTCCCGATAGCATGCCTCCTCGCTCCAAGTACCTGGTTGGCGTAGACCTCGGCGGCACGAACATCGTCGTCGGCGCATTGGCGGAAAATGGGAGCGACGTGCTGGCACTGCGCTCGGAACCGACGCGCGCCGACCAGGGCGCCGACGCGGTCATCGACCGCATCGTGCGGATCATCGATACGGTGATCGTGGAGACCATCGCGCAAACCGGCGCGAAGCGCGACGACATGATCGGCATCGGAGTCGGAGCGCCGGGCCCGCTCGATCGCGAACGCGGCATCGTGATAACCACGCCGAATCTCGGATGGACGAACTTTCCGCTGCGCGACGTGATCGCCGAGCGCACCCGCATGCCCGTGCGCATCGACAATGATGCCAATTGCGCGACGTTAGGCGAATGGTGGCTGGGCGCGGCCAGGGGCGCCAACAACGTCATCGGCATGACCATCGGCACCGGCATCGGCGGCGGCGTCATCCTCGGCGGCCGATTGTATCACGGGTCGTCGGACGTGGCCGGCGAGATCGGGCACGCAACGATCGACATCACGGGCCGCCGCTGCAAATGCGGCAACTACGGATGCCTCGAGGCGTATGCGTCGGGCCCCTCGATCGCCGACCGGGCGCGCGAAGCCATCAGCGACGACAACTGCCTGATGCTGAAAATGGCCGGCGGAGACGCGAGCCTGATCACGGCGGCCACGGTGTACGAGGCGGCGAAGCAGGGCGACGACGTGGCACTCGATGTCGTCCGCGAAACCTCGCGCTTCCTCGGCGCCGGAGTGGCGAACCTGCTCAACATCTTTAACCCGGATGTGGTGGTGATTTGTGGCGGCGTGACCCAAGCCGGCGAGACGCTCTTCGGTCCGCTGCGGCGCGAAGTGCGGAAGCGCGCGTTCAAGCCGGCCGTGGATGCGTGTGAAATAGTTCCTGGCATTCTTGTCGCTGCGGGTGTTGTCGGGGCGGTGGCCGCATATAAACAGCAAGACTAGGTCAGAGGTCAGAGCTCAGAGCTCAGAACAAACCGTTCTCCTCTGCCTCTGACCTCTGAGCTCTGAGCTCTGAGCTGAATCATTTTCTCCTCTGCCTCTGAGCTCTGAGCTCTGAGCTCTGAGCTGAATCACTATGCGTGTTGGCGTAATTGGCTCCTTCGTGTGGGATGTGATCTACGGAAGAGATCCGAGAAGCGGGCCCGTGGAGGAATGGGGCGGCATCACGTATGCGCTGAGCGCTTTCGACGCCGCGCTGCCCGACTCGTGGCAAGTCGTTCCGCTGGCGAAAGTGGGATCGGACCTCTGGCCGCATGCCCGGCGCTTCGTGAGCGGATTGCGCCGCATCGCGCCTGACGCGATGCCTATCGAGGTGCCGGCGGCCAACAATCGCGTCCGGCTCGAATACGCGACCGACGAACTGCGTTCTGAAATCCTGAAAGGAGGCGTGCCTCCCTGGACGTGGGCCGGACTGCAGCCGCTGCTCCGCGATCTCGACGCCCTCTACATCAATCTCATCAGCGGGTTCGAGCTGGACCTGGAGACGTTGCAGCTCATTCGCCGCCATTTTCAGGGACCGATCTACCTCGACCTGCATTCGCTCCTGCTGGGAATACAGCCGGACGGAACGCGCTTTCCGCAGGCGCTGGCCGATCCTGGCGCGTGGTTCGCCTGTGCCGACCTCCTGCAGGTCAACGAGCAGGAGATGTCGATGATGGCCCCCGATCCGATGGCGCTCGCGGCAACCGCAATGCGCGCCGGGGTGCAGTCACTGCTGGTGACGCTGGGAAAGCGCGGGGTGGTGTACGTGCTCGCTCCCGGGTTCGACAGACTCGAGGACCTGCGCCGTCCCAACGATCAGCGAACTGGAACAGTTCGCACCGCGCTTGTTCCGGCGGAGCAGGTGGACTCGCCGGGAGATCCAACCGGGTGCGGCGACGTTTTCGGCGCAACCTATGTCTCGAGGCTGCTGACGGGTGATACCTTTGCGGTGTCGTTGCACGCCGCGATTCGCGCGGCGTCCCGCAACGTCGTGTTTCGCGGGGCCGGCGGTCTCGCGGCCTTCCTTCGAGGAGAACTGCTTCGGACGTGACGACGGTCATCACGGTGCCACCCTCGCTCGACGATGAGACCTTCGAGCAGGTCTTCGAACAGGTGGCCGCCGTCTCCGCGGATCAGAAGGTGCTCATCGACGCCCGCCACACGCGCTGGTCATCGCCATATGGCCTGACCGCGCTCTTGGCTGTCGGGCAGTCCAGGGCCGAGCAGGCGGCGTTCGCCGGGCCTGAAGCCGAGGATACCGCGAGCTACTGGGCGCGCGCCGGTTTCTATCGCCACGCGAGCGAGATCTATGAACTGCACGGCAAGGTTCCGCGCACCCGCGAAGCGCCGGCGGAGTCGAACGTGCTGCTCGAAATCACAGATGTGTCACGCAGTGACGATGTCCACACGGTTGTCGAACGCATCCAGAGTCGGGCTCAGGCCATCCTCGTCCATGAGCTGCATCTGGATCCTCAGGCCACGATGCGCTTCGCCATGACGCTCTCCGAAGTCTGCCAGAACATCGTTGAGCACGCTGGACAGGGAGGTTGGGTTGCGGTCCAGACGTATCAGTACCGCAAGCGGTTAGGCAGGCGCGCGGTCGTCATTGCCGTCTGCGACGCGGGCCTGGGGTTCAGGCGCTCGCTCGAGAGCACGCCGGGCTGGAAGCCGCGCGAGCGCTGGGACGATGCGGCCGCCCTCGAGGATGCGCTGGTGCGTGGCGTGAGCCGTTATCGCGATCCTGGTCGTGGACAGGGGCTCGCCGGCGTCAGGCGGTTTGTGGGAAAGTGGGATGGAAAACTCTCGATCCGGAGCGGCACCGCGCGCATAACCATTGTGCCGGAGTGGGATGATGCAGTTCCATTGAAGGAAGGATTGCCCCACTTTCCCGGTGCTCAGGTTCAGATCACCATTCCCGAGCGGGTGCCACCAGGGTGACTCATCACATCGACGTATCGTCCGTGCTGCGGCGGACCGTATGCGATCTCTACTCGAATCTCGTAACCCGTCCGACGGGCGCGGCGGTCCGGCGCGAGATCGAGTTAGTCCTCTGCGGACTGGCCGAGCCAAGCCTAACGGTTATCGACTTCTCGCAGGTCGGGCTGCTGGACTTCTCCTGCGCGGATGAGGTGGTCGGAAAACTCCTCGATGGAGTCCATCGGCAGGTGATCGTCACCGACGCGTATGTGCTGGTTCGCGGCGTGCGCGATGACCACCTCGAGGCGATCGATGCCGTCATGCAGCGCTACAACCTCGCGGTGATTGCCGAGGGCGATGACGGCACCTGGCACGTGGTCGGGCCGCTCAACGCGCGGATGCGCCGCGTCCTTGATGCCGTTCAGCAGTGTGGCCGCGCGGTGCCTTCGGAGCTCGCGGCGGCCGTGGAAGAGCCCGCGTCGGACGTGGTGGCGTCGCTCGACGGCCTGCTGGCCCAGCGTCTCGTTATGCGCGACGAGGACGCGTACGTCTCGCTCCAGAGTGTGATGTGAGCCGGCTGTACAACCCGCCGTTGCAGGTGGTGGGTTTCTTCGGGACGCGGCGCGGCGACCCGGATCGCGGCCCACAGGTTCGAATACGAGGTGACGAGGCTGCCCTCCGCATGCTCTCTGACGGGGAAATGGCCTGGCTCCAGGGTCCGCGGCGGCAGGAGCTGGTCACGGTGGTCGTCGACGACGTAGTCCCGAAGGGCGGCGCCGTGGTGCGGGACGTCGCCGGCGTGACCGTCAGCGAAATCGTCACCCTGCGCAAGCCTGATATGGACACGCCGCCACGAAAGGACCTGGTGTAGTTCCAGAATGGCTGACGCGCTCGTGATGCTGAGACCCCAGCCTTCCACGGTATGGTGAACCGACCAACTCACACGCTGGCCACGCGCGTTGTTCACGGCGGACACCTGCCATCGGCCGGGGAGCCCGTGGTCACTCCGCTGGTGCAGAGCGTCAACTTTGTGGAAGAGGTGGGCTCGGCCGAGGGACTACGCTATCCGCGGTATGGCAACGTGCCTAACGCCGAACATGTGCAACGGCGGCTGGCCTCGCTGGAAGGCGCCGAGGCGGCGCTCGTGCTGGGCAGCGGGATGGGCGCCCTGGCCTGCGGGATGCTGGCGCTGCTCCGGCCCGGCGACCACCTCCTGGCCAGCGAATGGATCTACGGCGGGGCACGCCGCCTCTTCGCGGAGGAGTTTCCGCTGCTCGGGATCAGCGTCACCATGGTCAACCCGACCGGTTCACGCGAATGGCGACGCCACCTCCGGCGTGAAACGCGGGCGCTCTTCCTGGAATCGCCCTCGAATCCATCCTGCCGGGTGATCGACATGGTTCCGCTGCGTCGTCTGGCGGGCGGCGAGGGCGTGGCGCTGGTGGTCGACTCCACCTTTGCGAGCCCCGTCAACTTCCGTCCGATGGAGCATGGGGCCGATGTG
>CAZSNV010000208.1:0-8582 GCA_964608035.1 uncultured Gemmatimonadaceae bacterium | reverse complement strand
GTTCGAGGCAACAGGCAACAGGCAACAGGCAACAGGCAACGGGCATCAGACACCAAGCATCAGGTTTGCCGAGTCACGAGTCACGAGTCACGAGTCACGAGTCACGAGTCTCGAGTCACGAGTCACGAAGTTACTGTTTCATCACACGCTTTCAATTCACAGGAGCAGAGCAATGCGTGGCATACTGGCGGTCGCACTGGTTGCACTCGGTGCCACCGGTTGCGGTTACAACACGATCCAGACGTACGATGAGGCGGCAAGCGCGGCCAAGCAGCAGATCGAGGTTCAGCTGCAACGGCGGGCAGACCTCGTTGGCAATCTGGTCGAAACGGTGAAGGGTCAAGCGAAGCAGGAGCTCGAGGTCTTCACCCAGGTGGCGCGCGCGCGTGCCGGGTTGTCGAGCGCCATCCAGGGGGGCAATCCTGCCGAGATGGCCAACGCCAACGAGGGGCTCACGACGGCGCTTCGCGGCCTGACGATCGCGGTGGAGGCGTATCCACAAATCAAGTCTGACCAGGCCTTCCTCCGGCTCATGGATGAGTTGGCCGGCACGGAAAACCGGATTGCGGTGTCCCGAACGGACTACAACGAGGCCGTGCAGAAGTACAACACGTACATCCGACGCTTCCCGGTTGTCATCACGGCCAAGATCACCGGCGCGAAACCGCGCGAGTATTTCGAGGTGACCAACGCGGCGAATCGAGATGCGCCGAAAGTGGACTTCAAGAAGTAAGAAAGCGCAGAGAGCAGAGAGCAGAGCGCAGAGCGCAAAGCGCAAAGCGCAAAGGGCAGGGCGATGGGGCGGAGCGAAGCAGGCGCTTTTTTCGCAGTCCCTTCGCGCTTTGCGCTTTGCGCTTTGCGCTTTGCGCTCCTTGCTCTCCCAACCCCGACCCGCTTATTACTGGTTCAATGCTCCGCGGCCCCATCCTTCGCATAACCGGGATTCCGGTACTCGCACTGACGCTGTTCGGCGCCTGCTACCGCTACGTACCGGCCTCGTCAGGCGATCTAGTCATTGGGGAGGCATATCGGGGCCACCTGACGGCGGAAGGATCCCAGCGTGTTGCGCGGATCGTGGGGGAGAACGTGGAGCGCTTTGACGGGCGGATCGTCACCGTCACCGATACGGCGTACCTGGTTGCCATGAGCGCAACCCTCAAGCGAAGTGAGGAACGTCAGACCGTGTGGACCGGCGAACAGCTCGTGATTCCCCGTTCCGCGGTGAATCGCTTCGAGCTTCGCCAACTGGATCGGCCGCGAACGCTTCGCGCCGCAGCGCTCTACACCCTGGGGCTGCTCGCCGTAGGCGTCCTGGTGTTCTCCATCCAGGGCATCGCGAGTCAGGACGGCTCTCCCCCTCCGCCACCGCCGCCGCCCTGAGGGCCGCGGTGAGGCCTATTCTGGCAACGCCGCTCGCGCAAGGGACGAGGCGTTCCAAATGCTATTTGCCCCGTCGTCTCGGCTGATGGAACGTGACCAAACCGTGTCTTCCGGTTGACACGTCCGACGCGGATTTCTAAGATTGGCCGGTCGTGCAACTGACCGCAGGGACCGTACGAAAACACGCCTAGTGGGTCGCGCGGCGTGAAGTACTCCGCCGCGCCAATTCGAGCGGGCCATCGCGGGCGTCGTGTTTTTCCGACGCGCGGCGGAGGCGAGTGCGATAGCCCCTACGCAGTCGCTCCCAAGGTGGGCGTCAGTTGCTTTCCCGGCCACGCACTGCATGCGCGCATCGGCGCGTCCATGGCGAGGCCCTCTCCCCGTGGCGGACCACACTCAGGAGGTTGCCACCGTATGAGACACCTAATTCGTCTGTTCACAGTGCTGCTCGCCACGCTTGTCGTGGCTCCGGGCGCACTGGCCCAACAGGGCACCACCGTGACAGGCAAGGTTACCGCCGAAGGCGGTGCACCTGTCGGCTTCGCGAGCGTGGTGCTGATGGGAATGGGCCTCGGAGCAACGACACGCGAGGACGGCGTGTATTCCATCTCCGTTCCGGCTGCGCGCGTTTCGAACCAGCGCGTCGACGTTACTGCGCGCGCCATCGGCTATCAGTCGGCGACGAAGCAGGCCACGCTCTCGCCAGGCACGGTCACCGTCGACTTCACGATGACGGTGAACCCGCTGCGTCTCGGCGAAGTCGTCGTCACTGGCGCCGGCACCGCGAGCTCGATTGAGCGACTCGGCGCGGTCGTCAGCACGGTGAAGAGCGAGGAGATCCTCAAGTCGAACGAGTTGAACGCGGTGCAGGCGCTGGCAGCCAAGGCGCCCGGTGTGGTCGTCACCTCATCGTCAGGTGAGGCGGGCGCGTCGAGCTTCATCCTCATTCGCGGCCAGAAGTCGATCGAAGGCACGTCGCAACCGATCTTCGTGGTCGATGGCGTTCCGGTGGACAACTCCACGATCGTCACCACGGAACCGACGGCCGGCACGCAGGCGATGAACCGGATGTCGGACCTGAATCCGAACGACATCGAGTCGGTCGAGATCCTGAAGGGCGCCGCGGCAGCGGCGATCTATGGAGCGAGGGCTGGCGCAGGGGTCGTATTGATCACGACCAAGCGCGGCCAGGCCGGCGCGCCAAAGTGGAACTACCGCGTCAGCTATTCGATGGACGAGGTGAACAAGGACTACCCGCTGCAGACCAAGTTCGGACAGGGTACCGGTGGTGAGCCGGATCCGTGCGGCGGTCCGGGCTGTCGCCTAACGGGCGCCTCCTTCGGCCCCTTGCTGGCCCCGGGCACGAGGACCTACAACCATTTCATGGAGATGTTCGAGGATGGCAACACCTTCGACAATTCCCTGAGCCTGTCGGGCGGCACCGAGCGCTCCGCGTTCTACCTCTCGCTGGGTAATGTGAACCAGGATGGTTACATCATCGGGGATCACGACAAGTACTCGCGCACGACGGCGCTGGTGAAGGGCAACCTCGAGCTGAACGAGAAGTTGCGCATCGGCGCGACGGTCAACTTTGCCGACGCGCACGGATCCTTCATCCAGAAGGGGTCGAACCTCTCTGGATTGCTGCTCGGCGCACTTCGCTCGCCGCCCGAGTTCGACAACGCGCAATACATCGATGCCACGACGGGACTGCATCGCTCGTACCGGTACCCGCAGCCAACAGCCACGTCGCAGTATGAGACGCGGGCCTATGACAACCCGTACTTCATCGTCAACAACCTGCGGAACACGTCCGACGTCGGCCGATCCTTCGGGAACGTGAACATCGACTACTCGCCGCTGTCATGGCTGACGCTGAAGTACACGCTCGGCACCGACTACTCATCGGACGCGCGACTCGAAGGCTTGCCGCCGTCCAACTCGACGGATCCGACGGGCCAGATCGACCGGGCCAACTACACCGTGCTGCAGGTCGATCACAACCTCATCGCCCAGGTGCAGACGGACCTGAACGACTGGACGAAGACCTCGCTCACCCTCGGCCAGAACCTGAACAGCCGCAAGTACGAGCAGCTCCAGGTGCGCGGCCGCGGCTTCATCTCGCCTGACCTTTTCCAGCTCAGCAACACGATCTCGTCCAACATGCTTCCGCTGGATTACGAGTCGCTGGTGCACCTGGAGTCGTATTTCGTCGAGGGCAAGCTTGACATGTGGGACCAGGTCTACCTGACCGCCGGCGTCCGCAACGACGCGTCGTCGACGTTCGGTGCGTCGGTACGACGCAACTCGTTCCCGAAGGCCAGTGCGGCGTGGGAGGCGTCGAAGTATCTCGGCATCCGGAGCGGTCAGGGCATGCTCAGCTACCTGAAGCTCCGCGCCGCGTATGGTGAGACGGGACGCGAACCGGCGCCGTACCAGGTCTTCAGCGGCTACTCGGTCGGTGTTTTCGGCGACGGCTGGACCACGGGCCTCAACAACTCGCAGGCGGGCAACGCCGGGATCTTCCTCGCCGCGGCCAAGGGCCAGGATGCGCTCAAGCCGGAACGGAACAAGGAACTCGAATTTGGCGTTGACCTCGCCTTCTTCGATTCGAAAGTGGACCTCGGCTTCACGATGTACGATGCCAAATCCACCGATGTCATCCTGTCGCTACCGGTACCGCCATCTACTGGCTATTTCAGCCAGGTGCAGAATGCGGCCGAGATGACGAACAAGGGTGTGGAGCTCTCGGCCAACTGGCGCGCGATCACGACGCCGGCGGTGTCGTGGACGATCGGCGCCATGTACGCGAGGAACAAGAACAAAGTCACGGATCTCCGCGGCTCCGACCAGTTCCTGTTAGGCGGCACGTTCAATGGCGGCATCAAGGAAGGTGAGGCGCATGGCGTGTTCATCGACTGGGATTTCGCCCGCTGCCGCTATTCCGCGGAATCGAACGTCGTTGACGGCTTCGACGTGAACGCATTCTGCACGGCGAACAACGCCCCCGACGGCGCCATGTACATCGGCGACGATGGTTTCCCGGTGTTCGATCCGGAACAGCACGTCGTCGGCGATCCCAACCCCGATTGGACTGGCAGCCTGTCGTCGAGCCTGAACCTGTGGGGCAAGTTCAACATTTCGGCGCTGGTCGATTATCGCAGCGGCGGACAGATCTTCAACGGAACGAAGGGCGCGTTGCTGGCGTTCGGCGCGCACCAGACCAGCGAAATCCGCGGTGAGACGCGCACGTTTGGCGTCGACTGGCTGCCTGGCCCGACAACCGGTCCGGGGGTCGGGCAGGCGGTCGTGCTCGATGAGGACACCTGGTTCGGCAACCTGGGCAACTGGTTCGTCGGGCCGGGCTCGCAGTTCATGGAAGACGGCACATTCCTCAAGGTGCGCGAGATCTCAGTCAGCTATTCACTGACCGCACCATTCGTGCAGCGCGCCGGATTCTCCAGCGTCGATATCCGCCTGGCGGGTCGCAACCTCTGGACCAAGACCGACTACACGGGCATCGACCCCGAAGCAAACCTCGGCGGTGCGACTTCGTCACGTGGCAACGAGTATTTCAACAACCCGCAGTCACGTTCCATGGTCATTTCCTTCGCATTCAACCGCTAACCACAGGAGCCATCGACATGTCTCGAATGACGAAGACACTGGTTGTCGCCGCTCTTGCTGTGGCGGCAAACGGCTGCTCGGATTTCCTGAGCGGCGAGAAACTCGATTCCGATCCCAACCGGCCCACTACGGCGCAGGCTGCGCAGCTGCTCACTGCCGTGCAGGTCAACTCGTACTACATCCTCAACGGCCACGCTGCACGCGTCCTCGCGATGTGGATGCAGCAGATGGCGGGTACCGACCGGCAGTACCGCGGCTATGACCAGTATTCAATTACCGAGGGACTGTTCGGCGAATACTCCGCAGCGTATACCGGCGGCGGCGTGATCGACATGCGCACCATCCAGGCCGATGCCGAGGCGTCTGGCAATAAGATCCTTGGCGGCATCGCGAAGGTCTGGGAAGCGCTGGTCATGGGCTTCGTTGCCGACATGTACGGCGACGCGACCTATAGCGAAGCAGTGGATGGCGACGCGCACCCGACGCCAGTGCTGGACGGGCAGCTCGAGATCTACGCGGCGCTGCAGCTCGTGCTTGATGGGGCAATCGCCGACCTGGCTTCGGGGCAGGGAAGCGTTGGCGACCTGGATCTGTCGTTGGCCGGCGATCCCGACGCCTGGATCAAAGTCGCACGCACGTTGAAGGCGCGACTCTACCTGCACACGGCGGAAGTCAACCCGTCGGCGTACCAGCAGGCGTTGTCGCAGCTCTGTACCGGCGCCACGCTGGCCGCCTGCACGCAGGGGATCCAGTCGAGCGCCGGCGATCTGAACGAGTATCACAGCTCGTCCTCGGGCGAGGAGAACATCTGGTGGCAGTTCATCGCCCGGGACCGGGACAGCTACATGCGGCCCGGGAAGTTCCTCGTGGACCTCATGAACACGCGCACCGACCCGCGGCGCGCCGAGTACCTCCAGTTGAACAGCGCCGGGGCATATGCGGGAGCGGCGCCTGGTGCGGGTCTCAGCGGCCTGATCTCCAACCTGGGCTTGACGAGACTCGATCCGGATTACGACCAGCCGATCCTTACGTATGAAGAGACGCTGGCCATCATCGCCGAGTCGGCCTATCGCACCAACAACATCGCACTCGCCCGTGCGGCGCTGGATGCACTGCGCGCCACGTACGGCGGCTCGGCGATTGGCGCGAGTCTCTCCGGCAACGCGCTGCTCCTCCGGATTCTCGAGGAGAAGTACGTCGCACTATTCCAGAACTACGAGGTCTACAACGACTGGAAGCGCACCTGTTATCCGAACCTCACGCCGGCGACGCAGGCGTACGCGGGGAACATCCCGGCACGCTTCACGTATCCGATCGCCGAACGCACGTCGAATCCGGACAACGTGCCGGTGCCGGGGGAACAGCCCCGACGCAATGCGAATGATCTGGTGAACGCCTTGTCGGCCGACGGGACAGCCTGTAATGGTCAGAAGCCGTAGGTAGGGCAGATAGCAGAGAGCAAAGGGCAGAGGGGTTTCCCTCTGCCCTCTGCGTTTTCCCACGCCAGGCCTTCACGAATGAGATTGATCCGAGCACGGCTCTGCGTCGTGATCGCCTTCGGTGTCGTTGCGATCGGGTGCTATCGCTTCACGCCGATCGAGGGAACGTCGCCTGCGCCCGGGCAGGAAGTGCGGTTGTCCCTGTCGGATGAGGGTGCCGTGCGCCTGGCTCCTCTCATCGGCCCGCGCATCGGCGCCATCGATGGACGCGTTATGCAATCGACGGACACGGCGCTGGTGCTGGCCGTTCAGGCGGTCGTGGCGCAAGGCGGCCGATCGATGGCGTGGAACATGGAACGCCTGTCCGTGCCGCGGAGCGCGGTGGCGTCGGTCGGCACGCGCACGCTCGATCGCAGGAGGACGTGGATCGTCGCGGGACTGAGTGTCGTCGGCGCGTTGGCGTTAGGCGAGGTGTTCGGGCTCGGGACGGGGTTCGACGGCTTGTTAGGCGGCGGCGGAGGCGGTGGGAAGAAGTGACTCGTGACTCGGCACTGCGGACTTCCGTGCCGATTCACGAATCACGTTCTTTTGGAAACAGCGCTTCTCCCTTCGTCACACGCCATCCCGTCGGATCGATCGCCATCAGGCTCGCAAAACGCTGCGCGTCGAGCTGGCCCGGGCCTCCTGCCTGACGCCACAGCTCCGCCGCTTTCTCAGGCATGAACGGCTGCAGGAGCACGGCAAAGCGGGCGAGTTGACGGACCAGCGACGCCAGGGTTTCGTCGAGGGCGGCCGCCTGCGCCGGATCCTTCGCCTGCTTCCACGGCGCCTGACGGTCGACGTATTCATTCCCGCGACCGACCATCCGCCAGACCGCTTGCAGGCCCTCGTGCAGCAGGAAGCCCCGGCCGCCGTCCATCGCCGCGTGATACGCCGCGATGTCCGCCGCGTCCGCGTCGTCGACCGCGGTGCGTGGTCCGGCGGGCACTGTGCCCTCGCGGTAGCGCTCCACCATGGCGAGCGACCGGCTGGCCAGGTTGCCTAACGCATTGGCGAGGTCGGACGTAAAGCGCTCCTCGAACCGCTCCCAGCTGAAGTTCCCGTCCGTATCGAAGGGCACCTCGCGCATCAGGAAGTAGCGGAACGCATCCGCGCCGAATCGGTCCGCCGCTTCGGCGACGTCCAGCTTCACGCCGGCCGACTTGCTGAAGCGCTCCCCCGCGAAGTTGACGAATCCGTGCGCCCAGACACGGCGAGGGAGCGGCAACTCCGCGGCCTGCAGCATCGCCGGCCAGACGACGCTGTGGAGGCGATTGATGTCCTTGCCCACGACATGAAGATCCGCCGGCCAGCGTTCACGCCACACTTCGTCAGGGTATCCCGTTGCGGTGAGGTAGTTCGGCAACGCGTCGAACCAGACCCACGTCCCCTGCGTCTCGCCGGTTGACGACGCAATCGGGAAGGGAATGGCCCAGGACAGTTTCGAGCGCGTGATCGAAATGTCCTCGAGGCCGGAGGCGAGAAGCGCCAGCATCTCGTTGCGGCGCGTCTCCGGCTGGATGAAATCCGGCCGATCGGCGAACAAGCGCTGCAGGAACTGACTGTAGTGCGACAGCCTGAAAAACCAGTTGCGCTCCTGTGTCCACAGCAACTCGCGCGTCGGGTGAATCACGCAGCGACCGTCGGCAATTTCATTCTCGCGCTTGAACAGCTCGCAGCCCACGCAGTACCAGCCCCCGTACGTCCGCTCGTAGAAGTCGTCAGGCGAGCTGGCGTGGATCCGCTTGATGAGCGCGCGCACCCCGGCCGTGTGCGCCGCTTCCGTGGTGCGGATGAACTGGTCGTAGGAAATGCCGAGCCGTTGCCACATCGCGCGGAAACGACTCGAGATGTCGTCCACGAAGTCCTGTGGAGAGAGTCCCCGCTCGGCTGCCGCCTGGGCGACCTTCTGTCCATGCTCGTCCATCCCGGTCAGGAAATGGACATCGTCTCCCGCGAGCCTGCGGTATCGCGCGATCACATCGGCGCCGATCTTCTCGTACGCGTGGCCGATGTGCGGATCGCCATTCGCGTAATCGATGGCGGTCGTCAGGTAAAATCGCGCCATCAGCCGTTCCCAGGCTGACCGCCGCCGCC
>CAZSNV010000207.1:0-8627 GCA_964608035.1 uncultured Gemmatimonadaceae bacterium | reverse complement strand
AGCTGCAACATCTTCTCGACGCAGGATCACGCGGCGGCTGCCGTCGCGGTGGGGCCCGACGGCACCACGGAAAACCCGCGAGGGATAGCGGTCTTCGCCTGGAAGGGTGAGACGCTCGAGGAGTATTGGTGGTGCACGGAGCAGGCGCTGATGTGGCCCGATGGTGGCGGCCCCAATCTCCTGCTCGACGATGGTGGCGACGCCACGCTCCTGGTTCACAAAGGCGACGAGTTCGAGCGGGCGGGGAAAATTCCCGCTTTCGATGCAGCGAACGATCCCGAGGAGTGGGGCGTGATTCTCGACCTGCTCCGCGATCAGGCGCGCGTGAATCCGGGACGGTGGACGAAGATCGCGGCCGGGATTCGCGGTGTTTCGGAGGAAACGACCACAGGCGTCCATCGCCTCTACGAGATGATGCGCGCCGGGACGCTGCTCTTCCCGGCGATCAACGTCAACGATTCGGTCACGAAGTCGAAGTTCGACAACATCTACGGCTGCCGTCACTCGGTGATCGATGGACTGAATCGCGCCACCGACGTCATGCTGAGCGGCAAGGTCGCAGTCGTCTGCGGTTTCGGCGAAGTCGGCAAGGGTTGCGCGCAGGCGCTGCGCGGCCAGGGCGCGCGCGTGGTGGTCACCGAGATCGACCCGATCTGCGCGCTGCAGGCGGCCATGGAAGGCTTTCAGGTCTCCACGGTCGAGGACGTGATTTCGACGGCCGATGTGTTCATCACAGCAACCGGCAACAAGGATGTCATCACGACGGCCCACATGTCGCGGATGAAGGACAAGGCCATCGTCGGAAACATCGGCCACTTCGACAACGAGATCGACATGGCCGGATTGAAGAAGGTGCCCGGCATCCGGACGGTGAACATCAAGCCGCAGTACGACGAGTGGATCTTCCCCGATGGGCACTCGGTGCTGATCCTGGCGGAAGGCCGCCTGCTCAACCTTGGCTGCGCCACGGGTCATCCGAGCTTCGTCATGTCGGCGTCGTTCTCGAACCAGGTCCTGGCGCAGATCGAACTGCACCAGCACAACGACCGGTACGAGCGGAAGGTCTACACGCTGCCGAAGCATCTCGACGAGAAGGTTGCCCGGCTCCATCTCGGCAAGCTCGGCGCGAAGCTCACGGAACTCACGCCGGATCAAGCGGCGTACATCGGCGTCGGGAACGAAGGGCCGTTCAAGCCGGATCACTACCGGTACTAAGCGCAGAGCGTAGAGTGCAAAGCGCAGAGGGGCTCGGCACTCGACGTGCTGGGCCCTTCTTGCTTGAGCCGTCACGCCTGGATCGCTATGCAATTGATCGCGGCGGCGAGGCGGCTTTCGCGGATACCGCGGACCACGCACGTCCGGGCATCGAACTCCATGAGAGTCGCGCGAAAGGCGCCATGCAAGTGCTCTCGTGAATGCGGGCGGTCGCGAACGCGATCCAGTGTCCAGGGGATGTCGATGTCGGCGAGGAGGTACTGATCCCCCAGGCGTGCGCGGGCCTCCACTTCCACCCACGACGGACAAGTGCCGTAATAGTGCCTGGCGTAAACGACCGTGCTCAGAAGGTCGGTGTCGAGGAACAGCCAGCGGTCATTACGACGGTCCGCTTCGGTCATGACGGCGTCTTCGGCGGCGATCTGCGCGCTGGCGATCGGGGAGACGTCCTCGGCGGTCAGCGGCCGGTCAACTCGCTCCGCATACGATCGAGACTGCTCGGGCACCCACAGAGCGCCGAAATGCGCAGCGAGATCGCGAGCGAGTTGAGTCTTGCCCGTGGATTCGGAGCCGGTGATGACAACACGCGTCACGCGTTGATCAGTCAAGAAGCGACCGTCCGCGGGCCGATGGTACGCCGCCATTCCACGAAGCCAATCACGGCCAACACCAGGAAGGTCGCGTAGAGCAACGCGGTGGCGTAGAGACCCTGTGAGATGAACAGCGGGACGAACGCGATGTCAACGACGATCCACAGGATCCAGTTCTCGAGGATCTTCCGCGTCATCATCCACTGCGCGATCAGGCTCGTGGTCGTGAGAAGCGCATCGGTCCACGGCAACACGGCATCCGTGCGGCGAAGGATCATGGCAAGAACCAGCCAGGCCGCGAGATTGAGAACGCCGAGGACGGCGAGCAGTCGTGGCGAGGCACGCGAGACCTGCAGCCTCGAGTGCTGTTCGCCGCCACGGAGCCACTGATACCAACCATAGACCGAGAGGACCAGGTACACTGGCTGCAGCGCCATCTGACCGTACAAGCGTCCCTGATAGAACACGACGATGTACAGCGCGACGTTTATGATGCCGGTCGGCCAGCTCCAGATGTTCTGGCGCGTGCTGAGATAGACGCTGATGACCCCGAACGCGGCGGCAATGACCTCGAGCGAACTCCACTCGAGCAGCCAAGGCTGGGAGAGCCAAGGCTCGGGAACATTCATTCAGCGCGGACTGATGCGAATGATCCGGTCGTCGGTTGGGCTGGGCGATCCACGCCCGTCCCGGTTGGAGGTGCCCAGGTAGATCGAGCCATCAGGAGCGACCAGCACCGCCCGCAGCCGGCCGAATTGCTGTGCGAACAGCGTTTCGGTGGAGTCGACGCTTCGACCGTCGGGCGACAATGCGAGGCGATATAACGTGGACTCTTTCAACGTCGCAAGAAGCAGGCTGCGGCGGAACTGCGGGATCAGGTCGGCGTTGTAGTACTTCAATCCTGCTACAGCAATTGGGGGTGTCCACATGGCGATCGGCTCGGCCACGGAATTTGCGGCGCAGAACGCTATTTCCGCCGGGTCGACGTCGCCATCGCAGCGACCGTGAACATCGGGCCAGCCGTAGTTGCGGCCCGCTTCGATAATGTTGGCCTCGTCGTTGTCCGATGGCCCGTGCTCGGTCGCGTAGAGTGTGCCGTCAGGGCCGAAGGCCAGCCCCTGCGGGTTCCGGTGGCCGTATGAGTAAACGGCGGTGCCGAATGGATTGCCCGGAGCCGGCTGTCCATCGAGCGTGAGACGGAGCACCTTCCCCGCCAGGCTGGTGCGATTCTGGGCGAACGCCGGCTCGGCGGCGTCTCCGGTCGTAACGTAAAGAAGCCGGTCCGGTCCGATGACCAGTCGCGATCCGTTGTGAATGCTCGCTCCCGGAATGCGATCGATGATTACTTGCGGAGCACCAACCGTGGCTCCGGTGACCCGCATCCTCACGACACGGTTCAGCAGACCCTCGTCCGTTGTGTAGGAGTGCGCGACGTACACCCAGGGCTGGGTCGCGAAGTCGGGATGGAACGTGAGCCCCATGAGCCCGGCCTCGCCATTTTCGGTCACCTGGAGCTGGACCACCGTGGTCAGGCCTCCGGTTCGCGGATGCATACGCGAGATCCGTCCACCGCGCTCCGTCACCCAGATGAACCCATCGGGCGCCCAGGCGAGCTCCCAGACGGTGCGCAGGCCGCTCGCCAGAACCTCGACGGCAAGATCTTCGTTAGGCGGATTGTCAGACGCGGTGGCGGAATCGCACCCGAGAACAGCCGCCATCGCGGTGGCGTGCGCCAAACGACGCAGAGCAGTCTCTGCGGGCGGTCTTCGAAACGAGGTCGTCATTCCGCATGATAACCCGGCTGAAGTCGCGAGGTCCTGGCGGCCCCGGCCACCTTCTTCATCGCGCGATCAATCCGTACTTTCCCGCACGGTGATACCGCGCGTAATGAAGACTCAGCCATTGAGCCGCTGGTGCCGAGCCGCGCTGGCCGTGTCGCTCGCCTTCGGACTCGAGGGCTGCGCCACCGCGATGCGGAGACCGCCGTCGCCGTCCGATTCGCTTTTTGCAGCGATCCGGCTCGACGGTGTCGTCGAGGACTACTGGAGTTTCCTGCAGGTGGGCCGGCCGGATCTGGCGACCCGGGCCGGGAGTGTCGTGACGATCCTTCCCGATCCCACGCAGGATCGCGCGAAACGCGACGCACAGTTTGCCCGCGCGGCGATGGCCGCACTCGACGAGATCGAGGTCGAGGCGTTGAGTGAAGACGCCTATGTCATGTGGCAATCGTTGCGGTGGGAGATGGAGGCGATGTCCGGGTGGATCGCATTTCACTGGACCAACCTCACTGACCTCTCGCCAGGACGTTCGGTATTCGATCGCACGATCGCGATCCTGAGGGCGCAGAGCATCCGGGATCCGGGTGCGGCGCAGCGATTCGTCGGGCTGGTGACATCAGTCGCCATACTCGCCGCTTCGCTTCAGGACGAGTACGAGGAACGAGCCCGCCGCGATATCCGTCTGTCGCGCGCCACAGCGACGAGAGCGATTGCGCACGTGCGGGATCTGATTGCCCCTCCTGAAGCGAGCCCATTCGGACTGCCGCGCGCATTCCAGGCGTCGCCCGACACCGCGTGGCAACTACAGCTCGTCCGGACCGTGGCCGAGGCGATCGCGCAGAAGGTCAATCCCTCGCTCGATTCACTCGCGGCGTTTCTGGAGAAGGAACGTGAACGGGCATCTGACACGCTTGGTCTTGCACGTCTTCCAGGCGGCGCCGCGCACTACGCGACGTTGCTCCGCTATCGATCAACGCTGGAGGTAACGCCGCAGGACGCCCACGCGATCGGGTTGCGCGAAGTGGTCCGGATCGCAGGTCTGGCTGCTGCAACCCGGCGCGCGGCGGGCTTGCCGGTCAGTCGCGATTCTCTCCGTGCGACCCTGGCGAGGGACTCCGCCCTTGTCCTCGACAACCGACAATCCATTGCGGAAAGGGCGGCGAAGCTGTTCGAGGAAGCCGAGAAGGACCTCGACACCCTGTTCCGACGCGTGCCCCCCATGGCCCTGACGATTGGAGCGATGGCTCTGGAATCGGAACCGACATCGCCGGTCGCCATGTACGAGGCTCCAACGCTCAGCCGCCCGGCAGCCCGATACCTGCTGAACATCGCTGAGCTCGAGGAACGCTCGGCACTCGTCCTGCCCGGACTCGTGCTTGGCGATCTCATGCCGGGCCTTCATCTGCAACAAGCAACGCAGTTCGAGAACGCCGCACTTCGGCCGCTGCCCGGAGTGCGCGCAATCAGGACGCTGACAAACCACGACGGCTTTGTGGGTGGCTGGCAATTCTACGCGCTCGAGGTCGCGGATTCCCTATCCAGGAGGCTCGCCCCATCGCAGAGGTTCGGCGTGCGACTGCGCGAGTTGGCGGCAGCGTGCGGTCTGGTCGTGGACACCGGCATCAACGCGCTGGGATGGACGCGCGCGGATGCACTCGACTTCCTGCGTGCCTACCTCCCTGATGACGATGCCGATCTCCAGCGCGACTTCATCGATGTGGCAAGTGAATCGCCGGGGATGCTGGCTGCGGCAACGCTGGGAGCGCGAGAGTTTAGAGGGTTGCGGCGCTGGGCGATGCGCGAGTTAGGCGACCGCTTCAGCCTCGCTGCCTTCCACGCTGAGGTGCTCCGACCCGGCAGTGTGCCGCTGCCCGTACTGGGATCGCACCTTGAGCGCTGGATCTGGGAGCGGAAGTCCTCGGCCGCCCCCCAGGGTGGTGGCGTGCCGCGCTAGGACGCGCGCGCAGCGGGCTTTGTCTTCTTCTTCACCTTGCGCTTCCGGTTCTTGCCGTAGCTGGACCGGTTGATCTTGCCCCGTCGTGTCCTGCGGTCGCCCTTACCCATGCCACTCCTGAGGTGTGTGATGACCTGCCGCGTTCTGCTTGTCCCGGCAGGAAGTGTATTCGCACATCGTGGTTCGCGGAAGGCCGCCTAACGACAACCGGCCACCCCCAAAAAGGGTGCGGCGCCAGGATCCCCGGAGATCCTGGTGCCGCACCAACACTCATTGGCGACCAGAGTGGCCCGCCGTGTTACAACGTAAGAACATCGGGTCAATTGCGCGAGTGTGAGTTTTGCATTCCCCTCCCGGACTATGACGCGCGCTTGCGGTCGAGCTGTTCGATGGTGCGTGTCGAAGGTGGACGTTCGCGACGCAGGCGAGCCGCGACCCGCTCGGCGCGCGTCATGACGCGCAGCACGTTTTCGCCCGCGAGCTTCCGGAGATCCTCTTCGGACCAGCCCCGTCGTGACAGTTCGGCGAGCAACGCGGGGAAAGTTGAAACGTCCTCGAGACCAACGGGCAACTGATTGTCGGTGCCATCGAAGTCGGAGCCGATACCCACATGATCGACGCCCGCCACTTTCCGAACGTGCTCGATATGATCGGCCACGTCGCCGAGTGTCGCCTTGGGGGCGGGATTGGCGGCATCCCACTGGGCCATCGCGCGAGAAACCGCGGCAGTGTCCCGCGCGAGACGTCGCTCAGCGTCTGCCTGCTGCACCCGCCGGAGCGCGGCGCGATCAGCGATCTTCTGCGAGACGAAGCCAGGCACGAAGGTGACCATGACCACGCCGCCATTCGCCTTCAGTCTGTTGAGTATCGAATCGGGCACGTTCCGCGGCACGTCCGTCAACGCCCGCGCCGACGAATGCGAGAAGATCACCGGGGCTTCGGTCACGTTGAGGGCATCGCTCATCGTCGCAGGAGACACGTGCGAGAGGTCGACGAGCATGCCGAGCCGGTTCATTTCCCTCACCACTTCCTCACCGAAGCGAGTCAGGCCGCCATGACGGGCCGAATCGGCGGCTGCGTCGGCCCAGTCGAGTGTCACATTGTGCGTGAGCGTCAGGTAGCGGGCGCCGAGATCGAAGTACGCCCGCAACGCGCCCAGGGAGTTCTCGATGACGTGTCCGCCTTCCATTCCCAGGAGCGAACCTACACGTCCCGCCGCATGCGCCGTCCAGATGTCCTGGGCCGTGAACGCCGGCTGAAGCACCTCCGGATACTTCGCGATGATGCGGCGCGCGATTTCGATCTGCTCGAGTTGCACGCGCGCGTATCCCGAATCGCGCCAATCGCCGGGGACATACACCGACCAGAATTGTCCACCCACCATTCCGCGCTGGAGGCGAGCCAGGTCGGTGTTCCCCGGCGTCGGCTTGCGCAGATCGTAGGCCTCGACGTCGAGCGGCGCCTGCTTGAAATCGTTCCGGATGTACCAGGGGAGGTCGTTGTGCCCGTCAACCAGCGGAACGGCCTGCAGAACGCGACGGGCCTTATCGAGGTGCACGTCCTGCGCCGTGACACTCACCGGCAGCAGCAGGAACAGTGCGAACAGAGTTCGGCGAGACATGGGATCAGTGCACCACAATGGTGATGGGAAAGGCGATGGCAGTGTATCCGTCGGCTCTCAGCTCGGCGGACGCCAAATAGGAGCCGGGTGGAACGCGTGTCGAGGTACCCGCTGGTCCGAACTCGATGCCGCCGCCCCACTCGATGTTGAACGTGGCCGACTTGCCAACCCCGATCGTGAGTGACGACGGCACGGCCGCGCATTCGTAGGTGCCGTTCTCGGGCGTCATGACCCGGCCATTCGAGTTCCTGATGAAAACGAGCGCCTGACACGACGTCGGGAAGAGGAGTTGGACTTCCTGCTCCAGCGTGTTCGTCAGCGTGACCGTGAGCGTCGTGTTCTCGCCGGGCAGCAGCTCACGATCGGTGGCCGTGATGAACGCCGGGATAAGCTGCTCGGGGAACGGTGCGATTGTCGCGTTCTCCACGCAGCCGGCGCAGGCCAGAAGCAGCATGGTCGTGAGACGATTCATCGCAGGGAAAACTGAAGGGCAACGAGCAAAGGGCAAAGGGCAAAGGGTGGAAAAGCGAAGAACCTATCGTCAGCGCTCGGTCATTCCCGGCGCCGCGGCCGCGCGCGCGATGTGGGCGACGCCGCGATTGGATCATCGGGCCACGCGTGTTTTGGATACCGGGCTCGCAAATCCTTCCGCACATCGTAATACGACGAGCGCCAGAAGCCCGCGAGGTCCCTGGTTACTTGTACGGGTCTCTGGGCCGGTGAGAGGAGATGGAGGGTGAGGGCGACGCGCCCGCCCATCACGGTCGGGGTTTCGCGAGTCCCGAACATTTCCTGCAGCCGCACCGCCACACTCGGCGCTTGAGGGTCGCCGTAGTCGATGGGCAACCGGGAGCCCGTAGGTGCCTCGAAGTGCGTCGGCGCCAGGTGATCGAGACGTCGTCGCTGTTCCCAATCCAGCATTCCAAGAAGCGCCCCCGAAACATCGAGCGTTCGCAAGGCGAGTCTGGTGCGAACCTGCCCCAGAACTGCGTGCATCAAGTCCAATAGCGACGACATCACTGTCCCGTCAGACATGTCGGGCCACGAGGGATCGTGCGCATGGAGAAATGCAATGCGCTGACGAATCCGCACTGCGCCATCGCTCCAGTGAAGTACATCCAGTCCGAGCCGCCTGATTCCCTCTGCCACGGCATCAGCCACGAGTCGCGGGTCGGGATCACGCTCCACGTTGCTGGAGAGCACGATCGCGCCGAGACGACGCTCTCTGGAGGCGCGCACTCCGTCCGTGTCATTCCATTCGACCTGCTGAACGTCGACGATCTGCTCGCCGAAGTCGGCCTCGACATCGGCCAATCCAAGCGGCGCCGCGAGCCAGGCACGCGACTCCGGAACCCGGCCATCCGATTCGGCGACGACGAGGAACGACTCCCGGCCGAGTGAGTCGCCTTCAGGAACCGTGACACCTGTCCCATTCCGGAGGAGAAAACGGGGAAGGGAGCCTGGCCGCC
>CAZSNV010000206.1:0-8640 GCA_964608035.1 uncultured Gemmatimonadaceae bacterium | reverse complement strand
AATCGGCCGTCATGCTTTCGGTGGGACGTCCTCTCCCGTCACCCGTCTCCCGTCTCCCGTCCAATGATGAAAAAAACGATTGCCGACGTCGGAGAGGTGCGGGGGAAACGGGCCCTGGTCCGCGTCGACTTCAACGTCCCGCTCGAACCGGACGGCAGCGTCAGTGACGCCACCCGCATCCGCGCCGCGCTGCCCACGATCGAGTACCTCTCGGAGCGCGGCGCGCGCGTGATCCTGTTCTCACACCTCGGCAGGCCCAAGGGAGGTGCTGATCCGAAGTACTCGATGGCGCCGGTGGCGCGCCACCTGGCCACGCTGACGAAACGAACCGTTCGCTTCGAGCCATCTTCGGCAGGCGATGCCGCGGTGAACGCCTCGAAGGCGCTGGCAGACGGCGAAATCCTCGTTCTCGAGAACACGCGGTTTCATCCCGGCGAAGAGAAGAACGATGAGGCGCTAGCACGTTCGTTCGCGGCGCTCGGGGACTTCTTCGTCAACGACGCCTTCGGCTCGGCACACCGCGCCCATGCCTCGACGGCCGGCGTTGCACAATTCCTGCGTCCGGCGGTTGCGGGCTTTCTTCTGCAGAAGGAACTCGACTACCTCGGCAACGCCATCACGCAACCCGGGCGACCCTTCATCGCCATCCTCGGCGGGGCGAAGGTGTCCGGCAAGATCGATGTGATCGAAGCGCTGCTCCCGAAGGTCGACGGGCTGCTCATCGGCGGCGCGATGGCATGCACCTTCTACCGCGCCTTGGGGCTCGAGACCGGAAAGTCGCTCGTGGAACCGGATCGCGTTGATCTCGCGCGCGCCTTGCTCGACCGGGCGCGAATGCGACTCACGCTTCCTCATGACGCCGTTGTCGCCGACAGCCTGGAGAAGCCGTCGACGGCGCGCGTGGTCCATCGCGATGCCATTCCCGCGGAGGCGGCGATGTTCGACATTGGACCAGACAGTACCGCATCTTTCGGCCGCGCCATCGCCAGCGCGAAAACCGTGCTGTGGAACGGTCCGATGGGAGTCTTCGAAACTCCGCCGTTCGACAAGGGGACACGCGCGATTGCAAAGGCGATGGCGTCAGCAACAAAGAACGGAACCGTGACGATCGTCGGTGGCGGAGACTCGGCGGCGGCCGTCGCTGAAGCCGGCCTGGAGGCCTCAATGAGTCATGTATCGACCGGAGGAGGAGCGTCCCTCGAGTTTCTCGAGGGCAAGGTCCTGCCGGGTGTTGCCGCGCTCGACGATCGCTGACCAATGTCTCGACCGGTCTTCGCCGCCAATTGGAAAATGAATCACGGGCCGAGTGACGCTCGTGAGTTCCTTCGATCGTTCCTGCACTACTATCCGCGCCACTCCGACCGGCAGGTCATTTTCTTCCCCGCGAGCGTGACGCTACCCGCCGTGGTGGAGTTCCTGAAGGACCGCCTGGACATTCGCGTTGGCGTGCAGAGCATCCATTGGGAAGACAAGGGCGCCTTCACTGGTGAAGTATCCGCGTCCATGGCTCGCGATGCCGGCGCGCATTACGCCCTGGTTGGACACTCGGAGCGTCGCCACGTTTTTGGCGAGACCGAGGAGGAAACCGGGAAGAAGGTTGCGGCCTGTTTCCGCGCCCACATCACGCCGATTCTGTGCGTCGGAGAGAAACTCGAGGAACGCGAGGCGGGAGAGACCGAGGCTGTCGTCTTGCGACAGCTCCGCGCTGGTTTCGCAGCCGCTGATCCCTCACAGATTGCGCACGCGATGATCGCGTACGAACCCGTGTGGGCCATTGGCACCGGCAAGAACGCGACGCCTGACGACGCATCGCGCGTGCATCGCACGATTCGGGCGGAACTGAGATTGCTCACCCCGGAGAAGTACTCCGCCGTCCCGATCCTCTACGGCGGAAGCGTCAACAGAGGTAACACGGCTCAACTTCTGGCTGCCCCGGAGGTGGAGGGTGTCCTCGTTGGCGGAGCGAGCCTTGACCCAGAGGCATGGTCCTCCATAGTCCGAACTTGATTCGAGTCGTAAGTCAGGTGATATTAGGCGGTTAGCGCTTCACGACTCACGACGGTTCTCAACCAGAATGTACACTTTCCTGCTGGTCATCCTGATTATCGACGCACTCGTTCTTATTGCGGCCGTGCTCATGCAGGCCGCGAAGGGCGGGGGACTCGCGGCGTCTTTCGGCGGCGTGTCTACCGCGGCCGACTCATTCATCGGCACGAGGCAGGCGGGCAACGTCCTGACGAAAACTGCGTGGTGGGCCGGAGGGCTCTTTCTAGGCCTCGCGTTCACTCTCCAACTGATGTCGACGCGAGGACGCGCGCCGACGTCGATCCTCGACAAAGGACTCACGCAATCACCCAGCGCGGCGCCACCACCTGTGACGACACCGCCACCGCAGTCCGTTGTGCCGATCGCACCGCCTGACAAAGGCCCGCCTCCGACTGGAAGCCAGAAGAAGTAGCGAACGCGTGAACGAGATGCCTATTCGCCGGCCCGGGTTCCTCCTCCTCGAGGACGGAACCCTTTTTCGCGGCTCGCTCGTTGCCGACGCCCCTCAGACCGTCGCTGAAGTCGTGTTCACGACGAACATGACCGGATACCAGGAAGTGTTCACCGATCCTTCCTATCGCGGCCAGATCGTCGTGATGACCGCTCCAATGATTGGAAACTACGGCGTCAATCGCGAAGATCCGGAGTCGGCGCATCCGCAGATCGCCGCTGTCGTGATCCGCGAGTTGTCGCGCGGGTACTCGAACTGGCGCGCCGACGGGGACCTGGCCACCTGGTTAGGCGCCACGAAGGTGCCCATTCTCGAGGGGGTGGACACACGGCAGCTCACGCGACACCTGCGTTCGGCCGGCGTTATGCGGGGCGTGATCGACGCCGGCGAATCTCCATCGGCCAACGCGCAGGCCGCGCTCGACGCGTGCCCCAGC
The DNA here is from genome assembly GCA_964608035.1 of uncultured Gemmatimonadaceae bacterium. Taxonomy (GTDB): domain Bacteria; phylum Gemmatimonadota; class Gemmatimonadetes; order Gemmatimonadales; family Gemmatimonadaceae; genus JABWBJ01. The sequence goes on along the minus strand of CAZSNV010000206.1, from coordinate 5,707 downwards.
ATGGAAGGGCTCGACCTCGCCAGCACGGTGACCACCGACGCGCCTTACGAGTGGGGGCCCGGAGATGCGCCGTACCACATCGTCGCCTACGACTACGGCATCAAGCGGAACATCCTGCGCCTCTTTGAAGAGCAGGGGTGCCGCGTGACTGTTGTGCCGTCGACGACATCCGCGGAGAAAGCGTTGGCGCTTGAACCCGATGGCGTGTTCTTTTCGAACGGCCCAGGCGATCCGGCCGCGGTGACCTACGCGCCGGAAACGATCAGAGCCATCGCGAAGCAGGAAGTGCCCGTTTTCGGGATCTGTTTGGGACACCAGCTCATCGCGCTCAGCTTTGGCGGACAGACCGAGAAGCTCCCTTACGGGCACCGCGGCGGGAACCATCCAGTGAAGGACCTGCAGACCGGCCGCGTCCTGATCACCTCCCAGAACCATGGATTCACTGTTTCGGGCGACCCGAGCGATCCCAGGGCCATTCCGGGAGCTCCGGACCTCGAGGTGACCCACCTCAACCTGAACGACGGGACGGTTGAGGGACTCCGCCACAAGCGACTCCCGGTATTCGCCGTGCAGTACCACCCAGAGGCTGCTCCGGGCCCGCATGACGCCCGGCCTCTCTTCACGGAGTTCATGAAAGCCGTGAGAAGCGACGTTGCCCAAGGTGAGCCAACCGCTTGACACACAATAATTAACGTCCTAAGTTCGGTCGCAGTTCGGGTGTTTTTCCCCCGGTTCTTCGTAGAGGCCACGCAATGACCAAAGCAGACCTCGTCGAGCATGTCACGGAGCAGATCGCGAAGACTGCAGGGCCGATGATCTCCAAAAAGGACTGCGCGAGAGTCGTTGATGCTTTCCTTGACGCAATCAAGGAGGCTCTTCAACAGCAGAAGAACATCGAGGTTCGTGGATTCGGCACCTTCAAGATCCGCCATCGTAAGACGCGCATGGCGCGCAATCCCCGAACTGGTTCTCCTGTAGAGGTTTCTGCGCGTCCAGTTCCAGTTTTCAAGCCGTCGAAAGAACTTCGCGCGATGGTTGCCGATCTCGTGCCACCGACGGTGACAGAGTAAGAACCAACGTGGTGGCTTGGGCCTCGGGTGTTAACCCGAGGCTTTTTCATTTCTGCTCTCGAGTCCGGCAGAGAAGAACGACGGCGAGCCGCTCCGTATATTGGGACCTATGACGGTGCGAGTGTTGCTCTTCGCCTCTTACGCTGACGCAGTGGGTCAGAGCGCATTGACGCTCGACCTCGCGGAAGGATCGGTCGTCGCCGACGTCGTTTCGAAGGTGCGCGAGATGGCTGGTGGCCGAGCACTCCCGCCCGCGCCGCTGCTTGCCGTCAATTCGTTGTACGCCGCCTCGTCGGCACCGGTCAAAAGCGGCGACGAGGTTGCGATTATTCCACCGGTCGCCGGCGGATGAGCACGGCACGCTTGACCACGCAGCCCATAGACGTCGCGGGGCTCACACGCGAGGTCTCCGCCGATGGAAACGGCGCGATTTCTGTGTTTCTCGGGACTGTGCGGAATTCGAACGACGGGCGGGCCGTCGACGGCATCGACTATTCCGCGTACGAGAGCATGGCGGTTGCGGAGATGAACCGCATCATCGCGGAAGCGTCCGAACGATGGCCGGCCGTTACGATCGCACTTGAGCACCGAATCGGCACGCTGCGCGTCGGCGATGTCAGCGTCGCCATCGCCTGCGCGCATGAACGTCGCGGACCGGCGCTCGATGCGAATCGCTATGTCATCGAGGAGCTGAAACGCCGCGTGCCGATCTGGAAGCGGGAGCACTACGTCGACGGCACCAGCGAATGGGTCGATCCGTTGCGGCGCCCAGCGGAGGTGCTGGCGTGAACGCGCTGCGCGACCAATGGGGCAGGAGCATCGAGTACCTGCGTATTTCGGTGACCGACCGATGCAACTTCCGTTGCGTCTACTGCATGCCGCTCGAAGGGCTGCAGTGGCTGCCCAAGGCGGAGATCCTGACCTATGAAGAGATCACCGAAATCGTCAGGCAGCTGTCGCCGTTAGGCTTGCGGCGCCTTCGCATTACCGGCGGGGAGCCCACGATACGGCCCGACCTCGAGTCCCTGGTTCGTCAACTGCGGGCGATTCCGGGAATCGAGGACATCGCGCTTTCCACGAATGGCGCGAAGCTCCCGCAGATGGCGCGCTCCCTGCGCGACGCGGGACTCGATCGCGTAAACATGAGCGCCGACTCGCTGCGACCGGAGCGCATCGCCGCCATCGCGCGCCGGAATCTGGGATTCGACCCGATCGCCGCCGCCGATGCCGCCGAGGCCGCCGGGCTCGGGCCAATCAAGCTCAATGTCGTGGTGCTGCGGGGCACGAATGACGACGAGATCGAGGACTTCGCGCGCCTGACGATTGACCGACCCTGGCACGTCCGCTTCATCGAATTGATGCCGGTGGGCGACATGCGCGAACTCACCTGGGAGCACGTCGTCCCGAGCGACGAAGTGCTCGAGCGCATCGCGGCACTGGGCGCGCTCTCGCCGGATGACGGTCCGGCGCGCGGCAACGGTCCGGCGAAATACTATCGCCTCGCCGGCGCCGCAGGAACGATCGGCGTCATCACGCCGATGACGCACACCTACTGCGGATCCTGCAATCGCGTCCGGCTCACGGCCGACGGGCGGCTGCGCACCTGTCTGTATGGAGATCACGAAGTGAACCTTCGTGACCCGCTCCGACAGGGCTCGGCACTCGAGCCCCTTTTCCGTCAAGCGCTGGCCGAAAAGCCGAAGGAGCACGCGCTGTTGCAAATGCAGGTCGGGGGATTGCGCGCGTTGTCGCAGGTGGGGGGTTAAGAATGGAGGAAACAGGAAACGGGAAGCAGGGAAGGATGTGGGCCCGCAGCTGACGCTCGCGGGCCCTATGAATTTCAACGTTTCGATCCTTCCCTGTTTGCTGTTTCCTGCTTCCTGCTTCCTCGCTAGTTTGCGCCTCAGTCATCCACAGAACGGAGCGCATGGTCAACACCATAACGGTCGTCGGCGCCGGCAACGTCGGAGCAACGACCGCACAGCGCATTGCCGAGAAGGAGTTGTCCCGGCGCGTCATCCTCGTCGACATCATCGAAGGTGTGCCGCAGGGGAAAGGCCTGGATCAGTGGCAGACCGCCCCGATCGAGGGATTCGATTCGAGAGTGATCGGCACCAACGGCTACGCCGAAACAGCCGGCTCGGAGATCGTGATCATCACGGCGGGCATCGCCCGCAAGCCGGGCATGTCGCGCGACGACCTGATGAACACGAACGCGGGGATCGTGAAGGGTGTGTCGGAGCAGGTGGCAAAGACGTCGCCCAATGCGATCGTGATCGTCGTATCGAATCCACTCGACGTGATGTGCTACGTCGCGAAAAAAGTCACTGGGTTCCCTCGTGAGCGCGTGCTCGGCATGGCCGGAGTGCTGGACACGGCGCGCTATCGTGCCTTCCTCGCCGAGGCCCTCGACGTTTCCGTCCGTGACATCCAGGCCATGGTGCTCGGCGGGCACGGTGACACCATGGTGCCGCTGGTGAACTACACGACCGTGAGTGGTATTCCTGTTACGCAGCTCATGCCGCGCGAGAAGCTCGACCAGATTGTGTCCCGCACGCGCACTGGTGGGGCCGAGATCGTTTCACTGCTGAAGACCGGGTCGGCGTATTACGCGCCCTCAGCCGCGGCGGTGCAGATGGCGGCGGCGATCGTGAATGACCAGAAACGCGTGCTGCCATGCTCGGTCTGGCTCGAGGGCGAATACGGTCATTCGGGGCTCTTCCTCGGCGTTCCGTGCAAGATTGGTCGGCGCGGCCTGGAGTCCGTGATCGAAGTGGAGCTCAGCGCCGACGAGCGAAACGCGCTCGCGAAAAGCGCCGACGCGGTGCGTGAACCAATGGCAACACTCACCATCTAGATCGGTGCCCGGCGCTCAGAGAGCGTCGCTTGAGTAGATCTGTCTATTGACGCGCACCCCAACGGGCACCGATGAGGAGCGGAATGAACGCGCGCCCGGATCCGGTTTCGCCGTCCTTCTTCATGCCCATGTCGTACCGGCTCTCGAGGAAGAGGCTCGTCCCGCCGATCTGCCAGTCGAGGCCGGCGCCAGCGCTCACCATGAGGCGGTTCCTGGTCATGAACGTTTCGGTATCCCCGAGACCCCTGTCTCCCCGGTTCCGCTTGTAGAGCATGAAGCCGGCGCCGCCAAGCACGTAAGGACGGAGCTTGTTACGGGCAAACGGGAGCCAGTATTCGGCGCGACCGGCGAACGTCCAGATGTAGGCGTCTTCGGCGAAATTCGTGAGGCGATCGTTCCAACCAACCGAGGTATCGATGCGAAGCCACAGCGGCGCCGAAAGCTTGTACTCAAATCCGCCCTGAACCATGAAGCCGGACTTCGTGCTGTCGGCGTCCTTCAGGTCGCCGGTCGTCGTGGTCGGGCCAACGGCAATGAAACCGGACAACTTTCCCTGTGCGGACGCATCCGCCGCGGAAACGAGCAGCAGCACTGCCACTGCACCGCACGAAAGGACACGCTTCATGTGCACCTCCAGTTCTTGAGTCAGTCGCGCGCCCGGTTCCGTCCTCTGGTCATCGCCATGCCCCTGCAGCGGATCGCCTTTCCCATCGGGCCCTCAGCTCGCAAGGTCGAAACACCCGACCGGTTGCTATAGGCGGGGCAGGGTGACGCCCCTTTGGCCCTGATACTTCCCCTTCTTGTCCTTATAGGAGACGAGCGGCGGTTCGGCGCCCCTGAAAAAAAGAACCTGCGCTATGCCCTCGTTGGCGTAAATGCGCGCCGGCAAGGGAGTGGTATTCGAGATCTCCAATGTCACGAATCCCTCCCATTCGGGCTCGAAGGGCGTGACGTTCGTGATGATCCCACACCGCGCGTAGGTCGATTTCCCGACAGTAATGGTCACGACGTCGCGGGGGATCCGGAAATACTCCACCGACCGGGCCAGCGCGAACGAGTTAGGTGGGACGATGCAGACATCGCCTTCGAACTCGACGAACGATTTCGGGTCGAAGAACTTGGGGTCGACGATCGAATTGAGCACGTTGGTGAAGATGCGGAATTCGTTCGCCACCCTCATGTCGTAACCGTAGGAACTGACCCCGTACGAGATCACGCCGTCGCGGACCTGGCTCTGCTCGAACGGCTCGATCATGCCGTGTTTGGTCGCCATCTCGATGATCCAGCGGTCGTTTTGGATAGACACGAATGAGACGGGCGAGGGGGGACGGGAGACGGGCGCAACGGCGCTCTGGCGCGCGGCAATGTATCGGCGGCGGGCCACCAAAACCAAGCACAAAGGTCGGACATTCGAGCCCGACTGCAGCGGATCCCGTTCTCCGTTGCACCACCCTGAAACGCAGGATAATTTCGTTCCAGCCGAGCAAGTGAATTTTTTCACGAAGTCGGAACCCGATGGATCGCACGTACCTGCCGATACTTCTCCTGCTGGGGTTTGTGCTGGTGAACGCGATCGGGATGATCGCGCTCTCCCATCTCACCATCCGGATCCGTCCGACCCCGGTCAAGGACACTCCCTATGAGTCCGGCATCCCCCCGCTCGGCGATGCCAGGGAGCGATTCTCGATCAAGTTCTACATGGTCGCCATCATGTTCATCGTCTTCGATCTGGAGACGATCTTCCTGGTCGCATGGGGCGTCGTCATGCGATCGGTCGGCT
>CAZSNV010000205.1:0-8666 GCA_964608035.1 uncultured Gemmatimonadaceae bacterium | reverse complement strand
CGCGAGGTGACGGGGCGCAAGCGCGACCAGGTCTTCGTCGCGCACGAGATCCTCACGTTCATGGGGAAGCGCTGAATGGCGACATCGCTGGAAATCCGCGACACGCTGGTGGATGCGCTCACACTGGACCTGATCGGTCCCTCGCCCGGCCATGCGCTCGAGGCGGAGGTGCTCGAGCAGCATCCATCGCGCTGGTATCTCACAGGCTTCCTGGTCCCGACCGGTGCGTCGCTCGAGCAACGCAGCGAAGAGGCGGGGACCGAGCAGCCGGACCTGTTCGATGCGGGCGGCGGAACAGACGACACCGAGACTGCTGACCCGCCGGCGGCACGCCGCGTGTACCTGCCCTCGTCCATCGGCATCAGTCTGATCGTGCCGGGCCGGTCGCAGTCGCTCGAGGTCTGGGTGACATGGGGCGACTACCGGCGAGTGATCGCAGAAGGTAAGCCGACGGGCGAGTGGCAGCGCGTGCCGAGAAGACAGCGAGTCCCTGTGACCGTGGCGAAGCCGCTCGGCAAGCCAGCGTCCTACGAGGTGCCGGAGAGCCGTGGGCTGCGCCTGGTCGTATCTGTGCGCCCGGTGCCGAAGGGAGCCGCCGAGCGTGGCGTGGCGCCAGCCGACGCGCGCGTCGTCGCCGTCTTCCTCGTCAACGGCCGTGACGCCATCGAGGATGTGGACGCGAAGGACGAAGCGTTCGCGTTCCAGGCGGGCCTCGAGGTCCACGCTGACGCGCCGGTCATCGGCCGCACCAACGTGCGCGGGTTCGGCGACGGCGACTGGGACGAGCAGCTCGCCGACCTGCAGTATCGCGACACGCGCGAGTACGCCGTCGGCCATGGCGTGGCCGCCGAGGCTGTCGTCGTGAGCGGAGAGTGCCACGAGGTAGGCACGACGTGGGTGCCGGTCGCGGACGTCGAACGCGTCGATCCAGCGAAGATGAGCGGAGTCGAGCTGCGCATGGAGACGCTCGCGGCCGCCACGTCGCCCGATACGGTCCGCGCGGCATCGGGCCACGTCGTGAAGGCGTATCGGGAATGGCTCAAGGCGCAGCGCGACGCCATTCCTCCTGAACCCGAACGGGCCGCGATTGCGCGTGAACTGCTGCAGCGGGCGGAAACCGCCGCGCGACGCATCGAGCAGGGGTTCGCCGCGCTGGACGATCCGCAGGTATTCGAAGCGTTCCGGCTGGCGAACGCGGTGATGGCCCAGGCCGCGCGCCAGCGCGAGAGCCAGGTGCGCCAGAAGCCGCCGGGCGACGTGGAGGCGCCGGAATGGCGCCCCTTCCAGCTTGCGTTCCTGATGCTGAACATCCAGGGACTAGCGAATCCCACCCACACCGACCGCGAGATCGTGGATCTCCTGTTCTTCCCGACCGGCGGCGGAAAGACGGAGGCGTATCTCGGCCTGGCCGCCTTCATGATGATCCTGCGCCGGCTGCGAAAGCCTGGCCTCTCATCAGCCGGCGTGACGGTGCTGATGCGCTACACATTGCGCCTGCTGACGCTCGATCAGCTCGGGCGCGCCGCCACGCTTATCTGCGCGTTGGAGCTCGAACGCCAGCGCAATCCGCAGCTCGGGACATGGCCGTTCGAGGTCGGTCTCTGGGTTGGGCAGGCGGCGACACCCAATCGCATGGGACGCAAGGGAGACAACGACAGGTACTCGGCGCGCAGCAAGGTAATCGCGTTCAAGAACAACACGCGCAAGCCCTCGCCGATCCCGCTCGAAACGTGCCCATGGTGCGGCACGCGCTTCACGCGCGACTCGTTCGTGCTGCGGCCGAACGAGGCGCAGCCGCGCGACCTCCGGGTCAGCTGCGTCAACCGGCGCTGCCCCTTTTCGGGAAATCTCGCGCTGCCGATCCTCGCGGTGGACGAGGCGATTTACCGCCGGCTCCCGGCGTTCCTGATCGCGACCGTGGACAAGTTCGCGAGCCTGCCGTGGGTGGGCCGAACGGGCGCCCTCTTCGGCCAGGTCGACCGCCACGACGCCGACGGTTTCTACGGCCCGTGCGATCCGGGCGTCGGTCACGTCCTCGAGACCACCGTTGCACCGCCCGACCTCATCATCCAGGACGAGCTGCACCTGATCTCGGGCCCGCTCGGGACCATGGTCGGTCTGTACGAGACCGCCATCGATACCCTTTGCACGCGCGACGTGGACGGCGCGCGCGTGCGGCCGAAGATCGTGGCGTCCACGGCCACCGTCCGTCGCGCCGAGGATCAATTGCTGGCGCTCTTCGCGCGCGAGGAAGCCGACATCTTCCCTCCACCGGGCCCGGACCGCCGCGACAGCTTCTTTGCCACGACGTCTTCGCTGGATGCACGGCCGGGCCGGCGCTACGTCGGCGTTGCGGCGCAGGGCCGGAGCCTGAAGGTCGTGCTGCTCCGGACCTACCTGGCGCTGCTCGCCGCTGCGCAGCGGGCATGGGATGAGAACGGCAGCGCGAAGAACACCGAGAACCCTGCGGACCCCTACATGACCCTTCTCGGCTACTTCAGCTCGCTGCGCGAGCTCGGAGGGAGCCGGCGGATCGTCGAGGACGAAGTGCGGTCGCGTCTGCTCGGCTACGGTGGACGGCGCAGAGTCGGCGAGCCTCGTGGACCGTTCGCGAATCGCCAGATCGCGTACGAGGCCGTGGAGCTGACGTCGCGCGAGCCCACGAGCAAAGTGGCGGACACGAAGCGGCGGCTCGCGCTGTTCCACGCGAACGAGGACCGGATCGACGTCGCCCTCGCGACGAACATGATCTCGGTGGGCCTCGACATCACGCGCCTTGGGTTGATGGTGGTGCTCGGCCAGCCGAAGACCGCCGCCGAGTACATTCAGGCGACGAGCCGTGTCGGTCGCGAGGTCACGCGCCCTGGTCTGGTCGTGACGTTACTCAACGTGCACCGGCCGCGCGATCGTTCCCATTACGAACGCTTCAGCGCATACCACGCCTCTTTCTACCGCGCGGTCGAGGCCACCAGTGTCACGCCGTTCTCGCCACGTGCGGTAGACCGCGGCCTGCCGGGTGTGATGGTGGCCCTGGCGCGGCACGGCCTTCCGGCAATGACCGCACCGCCGCGCGCGCGGGATGTGCGGCAGCATCGATCCGAGCTGGCGTTCGTGGCCGACTCGCTCGCGGCGCGCGCGGCGCGACACGCACGGATGTCGGCCGAAGAGGCACGCGACATGGGCGACCGCCTGAGAGCGCGCGTGAGCGACCTGCTCGATTCGTGGGAGCGCGTGGCAGCCGACAAGGAAGCGGGCCGCGCGGATCTGCAGTATGGGACCGAGTTGCAGGTACCGCGGCTCCTCCACGCGCCGCTCGATCCAGAGTTGGACAAGCTGACGGCCGACGCGCGGAAATTCCGTGCTCATCAGTCCCTCCGCGACGTCGAGGCAAACGTTGACCTGTGGATCAAGCGTCCAGACGGCAGCTTCATTCCTGCGCGGGAGGACGACGAATGACGGGGCCTGGACGCAAGCGCCCGCACGGGCAGATGCGACAGAGCCAGGTCGTGACGACGTTCGGGCCGGGCGCGATGATCGACCTGCCAAACAATGCGGTGATGCTCTCCGGCCTCGAACACTGGCGCGGCGTGGATCAACAGATCTTCGAGGAGCGTCTCGCGGCGAAGGTGCAACAACTGCTGGTCGTACCCTCGATCAAGCTGTTTGCGCCGCCGCCCGAGAGCGACGATCCGACGGCTGCGCCGACCGGGATTGCGGTGTGGCTGTTCCCCCTGTGGTTCGTCGCGCAGTACGAGGAGAAACGCGAGCGGAACATTCGATCGCGGCCACTCGTGCACTACCAGGCGCTGATCAAAGACCGGTATGTCGGCGCCGACCGCAAGTCATACCCGGTTGTGCCGATCCGCTTCGTCCAGGCGTGCACGCGTGGACACATCAGCGACATCGACTGGCACCTCTACGTCCACGACCATGGCGATCCCTGTCGTCGGCCGCTCTGGCTCGACGAGCGCGGGACGAGCGGCGACCTCGCCGACGTGACCGTCCGCTGCGAGTGCGGCCGGACCAAGACGATGGCGGCAGCGGCGAAGTTCCAGGATCGGCCGTTCGGTTACTGCGGAGGCCATCGGCCGTGGCTCGGCCCGGCGGCGCGCGAGCACTGTGGCGGCGACGACGCGAAGAGTGAGCCGAGCCGGCTGCTGGTCCGCTCCGCCTCGAACGCGTACTTCGCCCAGAAGCTGAGCGCCATCTCGATTCCCGACGCGAGCGCGGCCATCCGGGCCGCCGTCGACAGCGTGTTCGAAGACTTCCTGCAGTACGTGGAATCGCCGGAGGAGATCGCACGCGAACGGCGCAAAGCGCGTGTCCACGCTGCGCTCGAAGGGCTCACCGACGAGGAGGTGTGGCGCGAGATCCAGCGGCGCAAGGGCGGCCACGTTCCTCAGGTGAAGGGGATCAAGCAGGCGGAGATCGAGACGCTGCTGTCCAGTATGGTGGGCACCACGGAGGACGTGCCAGACGGCGACTACTTCGCGCGCGCCCTTCCCGGTCTCCCGCGGTCGCCCCTGCTCGAGTCCATCGATCGGGTGGTGCTCGTCCATCGCCTGCGCGAGGTGATCGCGCAGGTCGGATTCACGCGCTTCGAGTCTGCAGTCCCTGACGTAGACGGCGAGCTGAGCCTCGACGTCAAGCGCGCGGACCTGGCGCTCGAGACGTCCTGGGTCCCGGCGGTCGAGAACCGCGGCGAGGGCTTCTTCGTCGCGCTGAAGACGGACGCGATCGAAGCGTGGCGAGAGCGCCCGGCCGTGCAGGCGCGCGGGAAGGCGTTGCTGGCCGGGTTCGACGCCTGGAAAGCGGATCATCCGGGAACGAAGACGGAGTTCCCCGGCCTGGCGTACGTGATGCTGCACACGCTGTCGCATCTGCTCATCACCGCGGTGTCGCTCGAGTGCGGCTATGCCTCAACGTCCATTCGCGAGCGGGTCTACGCCACGCGCAGCGGCTACGGCATCCTGCTCTATACCGGCACCTCGGACGCCGAAGGAACGCTCGGCGGTCTCGTCCAGGTCGCGCGGCGGATCGAACAGCACCTGCGCACGTCGCTCGACCTCGGCGGCCTGTGCGCCAACGATCCGGTCTGCGCGCAGCATCGGCCCGACGCGGCGCAGGAGCAACGATATTTGAGCGGCGCCGCTTGCCACGGTTGCCTGTACATCGGCGAGACCTCGTGCGAGCGGATGAACGACTTCCTCGATCGCTCGCTGGTCGTGCCCACCGTCGAAGGGCTGGGTGCTGAGTTCTTCGGCGAGGATCTGCTGTGAATGGCGGTCACGTGTGGCGGCGGCTTCCGTCCTCGGCACTCGATGCGCTGGCGCAGGCGCTCGAAGCCGGCCGGATCGCCCTTCCGCCGCTGCCGTCGGTGCTCGAACGATACGTTGGCCGCGACCAGGCGGATGCGGCGGCCTCGGAGCTTGCCACCCTCCTCGGGGAGGCGTTCACGGGCGCACAAATGGCCCGGCTGTTGCGCGCGGTGGCGTTCGACGGACCTGTGCCGGCACGACTCGAGCTGGTCTGGTCAGGCCCGGAGTCCGCGCAGTCCTCGACCAGGGATACCGGCGTCGTCGTGCCGGAGCTGTTCGCCTCGGCGAAGCGGTCTGTGGTCGTGGCCGGTTTCGCCATCCGACAGGGCGACCGCGTGTTTGCCCCTCTGGCGAGCAACATGGACAACAATCCGGCGCTCGATGTGCGGATCTTCACGAACATCCAGCGCGCGTGGAAGGACAGCCGCGCCGACTCCGAGATCGTCCGGGAGTTCGCCGACGACTTCAGGCGGACGCAGTGGTCCGGTCGAAGGTATCCACGCGTGCTGTACGACCAACGGGCTCTGTCACCCTCGCCAGGCCCGCGGGCATGTCTACATGCGAAATGCCTCATCGTCGACGATGAGCGAGCGCTCGTCACGTCCGCAAACTTCACGGAGGCCGCGATGGACCGAAACATCGAGGCCGGACTCCTCGTCGAGGACGCAGGGTTCGCCGGCCGCTTGCGGGCGCAGTTCGACGCCTTGGAACGGTCCGAATACATAAAGTCCGTGTCTGGTCTTATCTAGGACTTCGCCGGCAGGAAGCGAGGTGAGCTGTTGAAGGAGCACGACGAGATCCGCATGACGTGGCGTGAGCAGATCGAGCGCGGCTGGCTGCAGGCCCAGGCCGGCCAGGTCGTCGACGGCGAAGAGGTGTTTCACAAGGCCGACGAACCATCAAGCAACGGTGAGTTCAGCCTGATGGATGGCTAATAACGAAGGTACCCGTGGGGACGGCGCCGCTCGAAACTAGTTATCTTTCGAGCTTCAACGGCGAGACGTTGTACACGATTGGCTTCCGCATGAAGAAGTACTGCTTGCCCTCAAGCAGCCTCGGCTTTTCCGACGGCTCTTTCGTGTACCCGAACCGTTCGTATGTCGCGACCTGATTCTCTACTCCCCACAGATTAAGTTCGGAGGCTCGCGCCTGCCTGGCCATCGTCTCGGCCCACCTACAAAGCAGACCGCCCAACTTGCGCCCCCGGAACTCTTCTCTGACCGCAACCTCGTCGATGGTGACGGCATCGCCGGAAATAACGAACGTGACGTACCCGCAAAGCTCAGTGCCAACGTACAACAGGTACGTACTTCGTTCACGTTCGCTGCTCTGGATGTCCCACCATCGGTCTCCCCAACTAACGCGGTCCATCGCGTCGAGCCCACACGGGACGGCCCCAAGAGTGTCAACGTCTTCACTGGCCAGTCGGCGCAAGTAGGTGCCTACCGCGTCGCTTCTGAGCCTGTTATTCGGAATCTTCTTCAGGAGGAAGTACGCCCGGTCGAAATCGCCGATCGTTAAACCCCAGTACGTGGGAACGAATGTCGCCCGGCGCTTAAGAACCAGCGAGTACGACACGACTGCTGAAGCGCCCTGCTCATAAGCCTCGCGCACGACGCAATGCATGGTCGAACCTGAATGGATGGCGCTGTCTAACACCAAGACGGTCTTTCCCGCCAAATCGGCGACGGCGTCGAGGTCTAGAAAGGTGACGCCCTTGGTGGGACGGTCGAACACCGCACGAATGACCGTCGGGCCCTTTTCCGCAAGTCCGGGGATATCTGCAAGGCGGTCCGCCAACTCCATTCCGGACGGCCCTATCGGCACGAGTACCGATGGAAAGCCACCTGGAGCGCCCGACAACCTTTCGACGAGATCGAGGAGGTACGCGTCGACCTCTTGCGTACCGAGGTAATGAGTAACCACGCGGCTAGCGGGAGCTAGCCGCGCCGAACGCGCGCTGTGCGAATTGGTACGGACTCGACGACTTCGCTAAGCTCGTCGAAGTAGCAATCACTGTCCATCACGCCGTCGCCCACAGTGCGGTTACCAGTTACGCTCTCGCTAAGAGGTTGGTGACAGCTGCTGCACACCGGTTGGTGGGCAAATCGCTTCGGATTTTCCGACCGCATTAAGTCGCGGAACTGCTGCAACGTCAACGCCATCTCACCTCTTGCAACGTTTCGGTGAACAGAACTGAGACGCTTTGCTGCGCCCGTTCACCCCACTACAACCCACAGATCGTAGTTGTCAATCGGCAGTTTTTCAACCTTGGCCCATTGACAAATTGCACGGGTATTTGTCTCGCGTAGATAAGATCACAAATTGTGCCGCTTGGCAAGCAAGAACTACACAACATCTTGTGGTCGGGCTGGGCTCGGCATAAGTTGGCGTCCGCTAACGAGCGCAACGCAGCGTGCTGACAGTGCGACGCGAGGTCTTGAGCGTTCGCCCCGTAATCTTCGTAATCTGGCGTTGGAGCGGCCATCACGCAAGTGCGTGGGCTGCGCTGCGCGCCGGCGCCGTCAATGCCCGAAGGCCGCCATGCGGTCGGAGCGAAGCGACGAGCACAGCGCCACGCTGGAACGCGTGATGGCCTGACACGCGATCACCTCTCACCCAACAACACCCGAAGCAGCCCCAACGTTGATTGTTGCGGCCCAATCCACCTCGCATAATCGGTGGTGAACAGACGGGGGATGCCGTCGGGGAGGGCACTTTGGATTTCGATCCCCGTGACTACGCCGACTCGCGCGACCGCGACGACTTCGACATCTACGACGCGCGCTGGCTTGACGATCCGCGCGATCCAGACGACCGAGACAGGGACTTCGAGCGTGACCGCGACGAGGGACCACGATCCCCGCGACGCATTCGTAGAGGGCCTGGAACTGCCGCGTGGACTTGAGCGCGAGCTGGTGCAGGACGACCGCGAGAACCTCTACGAGTTGAACCGCGAGGACAGCCGCATGCTGGCGACCATCGGTGCGTTTCGGGTCGTCGCCGAGCGTGACCTGGAGGCCGTCCGACGATCAGAGTGGAGCCCTGCCGAGCCGACAAGACCGAGCAAATGCGAGGGATTGGCGGTGAGGCAGGGATTCGAACAGGCACCGTATCAGCCTGCATGATCTCGCGCGGGTATGGCGATCAAAGACAGCCTCATCGCTGCCACAGCCCTCGTCTACGGATTGACTGTCGCCACACGCAATCAGGTGGATTTCGCGAAGGCAGGCGTCAAGATCGTGGACCCATTCGGTGCCATCTGATGTGGCGACGTTTCAGCATTTCAGCAGGTTACGTTTCAAGCGCGGCGATCCGTTTGAGGGCCCTGTCCCTCAACGTCGCCGC
>CAZSNV010000204.1:0-8676 GCA_964608035.1 uncultured Gemmatimonadaceae bacterium | reverse complement strand
AGCGCATTCGCGAGTTCCGGACGGAGAACTTTCAGCGCCACGCGCCGACGATGCTTGAGATCCTCGGCCAGGTAGACGGTCGCCATGCCGCCCGCGCCGAGCTCGCGCTCGATGCGATAGCGGTCAGCCAGCGCCGCGCGCAGCGCCTCCTGACTCATCGGGCCGTTCCCATGCGCCGGCGCAATTCCTTCGCCCAGTTGACCACCATCACGATGCGACGATGGTCCTGCGCCGGCCTTATCATGACGAAGCTGCGGCCGTCGGGAGCGACGTCGTAGTTCGGGTGGAAGATGTCGCTCGCGTAGGGTCCCGTGAACACGACCCTCCGAGCCGACACACCTAACGACGGTGTCCCCGTCACGATGGCCTCCATCAGCCGCGTGCCGGCCCGATAGTACAGTCGTTTGCCGTCGGGGGCCCACAAAGGCTCACCGGCGGCCTCCGCCGAAACCGACACGCGACCGCTTCCGGCGGCCAGCGGACGGACGAACACTTCCTCACGTCCCGTTTCGTTGGACACATACGCGAGCCAGCGCCCGTCTGGTGAGACGCGCGGCTCCTTCTCGTCGTGGATGCTGTTCAGCAGCGGAATACGCTTCCGCTCCCCGCCGAGCGGCAGCATCCACACGTCGCGATTGGTCTCCCGGGCATCGACGCGATATATGATGGCCCGGCCGTCCGGCGTGTACAGGCCCTCGCGGATCGGGATGGATTCGGTCAACACGTTGGTCGCACCACCACTGCCGTCCACGGGGTGTGACCAGAGCGTGTACTGCGAATCCCTGGCGGAGGGATAGAGAATGCTCGTACCGTCAATCGACCACTCCGGCCGGTCGCTGACACCGTCACTCGTCAGGCGCTGGAGCCCGCCCGACTCCAGGTCCATCGTCCAGACATCAACGCCGCCAGTGCCGACGACCTCAAACGCCAGCTGGTCGCCACGAGGAGAGTAGCGCGGATGGCCATAGCGCCGAACCGAATCGGCCAGCGGGCTGGCGACCCCCTGCGCGTCGACGCGAACGAGCTGCCCCGCGGCGCCACCCTGCTGGTAGAGGAGTGATCCATTCGTCGCAAGTGCCGCCACCGCTACCCATGTCTGCACCGCGACGCTGTCTCCCACCTGAATTGGCGATCCGGCTTCGAGGGTGCGGACATCGAAAGGGACCGCCATCAGTGCGCCGTCTGGCCGCACGTACACCAACGATCCGTCTACAAGTCCCAGTGTCATGGAGCTGCGAATCCCGGGAAATACCCTTCCGGTGCCATCGCTCGTTCGGAAGACGCCGAGCGTGATCTCTCCGATCCCGGACTTCGAGCTCGAGTAGATCACCAGCCTCCCGCCGTCGATGGCCTTCGGCGCCAACTGAAACAGCTCACCAGTCGAGCTGTCCGGCCTGGAGAGCTGGACGGGCGTACCACCGCCCGCAGAGACGTGGAACATCCCCCGGTCTACCAGGGAACCCCGGGAAAAGGCGATCTCCTCGTTGGAGAGCCATGTGAGTCCGGACGCTCCGGGTACGCCAACCTCGCACAGGATTGTGAGAGCGCTTCCGTCAGCGGCGATCTTCCTGATCGTACCATCGATATTGCTGAAGGCGATCCACCGCCCGTCAGGCGAAAAAGCCGGCCACGTGGCGCCCTCGGTACCCGGAAGGAGCCGCGCGGTAAGCTGGTCGAGGTTGCGGATAGCCAGCGCCCACCCCTCACCACGTTCCGCAGTGAAAACGGCGCGCTCGCCGTCGGGCGATATGGCCAGCGCGGTCAGCATGCCGAAATGCGGGTATGCAAATCGGAGTTCGCCTGTGGTTGTGAACTCCAACCGACTGACCGGTCCCTCAGCCGCCGCGGGGGCTCCACGCGTGAGACCCCAAGCCGCAATGGCAACTGCAAGAACCGTCATGAGCGCGAGAACGCCGCTCGTCATCCGTGAACGAGAAAGAGCCCGTTCGCGGCCCGGCGCCACCACCGACGGCGCGGTGTGATGTTCGAGCGTGAGCGCCCTCGCGAACTCGGTTGCCGAGGCGAAACGATCGGCGGGCAGTTTCGACAGCGCCTTGACGACGGCGTGTTGCACACTGGGTGGCACCGTGTCGCGCAGCGTGGCCAGCGGGGTCGGTTTCTCGCTCAGCACCTTGGCCACGATCGCCTGCACGCTCGAGCCGGTGAACGGGGGATCACCGGCCAGCATCTCGTACGTCACGGCGCCTAACGCGTAGATGTCGCTCCTGGCATCGATGCCTCGTTCGCCCATCGCCTGCTCGGGCGACATGTATTGCGGCGTTCCGAGCGAGAGTCCGGTCTGCGTCATCCGCTCACCGCCGGCGCTCTGGACCGCGAGCGCGATGCCGAAGTCGGCGACCAGCGCGTGGCCACCCTGGAGGAGGATGTTCTCGGGCTTGATGTCTCTATGGATGATGCCCGACTCGTGGGCATGCGCCAGCGCATCGGCCACTTCGCGCGCAATCCGCAGCGCATCGTCGATGGGCAGTTGACGCTCGCGCGTCAACCGGGCCCGCAATGTCTCGCCCGTCGCCACAGGCATCACGTAATACAGCAGCCCGCCGGCGTCGCCGCTATCCAGCAGCGGGAGGATGTGCGGATGCTGAAGCCTGGCGGTGGTCTTGATCTCGCTCAGGAACCGCTCGCCACCTAACGCCGCGGCGAGGTCCGGGTGGAGGACCTTGATGGCGACGTCGCGACCGTGGCGCAGGTCGTGCGCCAGGTACACCGTCGCCATACCACCCTCGCCGAGCCGGCGGTCGATTCGATAGCGCTCGGCGAGCGCGCTCGTCAGGCGGCCGACCGCGTCAGTCAATCGGCGCTCCCGGAAACCCGATCTCCCGCAGCGTCGCACGCCCCAGAACCGGGTTTACTTCATCGTGTTTGGCGGTCAGCAGGAAGCCCTCCGGCGGCAACATGATAAGGTCGCCGGAACTGCCGGGTTCGGCTAGGCAGACGAAGCGGTAAGTTTACCCTCGCCACTACCTGCAACAGCGTCTGGTGCGCCATGGTCGATTACATCGCTGCCTTTCGTTCTGATCTCGACACCGCTGAACCGGCACTTCGCAGAATCACCGGCGACGCTGCCGGCAGACCTCCCGCGCCGGGAAAGTGGTCGCCGAAAGAGATCATCGGCCATCTCATCGACTCGGCGAGCGTCAACCACGAGCGCTTTCTCAGAGCCACCCAGTCCGACGACCTGGTGTTCCCGGGTTACGACCAGGATGCGTGGGTGGCGGCGCAGAAGTACAACAGCCGATCCTGGTCCGATCTGGTCGACCTGTGGTCAGCTTACAACCGGCAGCTTTATCATGTGATGGAAAACATGCCGGCGGTTCAGCGGCAGCGATTGCGCAAGCACCACAACCTCGACGTCATCGCCTTCCGTGACGTGGCGACTAACGTGCCGTCGACCCTCGACTACCTCATGAGCGACTCCGTCGTCCACCTCGAGCATCATCTGACGCAGATACTCGGACCTGACTGGGCAGGAGAACCATGAGCGAATCGGCTCGCGACATGTTGCGTCATACCGTAGCCACGCTGGCCTACCGCGGCGCGAAGGCCCTGCGAGGCGCGCCCGAAGGGTTCGGCGACTTCCGCGCTTCACCGACGTCGCGCACACCATCGCAGATCCTGGCGCATCTCTGCGATCTCGTCGACTGGGCGCGGACGCAAGCGCAAGGCAAACAAGCATGGACCGATTCCACGCCTGCGTCATGGCAGGAAGACACCGAGCGGTTC
The DNA here is from genome assembly GCA_964608035.1 of uncultured Gemmatimonadaceae bacterium. Lineage (GTDB taxonomy): Bacteria > Gemmatimonadota > Gemmatimonadetes > Gemmatimonadales > Gemmatimonadaceae > JABWBJ01. The sequence continues at coordinate 4,932 of CAZSNV010000204.1, read as the reverse complement.
TTCAGGGCATTGCGCGCCTTCGACGACTACCTCGCGTCGAACGAACCGCTCGCATTCGAGCCGGGACAGATCTTCCAGGGCGCGATCGCCGACGCGCTCACGCACGTCGGTCAGATCAACTTTCTCCGGCGCATGTTCGGTCATTCCGTGCGCGGCGAGAATTATTTCCACGCCGAGATCGTCACCGGGCGCGTGGAGTCCGAACAAGCCGCGCCCCGTCGCGAGTTTGATTGAGGAGCTGGAACCCTCGTAGCGCGGTTACCGCGCCAAGTGGGTCACTAATCGCTCCGTACCGCCACCAAAGGATCAACGCGCGTTGCCCGCCGCGCGGGCACGTAACACGCCGCGACCGTCACTGCGCCGAGTATCGCGGCCACCGCTGCGAAAGTGAGCCAGTCGAGGGGGGCGATTCCGAACACCAGGTTGCGCATCACTCGCGCACCGGCCGCCGCTCCCATCAAGCCCAGGACCAGACCACCAAGGCCCAACCGCGTCCCATCGCTCACTACCAGCCGCAACACGGAACGCGGACGAGCGCCCAGTGCCATGCGGATCCCGATTTCACGCGTGCGGCGCATCACGGAGTACGCGATGACGCCGTAAAGCCCTACGCTCGCCACGAACAGCGCGACCACCGCGAACGTCGACAACAGCGCCAGGGCGAACCTCGGCCGCACAAAACGAGCGGCGATTACTGCGCTCATGCTCCCGCCACCAGAGATTCGTATCGATGGATCCACCGATGCCGCGACTTCCGAAACGCGCTTCAACAAGTCGACGGCCCCGTCGCCAGCCCTGATCAGCAGCGACGCCTGATCTTCCGATGCGGTGAAGCGTTCGTAAAACTGGTGCTGCGCCGATACACCTTTGGCGCCAGGAAGCCGGACATCGCCAACGACGCCAACGATGGTCATCCACGCGCCCTTATCGCTCAGGCGCACGCGCTTCCCCACCGCCTTACCGCCTGACCAGTAACGCGCAGCCATCGTGGCGTTGATGACGACCTCATTTGAGCCTCGGTCCGACGAGAAGCCTGTCCCCTCGCGAAGCGGCAGTCCGACTGTCCGGAAGAAATCCGGAACTACCGCGTTGAACCCTACCGACCGTACCGCTTCGGCCTCCGCGATGGAACGTTCTTCCACCTCCAGCGTGCCAAACGCGGTGCCAGCGGCACCGGGCAATCCAATCGCGGTCGTCACGCCCCGCACACCGGCAACCAGGCGCAGGCGATCGCTGATTTCGGAGAGCACAGACATCCGCAGCTGAGGCGTCGGATAACGGCCTTCGGGAAGCCGGACCCACACATTCACAAGTCCGCGAGGGTCTACCCCAACGTCCACGGCCTGCAATTGCTGGAAGGACCTGACGAGCAGCCCGGCACCCACGAGCAGCATGGTCGAGAGCGCGACCTCGAAGGTGACGAGTGCCGAGCGGAACCTGGCAGACCGTCGGTGTCCGGTGGAGGCATTGCCGGTCTTCAATGCGTCGGTGAGACCACCTTCCGACGCGAACCATGCCGGAGCGATGCCGAAGACGATGCCAGTGCCCAGGCTGAGCGCGAGCGCGCCAATCAGCATGCGTGGATCGAGGTGGACGCGGTCGAGGGCAGCGAGATTGTCAGGGCGTAAAGCGATGATCGCGGCGAGTCCTCGCCAGGCGATCACCATGCCAACCGCACCGCCGGCCAGCGCGAGCAGCACGCTTTCCGTGAGTAGCTGCCTGACGAGTCGGCCGCGCCCCGCACCGACCGCGGTGCGGATGGCGAGCTCCCGCTGGCGACTCACGGCCCGCGCGAGGAGCAGATTCGCGACGTTGGCACAGGCAATGAGCAGCAGCACGCCCACCGCGGCGAGCGTCACCACGAGCGTATCCCGGGTGGTCTCACCCAGGAATTCCTGCGGGCGGAACGCGCGCGGATCGAGTGTCCTGCGAAACGGATCGCCTGCCAGTGCGGCACTGGCCAGCGTCTTCATCTCGCGCTCCGCCTGTGCCGCGGTGGCTCCCGGCCGGAGCTTGGCCATTCCGTTGGCATTGTCTTTCACTTCAGCGCGCGTGAGCGGCCACCAGATCTCTCTCGCCTCAGGTGCACCGCCGAAGAAGGGGAGCTCGAACTCGCGTGGCGCCACACCGACGATGGTGCGCTTCTGTCCATCGACCGTGATCACCTGACCAATCGCATCACGGCTGCCGGCGAAGCGACGCTGCCACAGGCCATAGCCGAGCATGGCGACCGGCGCGGCGCCGGGAAGCGCTTCATCGTCGAGAAAAAACCGCCCCACCACGGCGCGCATCCCCATCTCGCGGGCGATAAAGGGCTCGAAAACGCCGCCCTCGAGCGTGATCGAATCGCCCTCCGTGCTGAGCACAGCGTGAGCCGATGCCAGCGCGCCGACCCACTCGAAGGCTGTCACCCCCTTTCGCCAGTCGTCGATGAGCGACATCGAGGGCGTCACGGTAAAGCCTGATGCAGGAGACCGCATAACGAGTGATACGATGCGATCGCCCCCTCTAACGGGAATCGGGTTCATCAGGAGGCGATGGACGACGCTGAAGATCGCAGTCGTGGCGCCGATGCCGGCGCCGAGCGTGATGACGGCGAGGAAAGTAAAAGCGGGATAGCGCAACATCTGGCGCAGCGACCAGCGCATGTCGAACCAGGCGTCGGCGAACCAGTCGCGGCGCAGCTGTTCGTTCGTTGCGTGCCTGTCCATGGCGCGGCAATACTCCTGGGCGTCGTTGACGTCTCCAAAGCGCCGCACCGCCTCCAGCCGCGCTTCGTCAGGTGAAAGTCCGCCTTCCCGTAACTCGGCGGCGCGCATCTCGAGGTGAAAGCGGAGCTCATCGTCAACCTCGCGCGCAATGCGTCGCGCGCTGCGGGAGCCGAGGTTGATAAAGCGCCGGGGTCCGGTCACGTTGGAGCGGACGTCAGGTCGAGGAGCTCCACGACGGCGCCAGCATATTGGCGCCACACCGCCGTCTGGGCTCGTAATCGCGCCCTGCCTTTCGGGGTCAATCGATAAAACCGCGCCTTCCGGTTGTTCTCAGAGACTCCCCACTCGGCGTCGATTGCGCCGGCGCGCTGGAGCCTGTGAAACGCCTTGTAGAGGGCGGCGTCTTCCACCGCGAGCACGCCCCTGGTGTTCGATTCGATGAATCGCGCAATCCCGTAGCCGTGCATGCGACCCCAGGAGAGAGTCTTGAGCACAAGCACATCCAGTGTGCCGTAAAGGAGATCGTTGGGCGCTGGGGTCACTCCACTAACCTAGTCAGAGGAGGGACCGCCGCAAGTTGCACCACCGCGCGACGCCCACAGCGCGCCCAACGGGCAATGTCGTTCGGTACGGGCCGTTTGACTGAACTCGGCGCGCGCGCGTATTTCGTCGCTGAAAAGTAGGTTGGGCATGGACTGCAGCCTCTGGCGCGATGGAGATCGAGCAAGCCGCGCCCCGGCGCGAGTTTGATTGAGGCGCTAGAATAGAGCAAGGCATCAGGACATCAGGCATCAGCAGCGGGACAAGGAACCAGGCAGGATTCACTATTCACTATTCACGATTCACCGCCACGTGACAGCACCTCCAACAACGATTCGCGAGTACGACGTCGGCGCCCGTACAACGGACGTCTTTGGTCGCGTGCTGTGCCAGGCGCGTACCCATCACTTCGTCGTCGACGGGCCGGTGCAGAACGGATGCCCCGGCGAGGAACTCACGCCACCGGAGCTCTTTCTATCCTCCGTCGCATCCTGCGGCGTCGAGCTGGTCCAAGTCATCGCGCGCGACACAAACGTTCAGATCGGACCGGTGAGCGTGGCGGTGCACGGCGTTGTCGATCGCTCTCGTCAGGCACGCGCGGATGTGACGCTCTTCAATTCGGTGCGCATGGACTTCACCGTCCATGGCACGGACGGCTCCTCGGCGGCGGCACTGGTCGAAGGTTTCAAGCGGCGTTGACCACTCTACGGCACGATCGCGGTCGCGATCGCCGATGTCATCGTCAACGTCCAGACGGACTGACTTGGACTCTTCGCCTCGAAATCCCCGGTGGGGTCGTCTTGTCGAGGGCATCGCGTTGCTGTTGATCGCCGCCTCGGCGATCCTGTTCCAGCGATCAGCCACCGCACCCTGGGCCGAGGCTCGCGCCGCTGACGGAAGACACTTACAGGTGTCGCCCATCGGCCTGGTCGACTTCGGGCTGGGCACGTCGGGAACCGCTCCGAGGGAGTGCCGCTGGTGGCCGAAGCTCGGAGATGAAGAGCTATGCGCCCTTGGTGACAACGGCGAATCCCAAATGGCCCGGCTCCGTCGGGCGTATCCACTGGTCGTCGTCGCCATGTGGCTATCAGTGCTCGCTCTCTTTCTCAACGCACTCCGTATTCCACGAATTGCTCCAGCCATCGGGGTTGTGGTCACCATGGTGGTCCCCGTTTTCGGAATCGCAGCACTCTGGTCAGTTGCTTCGAGCGCGAACGCCGCCCTCGCAGTCCTCGCCGGAGCCGACGTGCGTGTGGCACCCGCAGGATTCGCCAGTGTATTGGCTGCGGCGTTATGCATGGCCATCGCCGGTGGGCTTCTTGTTGCATCGCGGACCGCTAACCGGAAAAAGCCTTTAAACACGGAGTTCACGGAGTTCACAGAGTCTGCTGGTCACAAATGATGGTCACTCATAGTGTTTATCCTGTGTACCCTGTGACCCCCGTGTTTCAATCTTTTACTGCAGTCACAAAGCCACACCGGCATCTCTTGCACGCGATTCTCGCGATCTCATTCATGACCGTCGCACGGCCATCCGCGACGTTGGCCCAGGAGGCGCCGTCATCCACCTGCTGGAGATTCGCGTTCGGGACCTGGACGCCAGCGCTCGATTGGGAACGAGCTGGCCACTACGGCAAGGCGGGCGAACTGGCCAATCGCGTGCAGCGCGTGCGCGATTCCG
>CAZSNV010000203.1:0-8780 GCA_964608035.1 uncultured Gemmatimonadaceae bacterium | reverse complement strand
GCCCCGCCACGTCCGCCGGCGCGACCTGCTCCTCCCGCGCCGCCGCCGCGCGCGCGTTCGCCGCCCGGAGTGTTGTTGGGCCTGCCGATGTAACCGACCGGCACGCGATACTCGGTGGTTCCGGTCGTCGATCGCACGACGAACTCACCGTCTCCAACCTGGGGAGCGAGGGTGTACGCGACCCACTTCCCATCATTAGAGAGGGTCGAGCCCTGGATCGACCGCCACCGATCCCAGTCGGCCTGGGTCAGTGCCTTCTTCTGTGACAAGGCGGGGGTCGCGAGGGCGACGGTGGCGATCAGCCACGTGGCGAAAGTCCTGATTCGCATGATCGGTGTCCTGGTGTCGAGAGTCCGGCGAAGCGCTCTCAGTCTACGGATGTAGCCTGTCGGACGTTAGCCTATTTGCGGCGAACGACTCACCTTCCTGACCATGATCACACTCCAGCCGATTGAGCTTCAAGGACATGGCGTCCGCCTCGAACCACTCACGGTTGGCCACGAGGGCGATTTACGAACAGCTGCTTCGGACGGGCGGCTCTGGGAACTCTGGTTTACCGCAATCCCGGAACCCGACAAGGTCGATGCCTACATCGCCGCCGCACTCGAGGGTCAGCAAGCGGGCCACATGCTGCCGTGGGTGGTGCGCGACGTGGCGAGCGGACAGGTCATCGGCTCGACGCGCTATCACGACATCGTTCCCGCGGTCGATCGGGTGGAGATCGGCTACACGTGGTACGCCAAATCCTGGCAGCGCACGCACGTCAACTCGGCCTGCAAGCTGCTTCTGTTCCAGCACGCCTTCGAGAAGGTCGGCTGCGCCGTAGTCGGCCTGCGCACCGACAACTTCAACTTCGCGTCACAGCGTGCGATTGAACGGCTGGGAGCGAAAAAGGATGGAGTGATTCGGCACCATCAGGCGCGGCGCGATGGGACCGTGAGGGATTCGGTGATGTACAGCGTGCTGGCCACGGAGTGGAGTGATGTGAAGCGGCACCTTTTGCTCCGGTTGTCGCGGCATGAGACGATGTAGCGCGAAGGCGGAAGGCGGATGGCGGAAATCGGACAAACTGCACACCTGATTACCACGGAATTTCAGTGGCCGTCGCTTCGCAGTTTTTCTCCCATCCGCCTTCCCCCGTCCGCCATCCAATCAGTTACTACGGTACTTCAGTATCCGGACGCCCCTCGTCTCATACTCCGCCTCACGTATGACCCCCACTGCTTCAAGCCACGACGGCAGGGGCATCCGCAGATCGGGGTTTCCGATCAGCACCCAGATCTCGGTAGCCTGCGGTTCCAATACTCGGCGGCCTTCACGTTCGAGCCATTCCGTATCGAGCGTCTTCGCGCTGCGGGGCGGGCGGCCCGGGCCAACACCGACGAAGCTGGGCCACAAGCCTAATACCATGCGCCTGCCCCGCAGCGTGCTGCCCTGTGACAGTGAATCGCCTCCGAGCTCGAAGCGATCGGGATGAAACCTCAGGTAGTAGAAGGTGGCAGGCACGATGTCGGATGAGAGGTACACGATGGCGTTCGGACCAAGCCGAGTGCCAGCTTCCCGCAAGGCGTCGGGGACGGCGAGAAACCGGGATTGTGCTCGCATCTCCCCTCGAAGTCCCACGACCGCCGCCAAAACGATTGCGGCCGAGAGAATGCCAAGCACCGCCGGCCGGGCCTTGCGCGGAGCAAGGCGGGCCAGGGCGCCCAGGCCGGCAGTCACCGTGATGAGCGCCGTGGGCACCGCAAAAAGCAGGAGCCGCGGCGTGAGCGGCCACAATCTGCCTAACGATGCTGCGCCGGCGAAGACCACCGGTGCGAGCAGCAACACGGCGGTCGGCAGGGAGCGACGGCCTAACGCAATGGCGCCGACCGCGGAGCTGGCGATGACGATGGACATGGTCTTGCGGGGGAGCGATCCCACGATGAGATCGCTGAAGAGCGCCGAGGCCAGGAAATCGCGGGCGAGTTTCGCCGCAAGCAGTACGCCGGAACGCAGGTTCGGCTCGAGGAATGTCTCGGCCCAGTACCACTGCATGAACGACGTCATCGCTGCGCCGCGAGAGACCATGAGCAGGTGAACACCGGAGATGAGCGCCGCCGGCGTCCCAGCCGCCACCAGGTGGAGCAGCGCGCGGGGACCGCGCCGAACCTCGGGCGCGGTGAGCAACGCGAGCGCGCAGCCACCGACAAATAACGGGGCCGCGATGGAGACGAGTGCACTGAACATCGACGCCAACGCCCACCGCGTCCATGAGCCGCGGGACGGGCCTTCGATCACGGTCAGGGTGGCATGCATGACCAGGATCGCGCCGAGCCAGTCGAATTCATACGACTTGACCTCGGCTGAGTAGTAAATGAGGAGCGGGGACAGCGCGGCGAGCGCGGTGGCGAGAAGCGCCATCCCGGGTTCGAGGATGCGGCGGGCCAGGCGAGCGAACAGGATCAGCGCCACGATGCCAGCGATGAGTGGGAGCAAACGCAGCGCTTTCTCCCCGGTGCCGGCCAGCGCGGTCACCAGCCACTCGCCGAGGAGGAATCCAGGTGGAGAGATCTGGTTACCGTCGAGCGGGCGAAAAAACTCGTGCGGGCGTCTCGTGAAGAGATTCAGCGCGATCAGCGCCTCGTCGAGCCAGAGCGGGCGTGGCTGCGCGAACCGCACGATGCGAAGTCCAATCCCGATCGCCAGGATCAGAAGCTCGGAGCGATTGATCCATCGTTCCTGGGAATGCGACTGGGTCATATGGTGACGGAAAGTACTCTCACGTCTTGGAGCGTCGCATCCTCTGTCTGGCTGCGGCAATCCTCTGCCGGTAGCTTCCAACTCCATTCTCACCCAGGATCGTGGACACCCTTCTCAGTCTGAGCGCTGCGCTATCTGGTCGCTACACGCTCGACCGCGAGATCGGCGCCGGGGGGATGGCGACCGTCTACCTGGCGCGAGACATCAGGCACGAGCGCAAAGTCGCCCTCAAGGTGTTGCGCCCCGAGCTGGGAGCGGTGCTCGGCGTTGAACGGTTCCTGGCCGAGATCAAGGTCACGGCCAACCTGCAGCATCCGAACCTCCTGCCGCTGTTCGACAGCGGCGAGGCGAACGGCCTGCTGTTCTACGTGATGCCGTTCGTCGAGGGGGAGACCCTGCGCGCGCGCCTCCAGCGCGAGCGTCAGCTTCCTGTCGACGAAGCGGTGCGAATCACGCTGGGCATCGCCAGTGCCCTGCACTACGCGCACCAGAACGGCGTCATCCACCGGGACCTGAAGCCCGAGAACATCCTGTTGCAGGCGGGTCAGCCGGTCGTGGCCGACTTCGGGATCGCGCTCGCCGTCTCGAACGCCGGTGGGACGCGGGTCACCCAGACCGGTCTCTCGTTAGGTACTCCGCAGTACATGAGCCCCGAGCAGGCGACCGGCGATCATACGATCGACGGCCGGACCGACATCTACTCGCTGGGCGCCGTGCTGTACGAAATGCTCACCGGCGAACCGCCGCACATCGGCAACTCGGCGCAGGCGATCATCGCCCGCGTGCTGACCGACAGGCCGCGGTCCGTGCGACTCGTGCGCGACACGGTGCCGGCCCACGTCGAGGCCGCTGTCGACAAGGCGCTGGCCAAGCTGCCCGCGGACCGCTTCAGCACGCCTAACGAATTCTCGGAAGCATTGCAGGGGCGCATGCTGCTGCCCGCTACCACGGCGTCGAGGAGCGGGCGCTCCAGCGCTCAAGGCACATCATGGATTGGTTCGCCGCTGCCATGGATCGGCGCGTTTGTGATCGCCGCTGCGGCCGCCGCGTGGGGATGGTTCGGCAGACCAACGCCTGCTGCTGCGCCGCCCGTCCGGTTCGCCCTTGTTCTCCCCGCTGAAGCTCGGCTGGAGACAGGTCTCCCAGCAGTCCTCGCCGTAACGCCCGATGGCCAACGCATCGTGTACGCTGGACAATCCGCCGCTGGGCGTCAGCTCTACGTCCGCAACCTCGATGAGCTCGAGGTACGACCGCTTGCCGGCACGAATTCAGCCTTCAGTCCCGACATCTCGCCAGATGGCCGCTGGGTGGCGTGGGCGTTTGTGGGCCGGCTCCGGAAGTCTTCGATCGACGGCGGCGTAGCAACAGAGATCGCACAGGTGTCGAGCTTTCAGGGAGTCGCCTGGCTGTCGAACGATGAACTCGTGGTGTCGTCCGCCGCGCAAGGTGGCATCGCTGCCCTCTGGCGAGTCTCGGCTTCGGGTGGAGAGTTGCGCCCTTTCACGCGCTTCGATTCGGCGTCGCGGGAAGGAATCCAGAGCGGTCCCGTCGTACTCCGCGAGCACGGCCTGGTGCTCTACACGAGCTATCGACTCGGTTCGCTGACCGGCCGGCTTGGCGTGGCGCGGTTGGAGGATGGGTCGAACAAGGTTCTCGATCTCGTCGTCGACCGAGTGCTTGGGTATGCGCTCGGCCACGTGATCTTCATCAGGGAAGACGGCACGCTGATGGCCGCACCATTCTATCCGCGCGCCCAGCAGGTCGGCGCCGGCATCCCCCTGCTTCAAGGCCTCCAGCCCAACCTGGCATCACTCTCGCCGTCCGGAACGCTCGTGTACGCTCTGGGCGCGACAACGGGCCAAGTGGTGATGGTCGATGAGCGCGGGGGAAGTACCTCCCTGCTCGCCGACCGTGCGCGGTACGCCCACCCGAGACTCTCCCCCGACGGGAAGCGACTCGCGATCGATATCACCAGCGGCGTCACGACTGACCTTTGGACATTCGACGTGGCCTCGGGAACGCCGACGCGCCTCACGACGTCCAACAACAACGACCGGCCGGAATGGACGGCAGACGGCCGGAGGCTCCTCTACCTCTCCACGCGCGGCGGCGAGGACTACACCGTCTGGTGGCAACTCGCTGACGGCAGTGGGCCAGCCGAGCAGTTGTTCAAGAGTCCAAATGCTGCCCGGGAAGTGCTGTTCACACCCGACCAGCGTTCGCTGATCTACCGCGAAGACAATCCGGACAGCCTCCGAGACATCCGGATGGTGTCGCTGGATCAGAAGGATTCCCCGACAGCGCTGGTCGCTACGCGGTTCGACGAGCTCATGCCTCGCCTCTCTCCTGACGGTCGCTGGCTGGCGTATCAGTCGAACGAATCCGGCCAATACGAGATCTACGTGCGGCCCTTCCCGCAGGGCGGCGGCCGCATAACGATTTCGAACGGGGGAGGGACGGAACCTCTCTGGTCACGCGACGGCCGGCTCTTCTATCGCAACGGCCGCGAACTCGTGGCCGTCAATTATTCCACGAACCCCGCATTCGCCATCACCTCTCGACGGGTTCTCTTTTCGGAGAACTACGATCTCCACCCCTTCCACCCGAACTACGACATCACGCCTGACGGGAAACGCTTCGTCATGATCAAGCCGGGGACCGAGGAAGTTCAGGTCGTCGTCGTGATAAACTGGATCGAGGAGCTGAGACAGCGACTGGGCGTGGCGCGTTAGTACGAACCGGATGGGAGATGGGAGATGGGAGACTTGAGATAAACTGCAATACGATTGCCACGGAGTATCCTGACGACATGAAAGCAAAGAGCGCCGCAAAGGCTCGTCGACTCGAGGAGATCCCCAACATCGGCCCTTCGATTGCCGCCGACCTGCGCGCCATCGGCATCACCGAACCGCGCCACCTGGTTGGGAAGGATCCGTACCTGCTCTACGCGCGCAGCAACACGGTCGCCGGCGTGCGCCAGGATCCCTGCCTCATCGATTGCTTCATCTCGGCAGTGCGGTTCATGGAAGGAGCTCCGGCGCGACCGTGGTGGAAGTACACGGCGGAGCGGAAGCGGCGCCTCGCCACGGACGCCGCCTCGCGCTGACGCGCAGTATCGAAACACCCGGGCGTCCTACCGAGCCGACGCCCCCGGCCCCAAGTTCTGGCGGAGCGTCCCCACCCCGAGCCCGTCAGAGGCCTTCAATGAAGTTCGTATTCCGCCGTGTCGCTTCGCTGCTCGCCGCAGTTGCCGTCGCGGCTCCCGTCCTTGGCGCACAAGGCGCCGGCCAGCCGTCTTTGTCGCCATTCGAGCGACTGCGCTTCAGGAACATCGGTCCGGCCACCATGGGCGGGCGCATCGACGACTTTGCCGTCCTCGAGAGCAACCCGGCGACCTACTACGTCGCCACCGCCACCGGCGGACTCTGGAAGACAACCAACAACGGCACCACCTGGGAGGCGCAGTTCACCGACCAGGACGTCGTGTCGATCGGCGACGTCGCCATCGCGCCTAACGACGCCAGCCTGGTCTGGGTCGGCAGCGGCGAGAACAACAACCGGCAGAGCGGATCCTGGGGAAACGGGATCTACAAGTCGACGGACGGCGGCAAGTCCTGGAAGCACATGGGGCTCACCGAATCGCGCCACATCGCGCGCGTCATCGTGGACCCCGTCGATCACGATGTGGTGTACGTGGCAGCGCTCGGCGACCTGTGGGGCCCCAACCGGGAGCGCGGGGTCTACAAAACCACCGATGGCGGCGTGACCTGGTCCGCCGTGCTGCAGGTCGACGAGAACACCGGCGCCACTGAACTCGTGATGGATCCGTCGAACAACAAGGTGCTGTACGCGGCGACGTATCAGCGTCGTCGCACCCCGTGGGGATTCAATGGTGGCGGCACCGGTAGCGCGATCTGGAAGTCGAGTGACGCCGGTCGAACCTGGACGAAGCTCACCACCGGCATCCCGGAGGGCGCGCTGGGCCGCATCGGCCTCGACATCTATAGAAAGAACCCGAACGTCCTCTACGCGCGAATCGAACATCGTACGCAGACCGGGCTGTACCGCTCCGACGATGCAGGCGTCAGCTGGCGCATGATCAGCACGATGAACCCGCGGCCGATGTACTTCAGCCAGGTGCGCATCGATCCTAACGATGATCACCGCATCTACGTCCTGGGGGTGGAGCTGCACATGTCCGATGATGGCGGCCGCACGTTCATCGGCAATACCGTGCCGCACAGCGACCACCACGCGATGTGGATCAACCCCGCCAACTCGAACCATGTCCTCACGGGATGCGACGGCGGGATCAACGTGTCCTATGATCGCGGGGCCAAGTGGGACTTCATCGACAACGTCGATCTCGGGCAGTTCTACCACGTCGGCTACGACATGGACACGCCGTATCGCGTCTACGGCGGCCTCCAGGACAACGCGTCGTGGTATGGGCCGAGCGCGGCCCGCGCCGACATCGGGATCGGCAACTTCGACTGGCTCAATATCGGGAGCGGCGACGGGTTCGTCACGCTGGCCGACCCGACCAACTCGCGCACGCTCTACAGCGAATCACAGGGCGGCAACATGATCCGCGTGGACCGGATCTCGCAGGAGCGAAAGAACATCAGGCCGCAGCCGGCACGGGGCGAGCCACCGCTCCGCTGGAACTGGGACACGCCAATGCAGATCTCGCCGCACGCACCCAGCACGATCTTCGTCGCGGCCCATCGTGTGTTCAGGTCCACCGACCGCGGTGATTCGTGGCAGGCCATCAGCCCGGACCTCACGGGCAGGGTGGATCGCGACACGATCCCGATCATGGGCGTGGTCGGCCGCGACATCACCATCGCCAGGAATGACGGCGTCTCCGGCTACGGCACGCTCGTGAGCTTCGTCGAGTCCTCAAAGCGCGCGGGGCTCTTCTACACCGGGGCAGACGACGGCACGGTCTACGTCTCACGCGACAACGGGGCGAACTGGACGAACCTCACCGGTCGCTTTCCGGGGTTGCCGCGACTGGCCGCCGTGTCGCGCATCGCTCCCTCGTCGCACGACGAGCGCGTCGTCTACGCGACCTTCGACAACCACGCCGCTGGAGACAAGAAGCCGTACGTCTACGCCAGCAGCGACAACGGCTCCACCTGGCGGGCGATCACGACTGGCATCCCGGACGGACAAGCGGTGCGCACGATCACCGAAGACCTGAAGAATCCAGGCGTGCTGTATGTCGGCACCGAGTTCGGACTGTTCGTTTCGCTCAACAAGGGTGAGCGGTGGATGCGGGTGAAGGCCAATTTGCCGACCGTGCCGATCGCCGAGATCACGCTGCATCCACGCGACAACGACATGATCCTGGCCACGCACGGACGCAGCATCTGGATCCTCGATGACATGGCGCCGTTCCAGCAGGCCAATACCGCGATGGCCGCCGGTGCGTCCGTGCTCGAAGCGCAGCCGGCAACGACCTTCAATCCGGGATCGTTCCGGCCGCCGTTCGGCATGCCCGGCGACCGGCGCTTCTGGGGGAAGAATCCGGAACCTGGCGCTGCGCTCACCTACTACCTGCCTAACGCAGCCCGGGACATCTCGGCTCGCATCCGCGATGGTTCGGGTGCGGTCGTCCGTGAACTGGCAGGCGGTGCGTTCGCCAACGACAAGGGCGCGGGCATGCACCGTGTTCAGTGGGACCTTCGGTACCAGCCTGTTCCGGATTCGCTGCTGCCGGGCGGTGGTGGTGGGCGCAGTGGCGGGGCCGGGCCGTTCGTCCTGCCGGGCGAGTACCGCGTGACGCTGACCGTCGACGGGCGCGAGACGGCGGCGCGCCCGATCCGCGTCGTGGGCGATCCGCTATCCACGATCAGCGATGCCGATCGGACGCTGTTGCACGACGCCTCGCTGGCCTTGCACCGGTTGCAGGCGATCGCGGCCGAAGCGGCGGGACGTATCGCCGCGCTGAGCGTGCAGGCCCGCGCCGTCCGTGGCCTGCTCGGCCAGTCAGCGAACGCACCGGCCGCGCTGCGCACTCCGGTCGAGGATCT
>CAZSNV010000202.1:0-8801 GCA_964608035.1 uncultured Gemmatimonadaceae bacterium | reverse complement strand
AGGAAGGCCGGGGCATCGGCCTGCTCAACAAGCTCAAGGCCTACGAGCTGCAGGACGCCGGTCACGACACGGTTGAGGCCAACGAGAAGCTCGGCTTCGCTCCCGACCTCCGGAACTACGGCATCGGCGCGCAGATCCTGCTCGACCTCGGCGTTAGGCGGATCAGGGTCCTCACCAATAACCCGAAGAAACTCGTCGGTCTCGGCGGGTATGGCCTGGAGATCGTCGGCCGGGTACACCTGGCCGCGCCAACCACTGAGGAGAACGCGGGCTACCTCGACGCCAAGCGCGACAAGCTCGGGCACATGCTCTCGACCTGAATGGCCGAATTCAGCGGGACCCCGCACGGGGACGGGCGCAAGGTCGCCGTGGCGGTGAGCCGGTTCAATGAGGACGTGACGCAGAAGCTGGTGGATGGCGCCCTGGATGCGCTGACCCGCCACGGCACCGCGCTCGACGACATCGACGTGGTCTGGGTTCCAGGCGCCTGGGAGTTGGGCGTCGCCGTCAGGCGACTCCTGTCAATCGACCGGTACGACGCCGTCGTCGCGCTCGGCGCTGTGATTCGCGGCGAAACACCGCACTTCGACTACGTCGCGGGGGAATGCGCTCGCTCGCTGCAACAGGCGTCGGCGGAATTCGAGACCCCGGTGTCGCTTGGCGTGCTGACGTGCGATACCACGGAGCAGGCCCTGGCTCGCGCCGGTGGGGACCATGGAAACAAGGGTTGGGATGCGGCGATGGCCGCGCTCGAGATGGTGGACCTGCTGGATCGACTCGATGCCGCTGACAGCACATGAGATTCGCGTTCGTCGTCGTGGCCGCGCCCGCGCTCTGCAGGCGCTCTACGCGTGGGACCTGGTCCCGGACGGCGGACTGGTGAGGGTTGGCGAGCGCCTCTTCGCGGACCTGGCGGTTGGTCCCGACGAGCGCAGCATCGCGGCGCCGCTGCTGGCCAAGGCCGCCGATACAATGGCCGACATCGACCAGGACCTGACGACCGTCACATTGAACTGGCGACTCGAGCGCCTGAGCGCCATCGATCGTTCGGTGCTCCGACTGGCGGCGGCAGAACTTCGTATCGGCGAAACGCCTCCCGTAACGGTGATCAAGGAGGCAATCCATCTCGCTGAACGGTTCGGTACCGACGCCAGCGCGCGGTTCGTGAATGGGGTGCTGGACGCTCTCGCGCGACGGCTGGGGAGGATCTGATTGCGGATCCTCCTGGTCAACTGGCAGGACCGTGAGAACCCCCAGGCCGGCGGCGCCGAGATTCACCTGCACGAGATTTTCGGCCGCCTTGCTGCGGCGGGTCACGAAGTAAGCCTTCTCTGCGGCGGCTGGCCGGGGTGTACGCCACGCGCCGTGCTCGATGGCATCGAGGTCGTCCGCATCGGCACGCGACCGACGTTCCGCCTGCTGGCACGGCGAGGGTACCGGGAGCATTTCGCCGGCCGGCCGCTCGATGTGCTCATCGAGGACATCAACAAGATGCCCCTGTATACGCCGCGTTGGGGAACTGGCCCGGTCGTGGCCGTGGTGCCGCACCTGTTCGGATCGACGGCCTTTCAGGAGCTCCCTGTCCCGGTGGCCGCCGCCGTCTGGTTGGCCGAGCGACCCATTCCGTGGGTGTATGGTCGCGTTCCCTTTGAGGCGATCAGCGAGAGCACGGCCGCCGATCTCGTGGAGCGGGGTATCCGACGTGAGCGCATCAGGGTGATCTATTGCGGCATCGACTCGCAGCACTTCACACCGGACGCGACGGCGAGGGCCGACGCACCCGTCTTCGCCTATCTGGGCCGGCTCAAGCGCTACAAGGCGGTGGACCTGGTTTTGCGGGGTTTCGCGCGGGCGGCCATCCCCGGTGCTACGCTGGAAGTGGCGGGCGCGGGTGACTATCGGCCCGCGCTGGAGCGCCTCGCGAGCTCGCTTGACCTCGGAGATCGCGTGAAGTTTCTTGGGCGAATCAGCGAGGCCGAAAAGCTCCGGCTCCTGCGCCGCGCCTGGGCCCTGGTCTTCACGTCGCCAAAGGAGGGCTGGGGGATTACGAACCTGGAGGCCGCCGCGTGCGGGACACCGGTCGTCGCATCCGACTCACCGGGGATCAGGGAGTCGGTGCGCGACGGTGAGACCGGCTTCCTGGTGCGTCACGGCGATGTGGACGCGCTGGCGGCAGCGATGGCTCGACTGGCGTCGGACCGCGCGCTGGTGGAGCGGCTCGGCGCACAGGCGAGACCATTCGCGACGACATTCACATGGGAGCGGGCCGCGACAGAGACGGCGCGTCACCTGAACGAAGTGATCGAAGGTGGAGGGTAGTATCAGTGGAGATCGTCTTTCAGTCGCATCATGCCACGGTCCCGGAACGGGTCCGTCAGAACGCGCGGCGCGCGCTCGAGAAGCTCGGCCAGCGCCTAACGCGGCCGGTGTCCGGCGTCATCCGGTTCGAGGAAGACGGGCGCATGCGCCGCGTCGAACTCGAGCTGCTGGGGCGCGGCCGCCTCCTCGTCGCCGAGGGCACCGGGCGCTACTATGGCCCAGCGCTGGCCGCGGCGCTGGCGCACCTCGAAGCACAGCTGCGCCGGGTGGGCAAGCTGAACGTCCGCCGGGCGCGCCGCCCGGTCCGCGCCTAGCGAGGAGGTCCCGCCCGGTGGCAGTTACCGTCGGTAAGCTGATCGAGCGGACCAAGGTGCCGCTCCAGCTCGAGCAATTGAGCGGCACGGAGGGGCATGAGCGCGAGATCGAGAACCCGGACGTGTCGAGTCCCGGGCTCGCTCTCGCCGGCTATGTCGGTCGATTCACGGCGCAGCGCGTGCAGATCCTGGGCGAGACCGAGATCACGTACATCAGCACGCTCAGCGAGGCAGAGCGGCGCAGGATACTCGCCCAGTTCTTCGCCTTTCCGATTCCCTGCGTGTTCATCACCAAGGGACTCGAGGCGGTTTCGCCACTGGTCGAGCTCGCGACTGCCGCGCGCGTGCCGGTCCTGCGATCCCCGCTCAAGACGGCCGAGGTGTACCGGCGTCTCAAGCCGGTGATGGAGGAGTTGTTCGCGCCCAGCAGCACGCTCCACGGATCGCTCGCCGACGTCTTCGGTGTTGGCCTGTTGTTCACGGGCGCCAGCGGCATCGGGAAATCCGAATGCGTGCTCGATCTCGTCGAGCGCGGGCACCGGCTCGTGGCCGACGATCTCGTCATCTGCTTCCGCCGCGGCAACGATTTGCTGATTGGCCGCGGCCACGAACTGCAGCGCCACTTCATGGAGATCCGCGGCGTGGGCCTGATCGATGTGCGATCGATCTTCGGCATCCGCGCCGTGCGGCAGCAGAAGCGGATCGAGGTCGTGGTGCAGCTCGACGAATGGGCCGAGGATTCGCCCGTGGATCGCACCGGCCTCGAACCGCAGGTCACGACGATTCTCGGTGTGGAGCTGCCGCGGATCACGGTCTACCTCAATCCCGGGAAGAACATCACGGTGATTTCGGAAGTCATCGCCATGAATCATCTGCTCCGGTACTCCGGAGAGAATCCGGCCGAAGCGTTCAACCAGCGGTTGATCGGTCGCATGCGCGACGCGCGCGACGCAAAACAATACCTCGTGCAGGACGATGAGTAACGTCAAGGCGATCGTTGCCGGACACGGCACGTTCGCGGAAGGCATGCTGTCCGCGGTTGAACAGATCACGGGCCGATCCGACCTTTTCCTCGGCATCACCAACCGCGACCTGTCGGCGCGGGACGTCGAGGCGCTGATCCGTGACCGGCTCGCCTCGTCAGGCGCCGCTGTGATCTTCACGGACCTGCCGGCGGGGAGCTGCACCATGGCCGCGCGCCGCATCCAGCGCGACCAGCCTGATCTCGCGGTGGTGACGGGCGTGAACCTGGCGACGCTGCTCGACTATGCGTTCCACACCGAGGCGGGGGATGTGCACGCAGTGGAACATGCGGCCGACAAAGGGAGGGCCTCGTTGGTCGTCACGGGAGGACCGCGTGGCCCTTGACCTGTATCGCATCGATGACCGGCTGATTCACGGACAGGTCGTCGTGGGGTGGGGACAACCGCTCGACCTGCGATTCATCGTGCTGGTGGATGACGAGGTCGCGGCGAGCGACTGGGAGCAGGAGCTGTATCGCATGGGCGTGCCACCTGACATGGATGTCTACTTCGACGCCGTCGACACCGCGGCCGCGAACCTGGCGCGCTATCAGGATGACGATCGTCGCGGCCTGCTGCTGACGGGCGACATCGGCACGATGCAGAGGTTGGTCGACGCCACCGACGCCATCACACGCGTGAACGTCGGCGGTATCCATCACAAGCCGGGACGAACGCAACGCTTGCGGTACGTCTTTCTCACGCCGGCGGAAGAGCAGCAGCTGCGCGCCCTGTCGGCCAGGAACATCGAAGTCACGGCGCAGGACGTACCGGCCGCGCGGCCGGTCCCGTTGGCCGAACTGCTCGAGGGGAACGGGTCATGAGCGGCGCTGACCTCGTGATCCTGTCGCTGCTCGGCGGTGTCCTCGGCCTCGACACGGTGAGCTTCCCGCAGGCCATGCTGTCACGGCCGATTGTCGGCGCCACGCTGGCCGGCGCAATACTGGGTGACGCCGCGGCCGGGTTGCTCGTGGGCGCTACGCTCGAGCTCTTCGCGGTGGATACGCTGCCGTTCGGCGCGAGCCGGTATCCGGAGTGGGGATCGGCCGCCGTCATCGGGGGCGCTCTCTTCACGAAGACGAGCGGCGTCGACGCCGGGCGCCTGACGACGACGGTGCTGGCCGCGCTGGCGATCGCCTGGATCGGGGGCTGGTCAATGGTGCAGGTGCGCAAGCTCAATGCGTTCTGGGCGCGCCGGCGCCACGATGCCGTTGCCCGGGGAAACCGGCGCACCGTGATTGGACTGCAGGTGGCCGGCCTTGGCGCCGATCTCGCGCGAGGCATCATCCTCACCGCGTCGGGACTGGTGATCATGTATCCGCTCCAGGCGATGACGCTGGAGCGCTGGAGCAGCGGCGCGCCGCTTTCGAGGGCGTTGGTTGCAGGGGCGGCCGGAGCGGTGGCGTTAGGTGCGGCCTATAAACTGTTCCACGCCGTGCCGGGATTCAGCTGGCAATTCATGCTGGGTGTGGCCGCGGGCCTGGCGGTGGTGGTGCTCTCATGACCGCCCGCCCCGGCCCGACCCCGCCGCTGCCGCTCCGAACGCGGCTCTCCATCTTCCTGCGCCTCTTGGCGGTGCAGGGTGCCTGGAATTACGAGACGCTGGTCGGGAACGGGATCGGCTTCTGCGTCGAGCCGGCGTTGCGTCGACTACCGGGTGGTCTCGATGGCGTCGCGTATCGCGCTGCGCTCGCCCGCGAGAGCCAGTACTTCAACGCCCATCCCTACCTCACCAGCGTCGCGGTGGGCGCGCTGGCCCGCGCTGAGCTCGATGGTGAAGCGCCCGAGCGGATCGAGCGCTTCCGCACGGCGCTGTGTGGGCCCCTTGGTGCGCTGGGCGATCGACTGGTCTGGGCGACCTTCCTGCCCTTGTGCTCTTTCGCGGCCCTCGTCGCCTTTGGCATCGGTGCCTCGCCGCTCGTCACTGTCCTCACGTTCCTGGTTTTGTACAACACCGGGCACCTCGGACTGCGCATCTGGGGACTCCAGGCCGGCTGGAGCAAGGGCCTCGCCGTCGCCCAGTCGTTAGGCCATCCGGTGTTGCAGCATGCGGCGCCGCAACTGGGCCGGCTTGCCGCCGGGCTCGCCGGTCTGGCGCTCCCCCTCGCGGTGCAGCGGATCATTGGATCCGGTGATGTGCTGCTCGCTGGCACACTGGCTGGCGTGCTCGCAGGCGCGATTGTGCTCACCCGCCTTCATGGTCGCTTCGAAGGGTGGAAGATCTCGGTCGGTGTCCTCACGGTGTTTGTCCTCTACTCTGTGATCCGATGACGTGCGAACGCGAGGTGCGGATCGAGAATCGCAACGGACTGCACGCGAGGCCCGCGGCCGAGATCGTCAAGGCGGCTTCGAAGTTCCGCAGTGAGGTCACGATCAGCCGCGACGACATGGAGGTCAACGGCAAGAGTATCATGGGAGTCATGATGCTGGCCGCCGAATACGGGACGACAATCTGGCTCCGCGCCAATGGCGAAGACGCCGAGCAGGCGGTCGACGCGCTTGCCGCGCTCGTCGCGTCACGCTTCGGGGAGCGCGACGCGTGAACCGCGTGCTGCACGGAATTTCGGCGTCGCCCGGGATTGTGTTTGGTCCCGTGCACCTCCTGCGCTGGGAGGTGCCGGAGGTTCCGCACCGTATCATCGGCGACGACCAGATCGACGGCGAGATCGCCCGATTTCACGCCGCGGTCGAACGCGCCTCGGCGCGGCTGCGCCAGGTGCGCGAACGCGCCGAGCAGCATGCCGGTGCGGAAGAAGCCGGCATCTTCGAGGTGCAGATCGGCATACTCGCCGACTCGGCCCTGATCAACGAGGTCGAGTCGTACATCCGGCAGAATCTGGACGCGGACAAGGCGTTCGACGTCGTGATGCAAGAGTGGCGGCAGAAGTTCGCGCGGGGCGCTCCGATGCTGCGCGAGCGGGTTGGCGACCTCACCGACCTCCATATCCGCGTCCTGTCGATGCTGATGCAGTTGCCGGACCACGATCCGGTTGACGTACCGAAGGGAACGAACGCCATCCTCGTCACGCACGACCTGACGCCCAGCCTGACGGTGCAGCTCGATCGCGACGCGATCGCCGGGATTGCCACTGACGCCGGGACGCGCACCGCGCACGTCGCCATCCTGGCCAGGTCGTTAGGCATTCCGGCCGTGGTCGGGCTTCGCGATGCCACCAGTCGCCTCAAAGGCGGCGAACCGGCGGTCCTCGACGCCTCCAGCGGACTGCTCGTCATCGATCCGAGCCCCAACGAGCTCGAGGCATTCCGGTCACGAGCCGATGCCCTGGCGCGCAATGAGGCCGAGCTGGCGCTGTTGACCGACGTGGAGGCCGTCACGACCGACGGCGTTCACCTCACGCTGCGCGCCAATGTCGACCTGCCGGAGGACGCCGAGTTCGCGGCGCGCAGCGGAGCGGATGGGGTTGGCCTGATGCGTACCGAGTTCCTGGTCGTGGGACGCGCGACCATGCCCGATGAAGAGGAGCAGTACCGCGCGTATCGCCGGGTGGTCGAGGCGTTCGACGGGCATCCGGTGATCGTGCGCACCTTTGACATCGGCGGCGACAAACTCCCGGTCGGCGGGTATCCGAGCGAGCCCAATCCGTTCCTGGGCTGGCGCGCGATCCGGATGTGTCTCGATTCCCCCGACCTGTTCAAGGTCCAGCTGCGCGCGCTCCTGAGAGCCGCCATGCATGGGGACGTGCGAATCATGCTGCCCTTGGTCGTCTCGGTCGACGAGGTCCGAGCCGCGCGTACACTGCTCGATGAGGCTGCCGCGGAGCTATCCGCGGCCGGTGTCCCGTACCGCAAGCAGGTGCCATTGGGCGTGATGATGGAGACGCCAGGGGCGGCGGTGGCGGCCGATACGTTTGCCGGCGACGTTGCGTTCTTCAGCATCGGTACCAACGACCTCGTGCAGTACACGCTGGCTGTCGATAGAGGGAACGTGAACCTCGCGCATCGGTTCACTCCACTGCACCCGGCCGTCCTGCGCCTCATCAAGCGGATCGTTGATGTCGCCGACGCGCAGGGCATCGACGTCGCCGTCTGCGGAGAGATGGCGTCGCAACCGCTCATGGCATTCGCCCTGATCGGACTCGGTGTCCGGGAATTGAGCGTGAACCCGCGAGCCGTGTCAGCGACCAAGCGGCTGGTGCGCGGGATCAGTACCGCCCTGGCGATCGAAGCCGCCAGCGCGGCGCTCGCGGCGCGAACAGCGCCTGACGCGGAGCGGGAAATCCGCTTTCGACTGGTAGCGGCCATGGGCAATGGGGCGCTGACTGGTGAGGACGCGGGCTAGGGCGTACCGCAGCGTTCCCTTAGAGCCCCCGGAGACCTTACGTTTCGCGGATCGTCCAATCACAACCACACCACACCATCTCCCGTGCCTGCTGCCCACCTGTTCACTTCCGAATCCGTTACCGAAGGCCATCCCGACAAAGTCGCCGACGCCATCTCGGATGCGGTCCTCGACGCAATTATCGGCGAGGATCCGACCGCTCGAGTCGCGTGTGAGACCCTCGTGACGACCGGTCTGGCGGTCATTGCTGGTGAGATCACGACGTCCACCTGGGTGGACCTGCCTTCGGTGGTTCGGGCGACCATCGAGCGGATCGGCTACACGGATGCGACCTACGGCTTCGACAGCCACACGTGCGCCGTGATGAGCACGATCGACAAGCAATCCCCCGACATTGCAATGGGTGTGGATACCGGCGGCGCGGGCGATCAGGGGATGATGTTCGGCTACGCCACCGACGAAACCGAAGACCTCATGCCGGCGCCGATCCTGCTGGCGCATCGCCTCACGAAGCGGCTGGCCGAGCTCCGCCACTCGGGCGAGATGAAATGGCTTCGTCCCGATGGCAAGGCGCAGGTCACGGTTTCCTACGAAGGTGACAGACCCATCGCCGTGGACACCGTCGTGGTGTCGACGCAGCACGATGAGAAAGTGTCTGCATCACGCATCAAGCGCGACGTGATCGCCGAGGTCATCGAACCGATGATCCCGGCCGAGTGGCGGAAAAAGAAGCCGACCTACCACATCAATCCCACGGGCCGCTTCGTGACCGGCGGGCCGCAGGGCGATGCCGGCCTGACTGGACGCAAGATCATCGTCGACACCTACGGCGGCATGGGAAGGCAC
>CAZSNV010000201.1:0-8878 GCA_964608035.1 uncultured Gemmatimonadaceae bacterium | reverse complement strand
CGGAATCGGATGTTCAAGATCAAGCCGCGCGTCATCGTCTGTGTGCCCTCCGGCATCACCGAAGTCGAAAAACGCGCCGTGCGTGACTCGGCGTTAGGCGCTGGGGCCAAGGAAGTGTTCATGGTAGCCGAGCCCATGGCGGCCGCGATCGGTGTGGGACTCCCCATCGAGACGCCCACCGGCAACATGGTGATCGACATCGGCGGCGGGACCACCGAGATCGCGGTCATCGCGCTCTCGGGAATCGTGTCCGACACCTCCATCCGGACCGGGGGCGATGAGCTGGACACCGCCATCGTCCAGTTCATGCGCAAGAACTACAACCTCCTCATTGGCGAGCCCACAGCCGAGTCGATCAAGGTGGGTATCGGGTCCGCCGCGCCCGTTGGTGACGAAAAGGAGATGGACGTGAAGGGACGCGACCTCGTCTCCGGCATTCCGAAGACGGTCCGCGTACACTCGTCGGAGATTCGCGAGGCCATCCAGGAGCCGATTCAGCAGATCGTTGATGCCGTGCGGCGCGCGTTGGAAATCACGCCGCCAGAACTGGCATCGGATATCGTCGACCGCGGCATTGTCATGACCGGTGGCGGTGCGCTCATTCGCGGTCTCGACCTCGTGCTCCACCAGGAAACCGGGCTCCCGATCCACGTCGACGAGGACCCGCTCACCTGCGTCGTGCGTGGCACGGGGAAGATCCTCGACGACGAGGAGAAGTACTGGTCCGTACTGTCGACCTGACATCACCGTGGCGCGGGCCACCCGCTCAGGCACGCGCGTCGATACGGTGGTTCTCGCCGCCTGCATCATCGCGTCCCTGCTCGCCCGTGTCCTCCCGGGCGAAACACGACAGTCGGTCGCCGGCTCTGTCCGTGAAACGTTCGTTGGGCCGCTGATCGCGCTTCAGGTTCAGGCAGAGCGGGCCCGTGGCGCCTTTATCGTGCGCGATATCAGCGCCGCGCGCCTCGACAGCCTCGTGCTCCGCAACGCGGAACTGCGCGACATGGAGCTCGAAAACACGCGTCTCCGCGCGCTGCTCGGACTGGGAGCAAAGCTGCGCACCAACTTCGTCGCCGCCGAGGCGCTGCATCGGCCCGAGCTCGGCGACGCGCACACTGTTCTGGTTACCGCCGGGAGTGAAGCCGGGGTGGTCGAACGCTCTGCCGTCGTTGCGCCCGAAGGGTTGATCGGCAAGGTGATCGGCGTCGAGCCGAAGACCAGCACCGCGCTGTTATGGACCCATCCGGATTTCAGCGTCAGCGCGATGAGCGCCGACGGGCGCGTCTTCGGCATCATCGGGCCACATCTCGGCGGCGAGTCCGAGCGCTTCCTGCTGGAGTTGCGCGGCGTCGCTTTCCGCGATTCACTGGCGCCAGGAACGGAGGTACGCAGTTCCGGACTCGGAAGCGTTTTTCCACGAGGCATTCCGATCGGCACGGTGGTACGGGACATATCGACGCCAGGTGGTTACGCTCGGACCTATCTGGTCCGGCCAGCCGTCATGCCGGCGGACGTGACAGTGGTCATGGTTCTGCTGCCCGGCGCCGCAAACCTCGAATCGGCGTGGAAGTCCGCGGCGGCGGATTCCCTGCGTCGAGCCATTGGGAACGCGGCAGACTCGGTCGCTCGCGCCAGGCGCGACACGATGCCAGGCGATTCAACGAGGCGCCGTCCGTGAGGTCGTTCTCGTTCCTCAAGGCGATTGGCGTTTTCGTGCTGTTGGTGGTGCTCCATTACACCGTTCGACCGCTGCTTGGCGCGCGCATCTCGATCGACTTTCTGGTCATCGCCGTGCTGCTCACCGCGGTCCATGTGCGGCCAGGAGTGGCGGCGGTGATCGGATTCATGACCGGACTGGTCGCCGATTCGCTGACGCCGCTCTCGTTCGGTGCCGGCTCATTGGCTATGAGCGCGGTGGGATCGGCGGCATCGTGGCTCAAGGCGACGGTCTTTGGCGACAACATGCTCCTTCAGGCCATCTTTATCGCAGCGGGGAAGCTGTCGTTCGATGTCCTCTATCTCGTGGTCGAACGCCGACTGCGATTTCCTGAGCTGCTGGTTCAGCTGTTGTTGTGGTCCCCGTTGTCGGCGATAGCGACTGGATTGGCTGGAGTCCTTGTAGTGCTCACATTCCGCATCTCGATGGAGTCGCGTCCATGAGCCTCCACCCCAATGCAGTCCAGCGACGCGGGCGTTCGGCCGGGATACTGGCCGGAATCGCGATCGGCGTTCTGCTGGCGGCTTTCTTCCGGGCCCAGGTGGTCGAGCACGCGGATTTCGCGCTGCAGTCGGACGACAATCGGCTCAACGAGGTTCCGCTCCCCGCGCCCCGCGGGATGATTCTCGACCGGAACGGGCAGGTCATCGCCGAGAACATTCCCGGCTATAGCGTGTCGATGCTGAGCCCGAAAGCCGATTCGTTGCGCGCGTCGCTGCAACGGTTGTCAGCCATTCTTCCACTCACCGACAGCCAGGTCGACGTTGCCGTCAGGCGGTTCAGGGCCGCGCCGTCGCGACCGGCGGTGATCCTGACCGACGCGACCTTCGAAGAAGTGTCGATGCTGGAGGAAGAGAGAAACCGGTTTCCGAGTCTCGTGATTCAGGCGGCCCCGAAGCGGCATTATCCGGACGGGCCAGCCGTGGCAGCGATCGTCGGCTACACCGGCGAAATCAACGAACGCGAACTGGCGACGGAGGCCTATAAGGATTACCGCCCCGGGCAGCAGATCGGCAAAGCCGGGCTTGAGCTGCAGTATGAAACGCTGCTGCAGGGCAAGGACGGATCGCGCTTCGTGGAAGTGGACGCTCGCGGACGAGTCGTCAGGCAGGCCGGGGCGCGGCCCGATCGGCTGCCGGAGGCGGGGCCCGATCTTCGCACGAGCATCGACCTCGATCTCCAGCGTTTCACCGCCAGCCTGTTCGATTCGACCATGCAGGGCGGCGCGGTGGCGATGGATCCTACCACGGGCGCCGTCCTGGCGCTGCATAGCGCCCCGATCTTCGATCCTAACGACTTCATCGGCGGAATCTCGTCCACCAAGTACCGCGCGTTGTTGCAGGATCCGCGGAACCCGCTCTACAACAAGGCGCTGCAGGGGCGGTATGCCCCGGCCTCCACGTTCAAACTGGCGACGGCGATCATCGCCCTCCAGTCGGGCGTCATCGGCCTCGGCGACCGGATGCCGCAGCCCTGTCGGGGCAGCTATCAGTTCGGCACACGGCCTTTCCGCTGCTGGGAGAAGAATGGCCATGGCTCGCTCACTCTCGCCCAGGCCATCGAGAAGTCCTGCGACGTCTACTTCTACCAGCTTGGCCTGAAGCTGGGGCTCGAGCGGTTCCTCGCTGGCGGTACGGCGCTCGGCTTCAGGCAGGCGAGCGGAATCGACCTGCCTGAGGAGAAGGCGCCCGGGTGGCCGGAAGCGACGAGTTATTTCGACCGGCAGTATGGTCGCGGTGGCTGGACGAACGCCGTGACGCTCAATCTGGCGATCGGTCAGGGGGAGAACGACCAGACGGTTCTCAGCATGGCGCGCTTCTACACGGCGCTGGCGACCGATGGAAACGCGGTTCGCCCATGGATCGTGAAGCGGCCGGTCGAGCGGACGAAGTTGTTCGACCTGACGGCGGACCAGATGGCGGGCCTGCGTGAGGCGCTTCATGGCGTGGTGTCGACGCGAGGAACAGCGGCGAGCGCCGCCCTCAAAGGCGTCGAAGTGGCGGGCAAGACGGGAACAAGCCAGAACTCGCAGAACCGCAACAAGGACCACGCCTGGTTCGTTGGATTCGCGCCGAAGAATGATCCCAAGATTGTGGTCGCGGTGCTCGTGGCCTTCGGCGAACATGGATACATCGCCGCGCGCATCGCGTCAAAGATGATGGAGCGATACCTGAAGGCGGCCGTCATCCAGCCCCTGAACGTGACCGGCGGATGATCAGGAAGGCGATAGCGGACTATCCGCTGGCAATGATCGCTCTGCTGCTGACGGCGTTCGGTATTGCGGTAGTGTACAGCGCGGGCCAGACCGATGTGCCTAACGCCATGATCCAGGCCGCCTGGCTGCGGCAGTTGATGTGGCTGGCCGTCGGCATGACCGCGTTCCTGGTCGCCTCCCGTCTTTCCGTGCGGTTCCTCGAATGGGCGGCGCTCCCGGCGTACCTGCTGGCGATCGGTCTGCTCGTGGTGACGCTGGTCTTCGGGAGTGGCGCCGGCACGGCGGAGAGCATGAAGGGATGGTTGACCATCGGCGGTCGCCGGCTGGGCCAGCCCTCGGAACTCGCCAAGATCGCCGTGGCGCTGATGCTGGCGAAGGTCCTCGCGTCGTACCGCGTCGCCCCGCGATCGCTGGTCGAGCTGGTCAAGCCGGCCATCGTGGTGCTGATTCCCTGGGCACTCGTTATGGCTCAGCCGGATCTGGGCACAGGCGTTGTGTTCATCGGGATGTTCTTCGCCATGCTGTTCTGGTCAGGCGTCTCGGGCACGCTGCTGCTCCTGGCCGCAAGTCCGGTGATCAGCCTGT
Organism: uncultured Gemmatimonadaceae bacterium; assembly: GCA_964608035.1. GTDB lineage: Bacteria > Gemmatimonadota > Gemmatimonadetes > Gemmatimonadales > Gemmatimonadaceae > JABWBJ01. The sequence continues at coordinate 4,361 of CAZSNV010000201.1, read as the reverse complement.
TGCTCGCCGGGAGTACCGGGCTCTGGGCAACCTGGTTCATCCTCCTGCTCGTCGTCGTATGGCGGTACAAGCCGTACGTCGTTGAAGGTGTGGGGCTGGTGATAGCGAACCTCATCATGGGTGTTGCGGCGCCGCTGATCTGGTTCAACCTGCTCGAGCAACATCAGCGAAACCGGTTGCTCGTGTTTCTCGATCCGGCAAGTGATCCAAAAGCCTCGGGCTACCAGATCACGCAATCGCGAATTGCGATTGGTTCCGGAGGGTGGACGGGCAAGGGATACACCCATGGGACGCAGAAGCGATTGGCGTTCCTTCCCGAACAACACACGGACTTCATCTTCGCCGTCGTCGGAGAGGAACTCGGCTTCCTGGGTGTGGCGACCGCGCTTACGCTCTTTCTCTTCCTGTTCCTTCGCGTCATTCGCGTTGCCACGCGCGCCAGCGATTCGTTCAGCAGCCTGGTGGCGTTCGGACTGGCGGGAAGCTGGTTCGTCCACGTCGTCGTAAACGTGGGCATGACGATCAACCTGATGCCGATTACAGGCATTCCGCTGCCGTTCTTCTCCTACGGAGGATCGTTCCTGCTGGCGTGCTGGATCGCCGTGGGGATGCTGGTGAGGATATCGGCGGAAGGCCGGGGGAAGCCGGGGGAGCTAGGGTTGGCTTAAGGACTTTGGCCTTGGACTTTTGCAGTTCGGCTCTCCCATCGCGCCCCGCAGACCCGCATTTTTCCTCATGGCTTGGTTCAAGAAGGAGAAGAAGCCGCGCGTCCCGCGCACAGAGCGCCTCGAGATCCCCGCCGATGTATGGGAGAAATGCGAGGCGTGCGGCCATACGGACATTCGTGAGAAGTTCCTCAGGAACTTCAGCGTGTGCCCGTCGTGCGATTACCATCGCCGTCTGAGGGCCGTCGACTATGCGCGGATTCTCTTTGACGAGAACTCCTGGACGGAAACCGAGACGGACCTCCGGTCCACCGATCCACTCCAGTTCCCGGATTATCAGGCCCGGATCAAGAAGGCGCGGCTGATCGCGGACTACGATGCCATCCTCACCGCGGCGGGCACGATGGCCGACATGCCCGTCGGCATCGGCATCATGGACTTCGCGTTCATGGGCGGCTCGATGGGTTCGGTCGTGGGAGAGAAGATTTCCCGCCTGGCGAATCGGTCGCTCGAAAAGAAGCACCCGCTGATCATCGTCTCCGCGTCAGGCGGCGCCCGGATGCAGGAGGGCGTGCTGTCGCTGATGCAGATGGCCAAGGTGAGCGCGGTGCTTTCCCAGCTCGCCGAGCGGCGGATTCCCTATGTGTCGATCCTGACCAACCCGACCACCGGCGGCGTGAGCGCCAGCTTCGCGATGCTCGGCGATGCCATCCTCGCCGAACCCGGCGCCGTCGTCGGTTTCGCCGGGCCGCGGGTGATCAAGCAGACGTTAGGCCAGGACCTGCCGGAGGGCTTCCAGACGGCGGAGTTCCTGCGCGACCACGGGATGGTGGACGCCGTGGTCCATCGGCGCGAGCTCAAGGCCACGGTTGGACGCCTCCTGCGCCACATGAGCGGCAAGCCCGCCGTCGCGGGGTGGGCGAGCGCCTGAGCGGATACCGCGCCGCGCTCGACTATCTGTTCGAGCGCACGACCGGCGGATCCAGGTTCGGACTCGAACGGACGGCGGCGCTGCTCGCCGCCCTGGGCGACCCGCATCACCGCCTGCGGGTCTTTCACGTCGCCGGCACCAACGGCAAGGGGAGTGCCTGCGCGACGCTGGAGGCGATCCTCCGTCACCGCGGCTTGCGCGTGGGCAAGTACACGTCGCCACACCTGGTCGACTTCCGTGAGCGGTTCCTGATCGACGGGCGCGCGGTCGACGAGCAGTACGTGGTCGAGTTCATCGAGCGCTGGACGCCCGAGGTGGAGCGCACCGGCGCCACCTTCTTCGAGGCGACGACGGCCATGGCCTTCGACTGGTTCGCGCGCTCGGACGTCGACGTGGCGGTGATTGAAACCGGGCTTGGCGGACGACTGGACTCGACCAACGTCGTTAGGCCCGTCGTGGCCGGCGTCACCGCCATCGGGATCGACCATGTGGAGTACCTCGGCAACACGCGCGAGTCGATCGCATTCGAGAAGGCCGGGATCTTCAAGGCCGGCGCGCCCGCCGTGATCGGCGAGCCGGACGTGGGAATCGCGAACCTGCTGGAGCGGCACGGCGTGGAGCGCGGCGCGGCACCCATCACGAGTGTCTGGCGCGACGCCCCGCCATCCGCGATCACGGTGACGGAGAAGGGAACCGCGTTTGACGTCGCATTGGACGGTGAACGGGCCAGGTTGCAAACACCGCTGGCTGGTGCGCACCAGGCGTCGAACGCCATGGTGGCGCTCCTGATGCTGCGCGCCGCGGGCGCGCCGTGGTCCGTGACGCTACCGGAGGCCGCGGCGGGCCTGGCCGGCGTGCGACTGCCCGGGCGCTTTCATCGTGAGGGTCGGTTCATCTTCGATGTCGCGCACAATCCGGATGGGGCCGCGGTCCTGGCCGCGACGGTGAAGGCACTGGGTGAGCCGCGCCCGGTGGCGGCATTACTCACGGTCCTGACGGACAAGGACTGGCGGGGCGTCATGGGTGCGTTGGCACCCGTGGTGGACGTGTTCGTCCTGACGTCGGCGCCGACCGCACCGGCGAGTCGGGCATGGAGCGCGCAGGAAGCGCTTGCGTACGCGCAGGCGCGCGGCTGGGAAGCTGTCCTGGAGTCGGACTTCGATCGCGCCATTGACATCGCATCGGCGCTCGCTTCGACGGTGCTGGTGACTGGATCGTTTCACACTGTGGGCGACGCGATGGCTCGCTTGCAGGTCGATCCGCTCGCCGGGTAGCTTTCCCCAATGTCAGCGGGAGCTCTACCAGGATTCCGAGATTTCTATCCCAAGGAACTGGCCGAACGCGAATACCTCTTTCGCGCCTGGCATGATGTCGCGCGCCGGTTCGGATTCGAGCAGTACGATGGTCCCCCGCTGGAATCCCTCGAGCTCTACACCAGGAAGAGCGGTGAGGAGATCGTCGCACAGCTCTACAACTTCACCGACAAGGGTGGTCGCGAGGTCGCGCTGCGGCCGGAGATGACGCCGACCTTCGCGCGCATGGTATCGGCGCGACACAACTCTCTGCGGAAACCCATCCGGTGGTATTCGATTCCCCAGCTGTTCCGCTACGAGCGGCAGCAGAAGGGCCGTCTTCGCGAACACTTCCAGCTGAACGTGGACATCGTTGGCGAGGCTGACCCGTCCGCCGATGCCGAATTGCTGGCGGTCGCGCTCGAGGTCATGCGCCGCTGCAGCCTGGGCGTGCATGATGTCGTGGCCCGCGTGTCCGACCGCCAGTTGCTGACGGCGTTGCTCGCCGCATGGGGGGTGCCTGACGAGGCGGTGCCGGAAGCCTTTGCGGCCATCGACAAGATCGAACGGGATCCCCGCGACAAGCTGGTCGAGCGACTGCGCGCGGCCGGCCTGCCTGACGACGTCTCAACCACGGTCCTCGACGCGGTCTCGGCATCGGATATGAACGCGCTGAGCGCGACGGTGGGCCACATCCCGGCGGTGCGCGCCGGACTCGAACGGATGGAGCACTACCTCTCGCTGATGGACGCGCATGGACTTCGGGACTGGGTCCGGTTCGACCTCTCGATCGTGCGCGGCCTCGCGTATTACACGGGCATCGTGTTCGAGCTCTTCGACCGGAAGGGTGAGTTCCGCGCGATCTGCGGTGGCGGCCGGTACGACACCCTGTTGCGGGAGCTGGGTGACGCCGATCTGCCGGCGCTCGGGTTCGGGATGGGTGACGTGGTCCTGGGTGAGCTGCTGCGCGCCAGAGGGCTGATGCCCACGGAGCACCACGGCGCAGACTTCTATATTGCGGCGGAGGACCCCGTGACCGATGCCGAAGTCGTGCGGCTGGCCACTTCGCTGCGGCATCTGGGGGCCTCGGTGGAGTATGCCTTCCGTCGCGGCTCCCTCGGCAAGCAACGCAAGGCGGCCTGGAGCGCCGAAGCGAAATACATCCTCGAAATGCGCCCCGTGGCGGAAGGGAACAAGGTGATGCTGCGGGATGGAGCCGGCGCCGGCTACGTGAGCGCCGTATCGAATGAGCGGACGCTGGGAGACATTGTCGGCGACGCGTTCCTGGAGCTCGACCACCTGGTTCAGGTAGTGAAGGCGCACCCTCGTTCGGTGCGTCCGGACTTTGTCGTTCGCGCGGAGACCTGATGTTGCTCCGCCGAGTCACGAATCACGTGTTACGAATCACGACTTAATGGCCGAGGACAAGAAGCTCACGACTCGTCAGGCAGACTTCAGCGCCTGGTACAACGA
>CAZSNV010000200.1:0-8931 GCA_964608035.1 uncultured Gemmatimonadaceae bacterium | reverse complement strand
ACTTCCGGACGGCAAAGGCCGAAGCCGCGCGCGCCGCGGCGGCCTGGCCGACCCAGGCCGCCTATCACTGGGCTCGCGTCGTCATCGGCATCCGCATGCGGGACACCGCGGCTGTCCTCGGCGCGCTGACTCGTTATGCCGACCTCGGTCTCGGTCGCAACCTGACCGCCGACACGGCGCTGGCACGCCTCGTCGCGCTGCCGGCCTTCAGGTCTGTCGCGGCTCGGCACGCCGCGCAACTCACCCCGCTCTCGCGCGGACGGGCGCTGGCCGTGCTTCCGGACTCCACGTTCTTTCCAGAAGGCATGGACGTCGATCCGCGTACGGGATTCATGTACGTGGCCAGCATCCGTCACCGGACGATCGCCGAGTTGACCTCGCGTGGTGACTACGTGCGCGAACTGCTGCCCAGGGGTGGCGTCGGACTCGGCGCCATCCTCGCCGTGCGGGCCGACCCCCAGCGCGGCGTCCTGTGGGCCACGATGTCCGGCATACCGCAGGCGGCCGGCTACGCGCCCGGGGACTCCACGATCAACGCCCTCCTTCGCCTGCGGCTGCCAGAGGGTGAAATCGATGGACGGTGGGATTTGCCGTCAGTGGCAGGGGGACACACGTTAGGCGACGTAGCCATCGGACCCCTGGGCGACGTGTTCATGAGTGACTCCAGGGACCCGGTACTGTACCGTCTCCCAGCAGACGGAGGCGGGCTCCAACCCATCCGCCACCCGCTCTTCCGGTCGCTGCAAGGCGTGGCCCCTGCTCCCGGCGCGCGCGCGGTGTTCGTCGCCGACTACTCGCATGGCCTGCTCAAGGTGGACGTCATCACCGGCGAGGTCATTCGTCTCGCGGACGCCGGAGGATCGACATCACTCGGCTGCGACGGCATTGTCTGGCACGATGGAGCGATCATCGCCGTGCAGAACGGGGTCGTTCCCCCGCGCATCATGCGGTTCGAGCTGGACAGCGCCTGGAAGCGGATCGTGCGCGCCGATGTGATCGACCGGAATCTTCCCGTGGCCGATGAGCCGACGATCGGAACGATTGTCGGCGACGATTTCGTCTATGTCGCCAACAGCCAGTGGGAAAAATACGACGAGTCGGGAGTACTGCTGCCGCGAGCGGTGCTCAGGCGGCCGGTGCTGATCACGGTTCCGGCAAGACTGCGCTGAGTGGTTAGTGCTGTTTGCTGGAGCTCGTTAACAGCGCCATAGGTAAAGAACTGAAACTGCGGGAAAGAGTCCGCGTTCCGAAGTGCGTGAAACGGTCAACTGCGTCATGAGTGGGAGCCCTGGCAAACAGCACTAACAAACCAGCTGGCTTGTCTCAGCTCGCCGGTGTTGCAGCGGGCTTCAAGTATTTCGCGTACCAATCCAGGTACCGCTGGTATCGGTCTTTCTGGTACGACGGCAGCGTGATCCCGTGGTTCTGGTTCGGGTAGACGATGAGCTGCGTGTCGATCCCCTGGCTCTTGAGCGCCATGTACATCTGCTCGCTCCCAGTGATCGGCACGTTCATGTCACGTTCGCCGCCGAGGAAGAGTGTGGGCGTCTTGATCTTGTTCGCCTGCCAGAAGGGATACGACAGCTTGTCCCACAGCTCCTTGTTCTCCCACGGCTGCCCGACCTCGTTGTCGTACTGGTAGATGTACTGGTCTGTGCCGTACATGGTGGACTGCAGCGCGCTGCCGGCTCCGCTCGTCGCCGCCTTGAAGCGCGTGGTGGTCGCGATTGTGTAGTCGGTCAGGATCCCGCCGTAGCTCCACCCGCCAATGCCGAGCCGCGTCGAGTCGGCGACTCCGGTCGCGATCGCGTGATCCACGGCTGCCAGGAGATCCTGGACCTCCTTGTTCCCCCAGTCGGCGTAGATCGCCTTCTGGTATTCGGCCCCGCGGCCGGAGCTTCCCCGATAATTCACGGCGAGGACGACATAGCCGTTCGCGGCGAAGAGCTCGCGTTCGAGGCTGAACGCGTGCTGGTCCTGCGAGTTGGGTCCGCCGTGAATGCGGAGGATCGTCGGATACCGGGTGCCGGCCTTGTATGACGCCGGTTTCACCATCAACCCGTTGACGACCGTTCCGTCCTTCCCGCGTGCCGAGAAGTCCTCAGTCGTCGCCAGCTGCACGGTGGAAAGCCACGCGGCGTTTTCTTTCGTCAGGGCCCGCAAGGTCCCGTTGTCGACCGCGAAGATCTCGTTAGGCTGCGTGGCCGTGCCGGCCAGCACCGCGACGCGGCCGTTCGGGGCCGTGGCGAACGAGGATACGGTCCGCCGCCCCTCGATCAGGCGAGTCAACGTGCCGTCCGAGGCGCGCACCCGCGCCAGGTGCGACGCGCGATCGTCTTCGACCAGCACCGTGATGTCAGTTCCGCTGGACGACCACACCGCTCCGCTCACGGCGCGATCGAGCGTGCTGGTGACAATCCGCGGGTCGCCAACTTCCACGGGTACCACGGCCAGCTGGTTCAGGCTGTAGGCATACAGCTTTGGCTCACTGCCCCGCAGGTAGGCGATCGCCTTGCCGTCGGGGCTCCATACGGGCCGGCCGCCGTCGGGACCCGCGAACTTCGTCAGCTGACGGGGCTGCGCGGTCACTCGCGCTTCGACCACATAGATGTTCGAGTCGTTCTCCTTGTCGGGGTCCGTCCCCCGCTCCGAGACGAATGCGACCCACTGTCCATCCGGCGACCAGGACGGATTCAACTCGGAGTATTTGCCGGTAGTCAGCTGGTCGATCTTCTTCGACTCAACGTCGAACAGGTACAGGTGTGTACGACGATTCCCGAGATATCCCTGCCCGTCCTGCTTGAACTGATATCGGTCCACCACGATCGGGCTGGCCGCGCGGGGACGTGTCGTGTCGGCTGCCGGCGGACGGTTGGCGTCGGGATCCGGATCCTGGACCGTGAGGATCAATTGCTTGCTGTCCGGCGACCACTCAAAGCCGCTCACACCGCCGCGCACGTCGGTGAGCTTCTGCGCTTCACCGCCGCTCCGGTCCAGGAGCCAGACCTGCGCCCCGCGATCGGACGGAATCCCGCGCGATGACGTATACGCGATGTAGCGCCCATCCGGACTGAACCTCGGCGAACCCTCAGACTCGGGCGAGTAGGTCAGGCGGAGCGTGCGACTGCCGTCCCACCGCGTCAGGTAGACATCCGACTCGCTGCGGTCTCGCGCCGAATCCAGCTGCGAGACCGTATACAGCACGAATTCGCCATCCGGCGCGATCTGCAGATTCCCGACGGTGCGGACGCGATACATGTCCGACACCGTCAGTGCGCGCCGGCCGCCTTGGGTCGTTGCTGCTGCCGGAGCCGCCCCTCCGCGACCGCCGCCACGGCCCTGGCCAGGCAGATCGTCCGCGATAAGCAGGGTCGCGAGGGACGCAACGACGAAAGAAGCGACTCGAATGCGCATGGTTGAGCGGCGGATAAAGGGTTGCCTAGCAATTTGGAGTGCGCAAAGCGCAAAGCGCAAAGCGCCATGGCTGAAATCCCCGCCCTGAGCTTGGTACCCGGAACCTTCCGCCTGGTACCCGCTACCCTTTACGCGCTTCCCGCTACCCGCGTGCGGAATCTCGCGACCCTTTGCGCTTTGCGCTCTGCGCTCTACGCTTTTTCCGCTCCGGGCTTCCCGCTCTCGACCACGTAAGTCGCTGCCGTCTCGACCGGCGACCCGGGGCGCGTCACGAAGGGAACCATGCGGTAGTCCGACGTCCAGCGATCAGGCGTCAGCTCGCAGCGAACGTACCCCCGGCGCGCGTTGTGGTACTTCATGTTCGGCACGGTGGTCTCGTAGTTCCGAAGCTGAGCCCACCGGTCCAATCCGTCGCGCCCCGACGAGATCGACGTGCCAATGAACTCCGTCGCGATCGTCGGCGACGACTCCGGCTTCAACGCGTCACGCGTGACGTCCATGACGAACGCCGCATGGATGTCACCCGTGAGCACGACGAAGTTCTTCTGCTGCCGGTCGGCCATCCACGCCAGCAGCCGGTCGCGCGCGGCCGGATAGCCGCTCCATGGGTCCATCGGTTCGAACGTTGGCCGCGCGGGGTCGGGCACCCGGCTGAAGGAGATCTGCTGCGCGAGGATGTTCCACCGCGACTGCGATCGCTCTACTCCGCGTGTCAGCCAGCGCTCCTGTGTGTCGCCGAGCACGACGCGTTGGGGATCGCTCCATTCCGGACACGGCGCCTTGATCCCGTCGTCGCAGGCCTGGTTGCTCCGGTATTGGCGCGTGTCGAGCACGTGGAACCTGGCCAGCTGCCCCGCGCCAAGGGTCCGGTACAGCAGCATGTCAGGACCCCTGGGAATCGACGCCTTCCTCAGCGGTTGGTGCTCGTAGTACGCCTGGTACGCTGCCGCACGCCTGACGAGGAAGGCATCGCGGGGATCGTTCGCCTGCGCCGACGCGGCCGCGTAGTTGTTCTCGACCTCGTGGTCGTCCCAAGTGACCGCCCAGGGAAAGGACGCATGCGCGGCCTGCAGGGCGGGATCGGTCTTGTACAGCGCATAACGATTGCGATACTGCTCGAGCGTTGTGGGCTCCCACGCCTGGTGGGCCTTGATGACCGATCCCGGCGCCGCTGCGGGGTTGGTCGCGCCCTCATAGATGTAATCGCCCAGATGCGCGACCAGCTCGACGTCCTCGGCGGCCAGGTGCTCGTAGGCGGTGAAGAGTCCGGCTTCACAATGCTGGCACGACACGAACGCAAAGCGGTAGCGCTGGGGCAACGTATTCGCGGCCGGCGCGGTGCGCGTGCGGCCGGTCTGGCTCGATTCACCGCCGACGTCGAAGCGGTACCAGTACCATGCCGATGGCCGGAGTCCGCCTGCTTCGACATGAATCGAGTGCCCGAGGTCCGGCCGTGCCACCGTGGTGCCCCGCTTCACGACATAGCGCATCGCCTGGTCGGTCGCGACCTCCCAGCGGACATTGACCGCCTCCGGCGTCATCCCGCCTCCGTTCAGCGGATCGGGCGCCAGCCGCGACCAGAGGACCACGCCATCGGGGCCAGGATCTCCCGAGCCTACGCCGAGTGAGAACAGGTTGGCAGCGAATCGCGGGCGCACCAACAGCGGAATCCGGGGGATTCCGGCGAGCGCGAGTCCGAATGCGGAGAGCTGGGCGACGAATTCGCGACGGGAGGACATCGTGACTAGTGACTAGTGACTCGTGACTCGTGACTCGTGACTCGGCACATCGGTGCCGAGACTCCGAAACTACGCCGTGGGCACCTGGTACGCGATTGCTACGCGAAGACCCTCGGTCACAGTTGCGACTCAGGAATTACACACGCCGAGTCACGAGCCACGAGTGCGAGTCACGAGTCACGAGTGCGAGTCACGAGTCACGAGTCACGAGTCACGAGTCACCTGTCCCGATTCAAACGCCCTGCGTCACGCAATTCCGCCCGGCCTGCTTCGAGCGATAGAGGGCCCGATCCGCAAAATCGACCAGCTCCTCACTCGTACTGATCTCCTCGCTCAGGGTCGCCACGCCGACGCTGGCGGTGATCGGGCGATCTTCCCAGACCGCTCCCGCGATCGCGCGACGCACTTGCTCCGCCACAACGAGTGAACCCGCGCGATCCGTGTTCGGCAGGATGATCGCGAACTCCTCGCCACCGAAGCGCGCCGGAAAGTCCGACGCGCGTAGCGACCGCCGCAACAGCCGGCCAACCGCCCGCAGCACTTCGTCGCCCTTGGGGTGACCGTACGTGTCGTTGAACGCCTTGAAGTGATCGATGTCCAGCATAACCAGCGACACGTCACTCCCGTGACGGCGCCAACGCCGGGTCTCGTCCTCCAGCCGTTCCTCGAAGGCGCGACGATTCCGCAGCTGCGTGAGCGCGTCCAGCGTCGCCAGCTCTGACAACTTGCTGTTCACGTCCTGCAACATGTCCTGCTGCTGTCGGAGCTTTCGTTGTGCGTCCTCGAGCCGCCGCTCGTTCTGCTTGCTGTCGGTGATGTCGCGCGACGACACCTGCAGCTGCACGACCTGCCCCGCGTTGTCGAGAACCGAGCGCCACATCATCTCGAGCCAGAGATGCCTGCCCGTCTTGTGCAGCATGCGCACCTGGATCGATGCCACCGGTTCGCCGCGGAGCAGCTGATTGAAGTGACGTTGCAGGCGGTCAATATCCTGAGGGTGCACCGTCGCGAACGGCGTCATACGCGGCATCTCTTCAGGCAGGAAGCCGAGGACACGCTCGCAGGAGGGACTGATGTACACCAGGCGACCGTCGGGCGAATACAGGCTTACGACATCACTGCCGTTTTCGGCGATGAGGCGGAACCGCACCTCGCTGTCGCGGAGCGCACCTTCGGTACGTAAGCGCTCCAGATGGCTTTCATGGAGCCGCGTGGCAACCAGGGCAACAATCGCGACGAAGACGAGGATCGTCGCCAGCACGAACAGCGTGTCCGCGAGGTCCGGATCGATCAGGCTGCCGCGGCGTCCGAAGATCAGCAGCCAACCGAGGACGGTAGGCACCAGGAACCCGGCGGGAAGCAGCGTGCGCGCCAGCGATCCCCCCGGCCCCTCGCTCAGCACGATCCCGATGAGTCCGTCGCTGCTGGAAAGCGTCATGACGGCGATGCCGAGCGCCGCGAATCCGACCGCGGCGGGTAGCGCCATGCGGTTGAACGATCCAATGGACTCGAACCAGCCGCTCTGGTACGCGTACGCGGTCAGCGCTGCCTGCGCGCTGAACAGCACGATCACCGCGATGATCTGCGCCAGGGCGCTCGCGAAACGCGACCGGCGAAGGTGAAGCAGGAGTGCGCCGCCTAACAACACGACGTTGAGGGCGCTGTTGAACGACATCCGGTTCTCGCGGCCATCGGCTGTCTCGGACATGGCCGTGCCGAACAGCAGCTGGTCGGTGCCCGTATTGTCGCCGGTCGCCAATGCGTACAGCCGCGTCAAACCGATAACGAGGACGAGACCGGCCAGTGCCCTCGCGACCTCCGAACCGCGCCGAATCTCATCATGCGCCATGAACCACATCGCCGACCCCAGCGCAATCAGACACGCCGCGGTCATGGGGTTCATCGCCGCTCGATCGGCCGGACCCAACGCCCGCAGTTCAGGGACGTCCACCAGCCAGCCGACCAGCGTCAAAACGCCGATAACGAGCGCGATGGTGATCGCTCCCCGAGCGACGATATCGGGATTCGACCACCAGGCGACCCTCGGTTCATCTGCCACCGGGGTGAGCAGATACGGGTCAGTCGGTGTTGGGGTCAGTTCATGCATTGCCATTGCCAAAGACGTCCCACTCGCGGCTGCGTCACCGACCGCGAGGCCTAGCTCCCATAATGAGTTCCACTGTTGAGGCTACCAGCTGGGGGTGGTCGCCAGGAGCGCTTCCAGCTCGTCGGAATTGCACGGGCGCGCGAAGATGAACCCTTGGGCGAGGTCACACCCCATCGACCGCAGCAGCTCGAGTTGTCGGAGGTTCGTGACGCCCTCGGCCACCACCTCGAGGCCAATCGCGTGGGCCAACGAGATGATGGCCTTCACCACGTGCAGGGGGCGCTCTTCCTGGTCGATGGAGCTGATGAACGCCCGATCGACTTTGACGGCGTCCAGCGGCAAACGGTGCAGATAACTCAGCGCCGAGTAGCCGGTGCCGAAGTCGTCGAGGTGGATGGCGACACCCAGCGCCCGAAGCTGCTCGACCGTCTCGATGGCCGGGTGCTTCTGGCCAATGATAGCGCTCTCGGTGATCTCGATGCGCAGCGCCTTCGCCGGGAGCCCGGTTTCCTCGAGAGTGGTCGCGACGGCCTTCACCAGGTCGGGCTGCCCGAATTCTCGCACGGACAGATTCACCGAGATGGCGAAGGGCTGGCCATTGGTGGAGCGCGACTGCCACTCGCATGCCTGACGACAGGCCTCGCGCAACACCCATCGCCCAAGCGGCACGACCAGTCCCGTGTCTTCGGCAACCGGGATGAAAGTCGCCGGTGACACGATGCCGCGCTCGAAGTGTCGCCAGCGAATCAGGGCCTCGGCGCCGATGATCTTGCCCTCGGTGAGCGAGACGATCGGCTGATACTGCAGAAAGAATTCGCTGCGATCGAATGCGTGCCGCAGGTCGGTCTCGATCTGAAGGCGGGTGAGCGCTTCGGCATGCATCGCCCGGTCGAACATCTCGTAGCGTCCGCGCCCCGAGTTCTTCGCCCGGTACATCGCGATGTCGGCGCTGCGTAGCACGTATTCCGGTTGCTCGCTGGCGCCGGTGCTCAGGGCGACGCCGATGCTGGCCGAGGTGTGGTGTTCGTACCCGCCGATCGACAGCGGCGCGTGGAGCGCCTCCTGCACTCGCTCCGCCACCATCGCCGCGTCCCGGACATCGATGATGCGCTCGAGCAGGATCGCGAACTCGTCGCCGCCAAGACGCGCGACGATGTCGCCGCCGCGCACGCACCCTTCCAGCCGGCGGGCGATGGTGACCAGCATTTCGTCGCCCACGTGATGTCCCATCGAGTCGTTGACGAGCTTGAACCCGTCCACGTCGAGGAAGAGCACGGCGAAGAGTCCGTCATGGCCGCGTCGCGCCCGATGCGTGGCGTCCGAGAGCCTGCGCATGAACAACGTCCGGTTAGGCAGCCCGGTGAGGAAATCGTGAACCGACTGATGGCGCAGCCGTTGCTCGTGCACCTCGCGATCCGACAGGACTTGCCGCAGCTGCAATTCGGTCCCGGCCATCTGGCCGAATTCGGCCAGAATGGTGACTTCCTGCTCGGACCAGATCCGGGGTATTTCGTCGAGCACGCAAATCATTCCGCCGACGCTGCCATCCGAGCGCAGGAAGGTCGCCGCCGCCATGCTGACGATGTTCAGCTCGACGGCCGCCGAGCGAAGCACCACGTCTCCTTCCAGCGCTTTCAGGTCGCTCAACGACAGGTGTCCGCCGTTGTCGAG
>CAZSNV010000199.1:0-8999 GCA_964608035.1 uncultured Gemmatimonadaceae bacterium | reverse complement strand
ACGACGGTCATGCGCGTGCTGGGCAAGCCTGAGGACACGACGTACGAGGCCCTGAGCTTGTATCGCCTGACTGTCGAGCACTACGAACGCATCATGAGGCGAAGCGGGTTCGAGACCCTGTACGAACGTGCCCACATCATGAAGCCGCTGACGCCGTTCAAGTACGTGCCTGGCCTCCGCAGCCTGTTGATTTCCGAGGTGGTTGGCGTTTACCGAAACCCTTCATGACCCGACCTGGCCTGCGTGAGGGCATCGGCCGGCGCTGTGGGGCTCGCGCAGGTCGCCGCTACGCTTCAAACGCCCAAATATCGCCAGCGAGGCGGTACCGGCCCTTGAGGACGGTCAGAGTCTTCATCAAGTCGTCTCTTGAGACCGACTGGGGCAGATAGACGCGATCCAATGGTTCGAATCCTTCCACGTCAACCTTGCAGAACCGAGGCACGCCGTGCGTCGCGATGAGCGCGTCCAGTGTGGTCACGGGCACCGGCGTGCCTGGGCCATACTCCTCCCCGTCCTCAAGCTGACGCATGCGATCAACGGCAAATGTCGACCTCGTTGTGTGGGGGGAGCGATGAAACGCCATCTGGAAGATCGTGCCGAAGGCCGTTCGCAGCGACACGGCTATCGAGAGTCTGACTCGATCGCCCCGGCGTCGGGTGCCCGTCCGGCCCTCGGCTTCCGGAAGTAGTCCAGGGGCACGTCCGGAATCGGGACTCCGGCATCGACGGCTGGCAGGGTCGGCGCCGCGAGGCGCAGGTTGGCGCCTCGCGCATCGACGAACCATGTCCGGGTTGCATTCGACACGTTGCCTTCCAGGACGGCGCGGCCGCCTTCACGCTCGAAAATCCGCCGGTTCGTCAGGTTGTTCCGAATCGTCGCTGTGGCTGGTGCAAACCGAACGGCGATGGACCAGGGCGTGCCCCCTTCGACCAGGACCGTGTTGTGCTCGATGCGGACGCCATTGGTCGCCGTCGCCTCGATGGCCTCGTCGGCCCATCTGTTCAGATTGACGATCACGTTGTTCCGCACGAGGCCGCGGATATGGTCGACGCGTCGTTCGTTGCCTCGGATCGCCGAGGCCGTCCCGGGGGTGAGGCCGAGCGCGATCCCTCGGAATGAGTCGATGATGACGTTCCTTTCGACGGTGGTGTCCTCCGAGGCCGCCCACGCGAGAATTGCCGGGCCCGCCACCCACCCCCCCTTCTCGGGTCCACGGATCCGCTCGAACCGGTTATCCCGGATCACCCAGCCTTTGGCGCCGAGCAGGTCCACGCCGTTGGTGTAGTCCGACGGCGCGTGCGTGGTGTACGAAAACAGCGAACAGGCGACGAGCCCATTGTCGGCGAAACGGCCGTTATTGGCGAAGCTGCCCTTCAGCAACTGCTCACCGGTGTCCATGATCCGCGCGCGAAAGAGCGAGAAGTCGCTGGCGCCGCTCTCGCCACGCACTTGTACGCCGTGAAACCCCACGTCACGGATCGTGATATCGGCGACCGTCACTCGAGGCGCGCTCACGGAGATCGCGACGCCCACGGTGTCGCCGGTCATGCCGCGGCCATGCAGAATCACTTTGGTGGCATCGCCACTTCGCCCTCTCACGGTGACCCCCGGCGTCGGGATATCGAGCATGCGGGTCAACGCATACTCGCCATCGGCCAGCAGGATGTCGTCACCAGGCCGGGCCACTCCAATCGCGCGCTCAAGGTCTGCGACGTTTCGCACGTTGACTGACCGGCCCGTGGCGGCCCGCGGCGCACAGGGGTCGGGGACTTGCGCTTTCGCAGGGGGTGCAATCGGGACTACGGCGAGCGCCGACGCCAGCGTGGCATAGACAAACACCCTCAAGCAGCCGCCTCGACGCCGTTCTCTCGCTGCCACAGCTCAAGAATCAGCAGAATCTGCAACAGATAGCTGTGGTCAGCCGCGGCACGTCGGGTTTCGTCCACCAGCAAGGCCAGCGTCGCGCGCGGAACGAACGCCTGCACGCGGGCCGCGGGCGCCAGCAACTCGGCTTCGACACTCTCGAGGAGGTTTTGGCGCATCCACGCGTCGAACGAATGGTAGTGCCGGTATCCCGGAACGTTGAGCCGCTTGAGGAGCGTGTTGACTTTATCCATGACGAACTCGAGATTCGGTCCAGCGTCGGCGGGCGCTCCCGTGTTCGAATTCCTGACCTTGAGCAGTTTCGAGTTGCCAGCGGCGATGAGCCTCCGATGGATGACCGTCGAGTCGCGCCAGGCCGCTGGCGCGCGCAGCAACACCTGCAAGAAACTGGGGGCGACATACGGCATCCGGACCTCGCTTCTCGTGCGAAACAACTCGACGGAGGGCACGGTGAAGCGGCGGTGCAGTTCGCGCAGATAGAGGAAGGTACACGCCTGCGCCGGATTGAGATGCGTGCCCTTCAGCGCCGACTCGAATGACTCGGCGGCGCCGCCTCCCGCCGCCCGAGCGGCTTCCGGCGTGAAGACCCGTGAGAGCGGCAGCCCTGGGGTCACATAGTTGGCTCGGGCGCTCAGATAAGGCACCAACTCCTTCAGGGTCGTCATGGCCCCCACCCGCTCGTCGGTGTGGAGAGGCCAGGCCAGATGAGCCTTCGCCACTTCGCCACCGTGTCCGCGCAGCAGGACCTGTATGCCGGTATCGGCAAGAAACTGCACGACCAGCATCTCGGTGAGTCCGTGACTGAGGTACATACCGTCGGTCATCGAGACCATGCGCGCCATGTTCGGCAGGAAGTCTCGCAGGTAGCTGTCGTCGAGTCGGAAGAACGTGTGTGTCGTGCGTGCCATGCGAGACAGTCGGGCCGCGATGGCTTCATCTGCGCACCCTTCGACGCCCAGCGTGTACGTGCGGAGCGTGGGTCCAAGATCGCTCAACTGACTCAGCAGCCCACGACTATCCAGGCCGCCTGATAGGGAGAGGCCCATCTGCCGCTGGCTCGTGCCCGCGCGGCGGACGACGGTACCGAATGTTCCCTCGAGGTCTTCGAAATACCGCGCCTGGTCGTGCACAGGATCGTCGAAGAGCGCCTCGAGCCTCCAGTACGTCCGCGACGTAGCGGTCAGCGTGTCGGCGTCGTAAATGAGGATGGTTCCAGGATCCAGAAGCCGAACGCCCTCGGCGAGCGTACGGTCCTGCAAGACGGCGCCGAACGTCAGGTAGTCCGAGACGGCCCGAAGGTCCAAGCGCGGTGTGGTCCGTGATGCTCGCAGTAACGCGGAGAGATCGGACGCGAACACAAGACCGTCAACGTCCGCGCGCCAGCAGATCTGGTAGTTGCCAATTGGGTCCGTGGCCAGCAGCACCCGACGCGCCGGCGCGTCGACCACGGCCAGAGCGAACTCGCCCTCAAGTCTTTCGACAAAAGAGGGACCATATCGTTGATACAGGGTCTCAACCAGTGTTTCAGTGGAGTCGAGGGCCGCGCCATCTCCCATGGCTGTGCGCAGCTCGCACTCGTTGTAAAGAACACCGGTGAATGCGACCGACGCGACGGTGCCGCGATCGAAGAGATCGATCCGTCCGAACCACCAGGATCCGTCTGCCGCGGATGTGCTTGCGGCAGAGCTTCCTGCATGCCGCAGCATACGGTCGCGCGCGACGTTGAAACGACGCACGGCGTCCTCCGGGCCGCGAGTGCCGACAACCCCAACGATGCCAGGCATCCGATTAGCGTCCGACCATCCAGAGAGGACGTACGGTCGAGACGACCCCGATCCGGACGTACGCCCACGCGAGCGAACCCGCAGCCTGCCTAGCGGCCGTCGTCGAGGACACGGCGAAGCCTTTCGAAAGAGGAAAGCAGAACGAACATACGGATACTACACCCTGCCGCCTACAACTCGGATCCCCGTCATCCAGAAACACCTCGGCGGACCGAATCCAACTTGGGCGCGGCCCGCTGCCGCGCGATCCGCGGTTTGCGACGTCTCAGCTCTTGGTGTCTACTCGTCGTCGCTCGAAACGCCGTCCGTGTCTCCGCGTCGGTTTCGTCATCAAACTCCGCGAGTTGGTCGGGCATTTCGAGGGTTTCACTTGACACGCCGAGCCAGAAAGCGCTTGCACTGGGCCTAGAATGTACCAATGCGTCCAGTCCTCGAGCGTATTCGCGATCGATCCGCGGTGCTGCTCACGCTGAACTACTGCACGGGACAACTACTCTATCGTGCGGGTCTTCGGCACCACCTCTCGGGAGCCACTCACCGGACTCACAGCGTCCAAGAAGGCGCGGAGTACGTCACACGGGTGTTTCACGACTACCTTGACGTCTCGGGGTTACGGACCACCGATCTTTCCGGTCGACGAATTCTGGAGATCGGCCCGGGCGACAACCTGGGCGTCGCTCTGCTCTTCGCGGCCCACGGCGCCGCTGACGTGACGTGTCTGGATCGGTTCGCGCCAGCAAGGGACGAGGGGAAGAACCGTGCAATCTACCAGGAGGTCATCGCCGGTCTGGCCCCTGTCCCACGTGAGCGCGCGCGGGCCGCGCTCAACGCCGAGGGTGTGCCTGGACCGCCCGTGCGCGTGCTGGGCGACCTGGCCATCGAGGACGCCGCGTCCACCCTACCCGGAGAGAGCTATGACTGCATCATCTCGCGTGCCGTTCTCGAGCACGTCTTCGACCCGGCATCCGCCTGGTCGAGCATGCACACGCTCGCGACGCCAGGGGGCCTGCTGGTGCACAAGATCGATTTTCGAAACCACGGGTTCTACGCCTCAGTGCACCCGCTGGCGTTTCTCAAGGCGCCAGCATGGCTGTGGACGTTTCTGTCTTCACCCGATCCAACTCTTAACCGACACCGGACCTCGTCGTGGGAGTCGCTGGCGATCCGGGATGGATACGCTCCGTCAATCATCGTGACGCATCTGAGCCTCCAAGCGGAAGAGCTTCCACTTGGTACGATCCGCTGGCCGATTGACATCAGGAGCCGGCCCGAACAGCACGAGCTTGCGAGTGTCCGTCCGCAACTCACCAGGCCGTTCAACACGTCGACGCTAGAAGACCTGGCGGTATCCGGGATTTTTCTTGTGGCTCGCAAACCGGGCCTGCACGCCGTATCAGTGCCCGAGTAGCCACCAGGAGAGCAAGACGCCGGCCGCCAGCAAGCCGATCGCCAGCCGCCTGGCGCGGCCAATCGCCGCCTCTTTCTGGGACACGAATGCGACGGGGGGATCCCACACCAGCGCCCTCGGCCCCTGAGAAGCGTCGGGCAGCGCCGACCGATGCTGTTGGAACCACGCCTGCCGAACGCCGTTCGACAAGAGCAGCACGAGTGGCCGTGTGTAGTGCCGGCCGGGCAATCGCTGCAGCGTGCGAATCGACGTCTGAAAAAAGAAATCCGCGCGCTCGAACAATGCCGCTCGTTCGGCGGCGTCGGCGTGCAGTGCCGCCCACAGAAACACGTCCGCCTTGCGGACGTCCTGGGCGGCCCAAGTCTCCGTCGGATACTCGAGCAGCTCCGGGCGGTCGAGGTACGGGTACTCGTGGCGTGTCATCCATGTCGCGTAGTGCAGCAAGCTTGCCTGCGCGTACGCAAACATCTCGTCACACTCGCCCCAGTCCGCCTTCTGCTGCAAATACGTCCCCAGCGCCTGGAGAAACACCGTATAGGACCATCGCGTCTCCGCGTTGGAGAGACCGCGTGCGGCAATATCGTCGCGCGGATGAATCGAACGTCGTATCAGCTCCTCGGCTTTCGATTTGAACGCCAGGTCACGGCTCAGACGATGCGCGACCAGGCAAGCGAGCACCGAATTGCCGCCGCCACGCCCGGGACCGTGATCGTTCACGGTGAAGCTCGCCAGACCCGTCGCCCCTGGCGCCAGCCACCGAAACACGGTCTGCCGGCCGTCGTCCATGTTGAGCACCCATTGGCCGAGACCGACGGCCGCTTCCCGCGACGCTCGTTCCCCGGTGATGAAGTAGTGGAGCATCAACCCGAGGTTATAGTTGTGCGCGGCCGCGGGTCCGCCACTCGCCTTGCTCTGCCGCGGGTACGTCCGATGGGTCGAGATCCCCGCGTCGATATAGTGATCGGTGTGCCAAAACAGCCCGCCGTTGTAGGCGGACTTGTCGTCACGCGTGCGATAGATGTCGATGTCGATGACGTGGTGGGCCAGTTCGTGCATCAGGCGCCACCACCGGGGATCTCCACTCAACAGGAACTGAAGACCAAAGCCGGCGACGGCGTCGTACTGATTGTTGTAGTGCGAAACGAACGGCTGGTCCGGCGGTTGAAACGCCGATTCGTGGTCGGCAGGCAGATCTCCAAAATGTCTCCAGCCGTACTCGTCAGCCACTTCACGTTTCCCGACGAACCCGACAGCGGGATCGAGGCCGAGAGCGACGAGCTCGGCGTAGGCACGGGTCGTGTCATCGGCCGCTCTGTGCAAGAAGGGCACGGCGCTGGTGTCACAGCACCACTCGGCCGTCGGATAGATGACCAGCGGATCGTGACACCAGACGAGCGGAGGACTCGACACAGTCTCTTCGCCGAACGCAATCACGAAGACGCGTGTCTTCTGCTCGCCTCCCTGCAGCTCGTACAGGTCCGGGGCCTGCGGTGGAAAGAACCCGCACTCGATCGTCGTGCCGTCGACGGTGATGGCGCTTGGACAGTTTTCCCAGAACTGGGGTGCCGCAATTGCAATCGATCCCGAAGACGTCTCGGCGACGATGACAGGACTGGCTCGATTGGCCGTACGCGCTGACGCTCCTGATCGCAGCCGATAGCCGCGGAATCGCAGCGGCACGTGACCGTGACGATTCCGGTGGACGGTCGCGTTCCAGCGCTCCCCTCCGCTCGACTCCTGATAGATCTCGAACGGCACATCTACATCTTCGAGCGGCGCCCCGAACTGAGGGGCGCATCGAACGCGACCGATGGGCGCGGTCGTGTTGAGCACGAGCACTGCCGAGTGGAGCAGGACCGACCCGGCGTCACCCAGTTCCCAGTAGCCCCCGGGGTGCCGCGCACGACGTGGATTGCGTACTGTGAGAGACACACGCGCCGTCGCACTTCCCGCGAACAGCTCCACGCGGGCCGACACTTGCAGCGGAGCATCGGCCGCGGTGGATATCGTCGCCGTCGCGCCCACTTCGATCTCGGCCCGAAACGGCCCCGTATCGTGGACGACGATGGCCGACACGCGAAAGGGCACACGTCGTTCCTGCCGTCGGATGCAGAACCCCGATGTCGCGGTATCGATCGGCGCCACGCCTCCCGCATCGAGCGCAGAGAAGGGAAACCCGCCGCCGATTTCGAACGCAAAGGACGCCCGGCCCGTCGCGACCTGCACATGGCCAGGCGCCGCCGCAACACGAAGCGCAACATCGCCGCTGCCCTCGGCGTGAGGTCCAACGACAAGCGTGTGGTCGACGGCTTCGCCCCGCCTGGCCTCTGCAAAAAAGTCGAGTAGCGCCCAGCGCAGGGAGCCATCCGGCCAACGGTCGAGCGGCCGGACCTGGACGGCGATGGGACCGCCGTGCGGCGTCTCCACGAGGAAGTCGGCTGGCGATGACGTCAGGCCCCGTGGGAGCGGGACGCCGATCGTGATCGGCTCTCGCTGCCTGGCGGTCCCCCACGCGACTCTACTAAGGCCCCGAAGCGGGATGCGAAGTGAACGGTTGGGAGTAGGCATGAGAAAGGTGGCAGCCAGGTAACTCAGCGGAACGCGAGCCGGCGGTGCCGTTTATACCGCTCTGGAACGAAGCGAGCGACCCGAGCTTAACATGGGCCAATCCGGTTTCTGAGATAGCTGCTAACCTCTAATCCCCATGGCTCATCCTGAGACCGACGTCCTCCACCTTGGCGAAGGCGCGCGCCCGGGCGCCACGCCGCTGACGACGCCCATCTACGCGACCAGCACGTTCGTCTTTGACAGCGCGGCCGCGCTCGAGGCGCACCAGCGAGGAGGAGCGAACACCTATCTGTACTCGCGCTACGCCAACCCCACGGTCGAGGCCGCGGAACTCAAGCTGGCGGCGCTCGAGGGCGCGGCGGCCGCGCTACTCACTTCATCCGGGATGGCCGCGACGACGACCGCCCTGTTCGGGCTGCTCTCGGCGGGCGACGAGCTGCTGTGCAGCTCGGCCATCTACGGCGGCACCCTGCAGCTCCTGACGCAGAGCCTCACGCGATTCGGTGTGACGGTGCGCTTCGTTTCGCTGGACGAACTGGCCGATCTCGGCCGCGTGATCGGGCCGGCGACGAAGGTGGTCTGGTTCGAGTCGCCCGTGAACCCGACGCTGCGGTGCATCGACATCCGGCGGGTGGCCCGGGCCTGTCGCGCCCGCGGCGTCCTGTCCATGCTCGATAACACCTTCGCCAGCCCCGCCAATCAGCAGCCCCTGTCGCTCGGCATCGATCTGATCATGCATTCGGCGACGAAGTATCTGAACGGGCACAGTGACGTCCTGGCGGGCGGGCTCGTCGGGTCGCGCGCCCTCATCGATCGCCTGCAGTCGTCGCGCCGGCTCTTCGGCAGCGTCATGGACGCCGCCTCGGCCTATGCGCTCGCGCGCGGGATGAAGACCCTCGGGGTCCGCATGGCCCGGCACAACGGCAACGCGATGGCCATCGCCCGCTGGCTGGCCGCGGACTCCCGCGTCCGGACCGTCTGCTATCCGGGCCTGCCGTCGCACCCGGATCACGCGATCGCACGGGCGCAGATGCGCGGATTTGGGGGCATGGTCTCCTTCGAGGTCGCCGGAGGCTATCGCACCGCCTGCCGGCTGTTCGATCGCCTTCAGGTCTTCCGCCGGGCGGCCAGTCTCGGGGGGACGGAGAGTCTCTGCAGCCTGCCCGTGCTGACGTCGCACTATGGGGTCACCGACGACCAACTCCGCGCCGCGGGGGTGACGAAGGGCATGGTGCGCCTGTCGGTGGGCCTGGAGCATCCAGACGATCTGGTCGCGGATCTCGACCGCGCCCTGGGGCCCGGACGCCGGCGCGCGCGGCGGGCTAGTGTTTCGCGTGGGCCTCGACGGGCTTCTT
>CAZSNV010000198.1:0-9043 GCA_964608035.1 uncultured Gemmatimonadaceae bacterium | reverse complement strand
CGGGAAGGATCGTCGACACGGTGCGCAAGCTCATGCCTTGGGGCAACGAGTGCCAGTGTCCCTGCGGTGGTGGTCTTGCCAGCGTCGTGGAAACCGAAAGCCTGATCGTGACGACCGCCTGTAACTTTGGCAGCTATGGTCTCAGCGCCGCACTCGGCGCGGCACTGGACAATCTCGACGTGCTCCACACCGTCGAATCCGAGCGGATACTCGCAACCGAATGCGGACGCGCAGGGGCCATCGATGGTGCGACCGTAAACTCGGGTGGTTTCCGCAGGCTCAATGGCGTGAAGCAGGAGGATTACCTCCCGCTCATACAGTTGCTTCGCACGATCGCGCAAGCTAAGAAGATCCAGCTTCGGCACGAACTCCGGCATGCCACGGGCTAGGAAGCTGGGCGTACGCGCGCCGGAATCCGGTGGGCGCCGCCCATCCGAGACGCGCCGCGCGAAAGCTGACTCGACGACGCGAGCTGGTGAGGATGGTCCACACCAGCTCGCCGAGGTCTACGACGTGCTGCACACGCTCGGACTGTTCGACTACGCCGGCGATATCAGCGTCAGAAGCCCAGATGGAAACAGTTTTCTTATTCGGCGTGCTCGCGTGGCGCTCGACGTCGCACCGGGAGGCGATCCTACGGTAACCACTGCCAACGATATTTTGCGCGTTGACCTCGATGGACGAATACTTGAAGGAGACGGCCCACCGCCTATCGAGACCGCGATTCACGCCACGATGTACGGTGCGAAACGCGAGGTCACTAGCGTCGTTCACGCGCATCCTCGCGTCACCGTCGCCCTAAGCATCGGCGGTTTATCGCCTGAGCCGGTGTTCATCCGTGGCGCGGACGTTACTGGAGGACCCATTCAGATACACGCATCACCAGACTCAGTACGGACCAAGGCACAAGCCGAGGCACTCCTCGCGACTATGGGCGACTCTGTTTGTTGCCTCCTGCCGGCGCATGGAGTCGTTCTCACTGCGCCGGATCTGCATGTTGCAGCGCTGCGGCTGATCAACCTCGAGCAGTCAGCGAATATGCAACTCATCGCGACATTAGTGGGCAAACCCATCAGGATGTCGCCGGAGAGCATCCAAAAGAGGCAGAGCACGCTAAATGCGGCGTACGTTGAAGGAATCTGGCGCTACTACGTCGCTTCTGCGCGCTCTCTGCTTGCGGCGCCAAATGCTGCCGCGCCAGCAAGAAGATTCGTTCGATGAGATCCAGTCTTCGCCATCATGGGGAACAGCTATGAACGACGAGCTCGCGAGCAAACGGCGGGCGCGCGCGCCGATCGCGTTGATTCACTTGACCAAGATGGACGTGGTGGCTGAATACCTTCGTAGCGAGATCATCGAAGGTCGACTAAAGCCGGGGACACCACTGTTGCAGCAGGAAGTGGCCGAGAGTCTAGGAGTAAGTCCCACTCCCGTTCGCGAAGCATTCGCCGTGCTCGAGGCGGAAGGCCTGCTGGTCAGGCGTCCGCACCGAGGCGTAATAGTCGCGCCGCGCGACTTCTCGCGCATCACTCAGAATTACGAAATTCGTGTCGCCCTAGAGGAGCTCGCCGTCGTCCGATTGATGAATGAAGGTGGGCGACTAGCGGTGCTCGAGTTGGAGCGTTCCCTCGACCAGTCGCGGAAAACCATGAGAGAGTCGAATCTCACCCGATTCCGGCGCGAATCAACGCAATTTCACGCACTGCTGGGCCAGCTGTCAGGTTCTGCGGCGCTCTCTGACATGCTGGACGTGCTTAGAAACACGACTGTGTTCCATCCACCCCTCGGCGGTGCGGGAATGCGTCGCGTGCAGCGGAACCACGAGAGCATCGTGAAGGCTATCAACAGCGGAGATGCAACGAGCGCCGCGGCCGAACTGCGCCGCCATCTTCAGTGGAATCTCGAGGTGGCGCGACAAGCAGAAGAGAAGCGAAGCGAGCCTTCTTCTCCTTCCTCGCGTCGAACCACCAAACATGTAAAAGGAGCGATTTCATGACCGCAAGGAATCAACTCGGAAACGTGATCACGAGGGATAAGACCCTGCTCGTACCGACTGCTTACGATGCGATATCGGCTCGCCGGGTGGAACGCGCTGGTTTCCCTGTTGTACATATTGGCGGGTTCCTTGGCGCCGCTGCGCTACTTGGCATGCCCGATGTCGGCTTGTTAACCGCGACCGAAGCCATCGCCCGCGGAAGCAACATCGCAAACGCCGTCAATATCCCGGTGATCCTGGATATCGACAATGGATGGGGCAACGCGATCAACGTGGTGCGCACCGTGCGCGAATGCGTTCGCGGCGGTGTCGCCGGTGTGCACATGGAGGATCAGGCGATTCCGAAGCGATGCGGCCAGTACGGCAAAGGCGACATGTCGGTCGTTTCGATGGAAGAGATGGTCGGCAAGATCAAGGCCGCAAAGTTCGCGCAAGGAAGCAATGACTTCTACGTCATCGCAAGGACCGACGCGATCGGAGCAGGCCTGGGCGCCGACGAAGCTCTCAAGCGGATGCATGCATATGAAGTGGCGGGCGCTGACGCTGTAATGGTGATCAGCCGCTCCCTCGATGTTGTCAAAGACGTTGGCCGCAGATGGTCTGGTCGCGTACCACTCGTGAATGCGCCCACACGCTTCGCCGACGTCTCGGCCCAAGAGTTGGGTAGGTATGGGTACAACGTGCTGCTATACACGGAAGTCCTCGCGCGCGCCGCCGTGTTCGCCATCGATGAGTCGCTGTCGCACCTCAAGGAGCATGGCTCAGGTGCAGGGTTCGAGGACCACATGGTTCCCACCGAGGAGCTCTACGAGATTGTTCGCCTGGACGACACGCGGAAACTTGAGGGCGAATTCGTCGCATCAATGGCGTAGGGCGCGCGGCGAGAACTCGTGGTTAGCGTGTCACTGGCCGTCGTGAATCCTCAACGTTACGCAGCGCGGATTCTGCCGCCGCGCGTGCAACTAACGGAGAGCGATCAGCCCGTGTGCGATTACTCGATCCCCGGCATCGTTGACCGTCTCGAAGTGATGGGCCCGGTCTTCGCGACCTGACCACACGTGGCTCGTCAAGCTCTGACCTGGGAAGACGTTCCGAGAGAAGCGGACTGCCACACGCCGGACTTGAGTTGCGTCGCCTTCGGCGAGCACCTCCACGAGGCCGCGCGTTACGACGGCCATCGTGCACAGCCCGTGGACAATGACGCCGGGAAAGCCACGCGAGCGAGCGAAAGTATCGTCGACATGTATCGGCGTGTGGTCCCCAGATACATCGGCATAACGGTAGGTCTGATCCTTGGCGAAGCTGACCACTGACGTCGCTTCAGGTCGACGCAGTTCGAGGCCCGAAGGCATGCGATGCTCCGGGATGTCCCCGCCACCGCTGCGCCCCTGAGTGAGGCCCGGTAGGAACGAAGTGTGGAACTGGGTACTCACTAGCTCACCATCGGAGTCGCGTGTCTCGAGTTGGAAAAGGAGGGCAGTGCCCGCGTGGCCGACGCGCACGCCGACCGGTAGCGCGCGGGTACGGAGTCTCATGCCTACGCGCAGAGCTTGCTCAAAATGGAGATCATGCTCGCCGTGCACCATCAAAGCGGTGCGTGCGAGGTCCGGCGGCAGGATCCAGGCCGTGGCGGTGTGCAGTGCCCTACGTGTCATCAGCGCTGCGAAGATGGGTGGCACGAAATCGCCCTTCCGAAGTTGGGCCGCTGGGTAATTGACGGCGGCGGCATAGCGCTCCGCGTGCTCGAGTTCCACACTGACCTCGAACACATCGGTCCATTCGCCCAGCCGCTCGAGAACGAGGGGCGATGCGATCTCAGTCAATCGCGGTTCCTTCAACCAAGGGCTGGAAGTTCGGCAGCACGACCCCCGACGCCAGCTGATTGAACACGACCTCAACGCGCAACCCTTCGTGGATCTTCGAGAAGTCCGTGTCGATGAGCTGACTTACGATGCGCGGCCCTTCATCCAGTTCAACCAGCACGACGTTGTACGGGACCTTATCGCGGACCGACGGATGGACCGGATGGTGGACGATGAACCATGAGTACACGAATCCCCGACCTGCGGCCGTGACCCACTCGGACTCTGGCGCACCGCACTTCGGGCAGCCCGGCCGCGGCGGGTAACGCCAGCTTCTGCATGAGATGCAGCGCTGCAATAGCAGCTTGCCTTCTCGGCAACCGTCCCAGAACGGTTTGCTGTCCCTATCCGGGTGGGGCACCAATGGTGGGACTGTGACCGTACCGCTCATCGACGAAGAATCAGGGCGCTCGACACCTGTGCCGTCGCGCTACCCACGAGCGTGATTTCCGCGTCCGCAACTTGGCAGGTCGATGTGCCGCGCATCTGTCGTACCGCCTCCGAAACGTGAGTGAGTCCCTGGATATAGCCCTCGGAGAGGTTCCCTCCATGTGTGTTCACGGGCAGCCGTCCATTGGGCCACTTAATCTCCCCCTGCTCGACGAACGGTCCGCTCTCGCCGGGGGAACAGAAGCCATATGCCTCAAGCGCCATTAAGACCAGCGGGGTGAAGTGATCGTAAATCTGCGCGACGTCTATGTCCGCTGGTCCTACCCCCGCCATCGCGTACACGTCGCGCGCGGCGAACATTGCCTCCGAAACCGAGAGGTCCGGCCGAAAGACGATTCCGTTCGGGTCAGGTCCCGTCGCTTGAGCTGCGCCCATGATGTAAACGGGTCGCTGCCTCAAATCGCTCGCACGCTTGGCGGAGGTGACGACGATGGCCACGGCTCCGTCAGTCTCCAGGCAGCAGTCGTAGAGTCGGAGTGGATCACAGATCATGCGACTCTGCTGATGTTGCTCGAGAGTCATCGGGCGCCCATACATCATCGCGCGAGGATTGCGCTGCGCGTGTTCGCGCATGGTCACGGCGACGTGCCCGAACTGCGTGCTCGTCGTCCCGTATCGAATCATGTGTCGCCGTGCGAACATTCCGAACCGGTGCACCGGGCTCAGCATGCCAAACGGAGCCGTGAACGCCTGTATTCCGTCCACACCGGGCTCCCACTTTGGGATCGGAAGCCCAAAACGGACACCTGACCGCTCGTTCGCAGCCCGGAAGCACACCACGACTTCGGCGAGACCCGCCACGATCGCACTTGCGGCGTGAGCGACCACGGCGCAATGCGCGCTCCCGCCATAGCCAACCTGGCCGAAGTAGCGGAGGTTCTTCGCGCCGAGCGCCGACACCACGGCGATCTCCTGGTTTGTGTCCATCTCGTAGCGGACGATCCCATCGATGTCTCGGACCTCGAGTCCCGCGTCGTCGAGGGCTGCGCTAATCGCTTCGCAGGCGAGTTGCAGTTCGCTGCGTCCGGAGTCTTTAGAGAAGTCAGTTTCGCCGATACCAACGATGGCGCATTGGTCGCGAAGGGATCCCGGCATCACACGCCAACCGGCGCGACCGCGCCGACCATGTCCTCCGGTGTTACGTGCCCGGTCTCGGATGCCATCGAGTCAGTAAGGGCGCAGGCCGGCGCAAACGTCACGTTGGACCTCGCTCACTCGCCCCAGATCATCTGGCTATGAAGCTATCCGTCGCGACGCGATAAAGAAAAAAGACATTTGTATACAATCTATATATGTGACGCGGTTCCTGTCAATTCGTGGCTGGACGGTGCCCAGCGCGCACCGCCAAGTGGGAGGCGTCGAAAGATGGACGAAGAACGAGCAAGCAGCGATGGTCTACCCATGGGCGGCCGACCGCTTGAGGGCCTGCGGGTCGTGGACGCGACCACCGACTTCGCGGGTCGCCTCTGCGGTCGCGTGCTGGCGGATGCAGGAGCCACTGTGGTTTGGCTGCCTGGAACAGAGGGCGCCGCTGACGCCTGGGACCGCTTCGCGGATCTGGGCAAGGTCGTCGCGGAGCCGCTGCGAACCCTGGAAAGTCTCATCGATGAGGCTGATGTCCTGATCTATACGCGGCAATCCGACCACGCGTTCGATCCAACAGAGTCGGCACGGCGCCACTCAGGTCTTGTCATAGGCTGCATCCCGCCCTTCGGAGAAGGACCTTATGTCGATTTCCGATCGGACGATGTTGTGATTGCCGCGCTCTCGGGGCTGGCCGACTGCACGCCTGGTTACCCCGATCGACAAGAAGGTGAAATCCAGCCGCCGGTCCAGAGCCTCGCCCGCCTCGCCGAATTCGGCGCGGGCGTCACGGCGTCGGTGGCAGTGCTGGGCGCGCTATTGCCGCGTTTCGGCTTCCCGGGCGGAGCTCAATTTGTCGAAGTCGCCCAGCTCGAGGCCGTTGTCTCAATGATGATCATGGACTGGGGTACGGCCGTTTACGGTGGCACCGCTCCAGGTCGGCGGCGGAAGGCACGGATGCTCGAGCCGAACCTTTATGTCAAGACAGCCGACGGATACCTGGTGATCGTCGCCACAAGCGACCGGCATTGGGCAGCGCTCGTAGATGCAATGGGGTCACCCCCATGGGCGACAGATGAGCGGTTCGCGACCGTGCAAGCAAGGGCCGAAAATATCGAGGCGCTCCACGAAGGTCTTCGCGAGTGGGCCAAGGACAACAATGGCCAGGCTCTAATGGAGAAGGTGCAGCGTAGCGGCGTCCCGTGTGTTGCGGTCCTCGATCTCACCACATCCCTGCGATCAGAGCAGGTGCGAACTCTCAACTCACTTGAAACCATCAACGGGCTGACACTTCCCGCCGATCCAGTCCTGATTAACGGCCATCGCCGCGCCGACCGCTACGCCTCGCGCGCAACAAACGGACCCCCTCCTGCAGTTGTCCGTCGCACGGAGCCCTCCCCCGCACCCTTAGCCGGAGTGCGCATCGTTGACCTCACTCAGATGGTGGCGGGGCCGCTCGCGAGCCAGTTGCTGGTCGCGCTTGGTGCCGAGGTGTACCTCGTGGAAAGCCGCCGACGGCCGGTGCCACGCATGTACGGACCTTTCGCAGGGAAGCCTGAATACAACGCAAGCACGAATTTCAACCACGTGAACCGTGGGAAGCGGAGCGTCGAGCTCGACCTGAAGACGATGGAGGGCCGTAGGCTGTTGGCTGCCCTCGTCCGCCGGTCAGATATCGTGATCGAGAACTTTTCGAAACGCGCGGCCGCGGATCTTGGTCTGTCCTATGCCGAACTGCAGGCTATCCGTGGCGACATCATCGTTGCCTCAATCAGCGCCTTCGGGCGGTCCGGGCCGTGGGGTTCCTACGTCGCAAACCACGCCGGGGTCACGGCGCTCACGGGGCTCGCAAGCGCGATACCCGACAGCGAAGGACAGCCGCGGCTCGTCGGAGCGATCATGCCCGACGCTCTCGCCGGTGCGTATATGGCCTCCGCGCTTCTCCAAGCACTCATGCTCCGCGCTCGCACGGGCTGCGGCAGCTCGGTCCAGATCAGCATGCTCGACGTGATGATGAATGCGATGGCCGGACTTCTCCCCACGGCTGCTGCTGGCGAGCCGCTCGGCACGCACCCCGCGCGCTTCCTCAGGACATCGGAGGCGGGGAAGTACCTCGCCGTTAGCGAGCGGGTCTCGCCGGACTTGGTAACGGCGGTGCAGTCGATGACCCGGGCCGAGGCAATGGGGGCACTTCAGGGCAATCGGATCCGATCAGGGGCGGTTCTCGACATACTCGAGGTCATCGCCGACCCTCATCTGGCAGCGAGACACTTCGCGCAGCAGATCGACCATCCCGTCGTCGGAGTCCGACCAATGCCGGGCGTGCCGTGGCTGTTCGATGGGCGACGTCCGCATCTCGGCGCCGCCCCTGTGCTCGGAAGCCATACAGAGGCCGCAATGCGCGACATCGTGGGGCTCTCGCCGGGCGAGATCGCGCGGCTTCGCGCGTCGGGAGTGCTGAACTAGGCTTCGTGACGGTCGCCGTCTGCGGGCAACGCGACCAGCGCAGCAATGATGTCATCCGTCATGGCCACGCGGCCGAAGATGCGCGCGAAGTTCGTGACCGCCGACCTGTGGTATTCCTCGGTAGCGGCGCCGCACCCATCGTCCACAAGGATGCATGCGTAGCCGAGATCCGCCGCTACGCGCGCCGTCTGATCGACGCACGCATTCGTGCTGTAGCCGACGAACACGAGAACGTCGACGCCTAGTGAACGTAGCAATGTATCGATGTTCGACGACGCGAACGCGCCGACCGTCGTCTTCGGAACAATGAAGTCGGATGGCGACGGTCTCAACTCTTCCAGAATGTCGTGCTCCTTTGTGCCAACGTGATTGTTGCTGGCCCGGTAGGTCTCACGCATGATCGGGGGCGTGTCGCTGTAGTCCGGCTTGACGCCACCGTTGAGGGTGTAGACGACAGGCAGATTCTTCTCGCGGAACGCGGCGATCAGCCGCGCGATGTTGGGTACGACCACCCGCTCTGCCCGGTCGAAGCGCCATCGTGCGAAATCGAAGTCGCCTTGCCCTTGCAGATGTTTGCCGAGGCCGTGGTGCCGTGATGCCGTGGCGTACTGCATGTCCACGACCACAAGCGCGGTCTTTGCAGCGACGATCTCCACTCGACGCGCTAGCTTTGGCAGGTAGTCGCGTTCCAGCGCGTTAGTGCTTGGGCCTGGTGTCTTCCGCATCCGACTTAACTCCTCGTGCCGCCTTTCGATCAGTGTGTCGCGATCCAGTGCCGCGCGATATCAAGGCGCCGAGCGAACCACACGTCGTCGTGGCGGCGAGCATGTGCGAGGAATGCGGCGACCTCTGCGGAGCGGCCCGCCAGACCACTTGTGCGCGTATGAAGCGCCACCGTCATCATGCGTGGAGAGGTCTGTGCCTCAGCGCGCAGCCGATCGAATGTGGAAATCAGGTAGTCAGTGAATCCGCGCGCGAATGGGAACATCGGACGGAGGTCCATCCCGACATCGTTCGTATCAGCTGCGTAGGGAACGACCACCAGCCGCGTACCGTTGACCTCAACAAAGTATGGAATCTCGTCGTTGAATGCATGCGAGTCGTACACAAAGCCGCCGACCTCGACGAGAAGCTCGCGGATCTCCGCGCCGTAGACGCGGGCGAAATAGCCGCGCGGCCGTTCGCC
>CAZSNV010000197.1:0-9064 GCA_964608035.1 uncultured Gemmatimonadaceae bacterium | reverse complement strand
ATAAACGCATTGTCTGCTGGCGCTGTGATCCCAGGAATGTTCTCGAGAGTTCCAGCCCCTGAACCT
This sequence comes from uncultured Gemmatimonadaceae bacterium, assembly GCA_964608035.1. GTDB lineage: Bacteria > Gemmatimonadota > Gemmatimonadetes > Gemmatimonadales > Gemmatimonadaceae > JABWBJ01. The sequence continues at coordinate 8,998 of CAZSNV010000197.1, read as the reverse complement.
GAATTGGCGACGGGAGTCACCGGTTGCGAGCGCTGGCGAATTACCGGGACACGAGCCCGCGCGACGTCGGCCGATGGATTCGCATCGACAGCAGACGGTGACCTCTCGAGTTCGCGCTGAGATAACGACGGGGAATCAATCGACGTAAGCATCTGCAGGTCGTTGCCCCGAAAGGCAACCGACACCAGAGCAGCCGCCACAACAGCCGCGCTGAGGGCCCCGATGAGAACTGCGAGTGAAATCCTTCGCCTATCTTTCTGAGTCTCTGCAAGTGGCTCGACCGGTGCTGCCAGGATTGACAGCGATCCGCTGGCTGGCTGCGCGGCACGGTTTCGAGTGTGAAGGTTCGCAAGGCCAGAACGAGCCGCCGCGAGTTCACGCTGCAACGTTGCGACGTCTTGGTATCGATCCTCCGGGCGCGGCGCCAATGCTTTGAGGACGATGCGCTCCACGGTCTCGGGAACCGTTACACCTGTCGTGGACATTGGCCTGATGTCGCCGAGCAGCGTCCGGCGCGAGATCTCGTGAGGCCCTGTCCCGAATGGTTTCGTGTTCGTCAACAGTTCGTACGCAACGACCGCGGCAGCAAACATGTCGCTTCGTGGAGTAATCGCGCCACCAGACAGATGCTCAGGCGATATATAGCCAACGGTGCCGATTACCATGTGCTGGGATGTGAGCTGCGTCGACCCGAAGGACGGGTCCACGGCTTTCGCGATTCCGAAATCGAGGATCTTCGTTCCTCCATCGTCCTCAACGATCAAGTTGGCAGGTTTGATATCCCGGTGGATGATTCCCGCTCCGTGCGCGTGCGCCAGACCGGAACATACAGCCTCGAGAATTTCAAGCTTCCGCACAAGTGACAGCGGATCCTTCTGCTCGATGAGGTCCGCGATCGTCCGACCTCGGATGTATTCCATCGCCAAAAACAATCGCCCGTCGTCGTCCTGCACGTCGAAGATGGTGACGATGTTCGGATGGTGAAGCTGCCCCGCTGCGCGCGCTTCGCGTAAGAACCGCTGGCGGAGTTCCTCTGTCTCGACTCCACGGTGCAGGAGCTTTATCGCGACGTAGCGGCCAATCGCCGGATCCAGCGCGAGGTACACCTCTCCCATTCCTCCGGATCCAAGCCGCTGAATCACCTCATAGCGCCCTACCGTTCCATGCGGCCGCGACTCCTCGACCTGCTTTACCGAGAATCCGAGAGCGGCGCTGGCACCGCCGGATGAGTTGCCTACCGCCTCCAGCAGTCGGCTTCTCAGCGCGGGATCGTGCGGAAAGGCCTGCTCGAGCCACCCCGTGCGCTCGGCTGAATCGAGGCTGAGCAGGGTGGCGATCGCGTCGTGAATCCTACCCGGCGGGACGGTCGTCACTTCGACACCAGAAGTCCTGCAGTCAGACCAGGCGTGAGATTTCGCCGCCGTCTCTAGACAGTGTCGGCGCGGGAATCGGCATCTTAAGCGATCCAGTTGGACGGCAGTCCGAGCTGGAATGCCAGGAATGCACGCGCTTCGGAAACATCGCGCTTCACCGTCGCAACCGACACGCCCAGGTCAGCCGCGATCTCGTCATTCGTCAGCCCGAAGACTCGCAGCTCAATGACATCCGCCTGGCGTGCGCTGACGTCGCGCAAGGCATCGAGCGCAACGTAGTAATCCGTTGGTTCGACCGCCGCGGAGAGAGCATTTGCAGCGTTCGTGTCCACAACGCGAAGTTTGCTGGGCGGACGTTTTGCCGCGTGATCGCGGTCGGCGAGGTCCAGCAGGTAATGGCGCATGGCCCGTCCCATCAGGCGAAAGAACGGCCCTCTATTGACGGTAACAATCGGATAGTCGCGCAGCGCCAGATACGCCTCGTTGACCAGTTCTCGAGGGTCAATCTTGTGGTCGAATCCTGACTCCCGCCTGAGCATGCTCTGGGCGATCTTCCGAAGCTCGTGATCGACAAGAACGAATAGTTCCTCTTCGGCCTCCAAATCGCCATTGAGTTTCCACCGCTGAAGTAACTCCGTGACGCGCTCGAGACTGACCATCGGTCCACCTTGGTTATGAACGCTCTCTGCTGAGCTTGTGCCGGGGCCCAAGGGTAACAGAATCGCAGCTAAGAACCGGCCGATTGGCGCTCGGCGAACAAAAGGCGTAATCCTCCCAGTATCCGGCAGCAACCACCCCTCCTTTAGACCCATTGGTCGTGCACACGCCGGCGCCTGTTCTATCAGATGAGCCGATCCCGAGCATCCCCCCGCTTGAGGAACAGGAGCAACAAAAGGAGGTCAGATGTTCAGAAGCTTTATTTGGCGTTTCGACAACTCGACACGGTTATTCCGTGTGAATCCACTAACGGCTCACGGTGCTTGTGAAGGAGCACACGCGTTCGGCTCAAACTGGAGGCCTCGTTTTCTTGGCCGACCGCTTGCGACTTTCTTGCGCCAAGACGCCGGAATAGGACTGATTCTTGGGTCAGCTCTCGGGCGCGGACAAGCCCCCGTGGCGGCCTCTTCAATGCCCAGGGCGAGGATTAACGCGATAGCCCATCGGACGTTCTTCGCACTCCTCGGCACGATTTTCCTCGCAGCGGTCACAGCTGCGTGCGGAAATGGCGGAGCCCACGAGTCGGTAGTTGGCCCTACGACTCCCGGGCCGTCGACCAGTTTGACGACGCCACTAATCGAAATGGCGAACTCAAATTCTGAAACGGTGTCGACCGCAGCGCTCGCGACCGGTTCCACCGACGTACCTCTCGTGTCAAAGTCCTACTGTGGGTTTAGTGCTGACAATCCGTACCCGTGCTGCCAGAACTCCAAGTCGCAATTTGGCAACTGCACGGGCGCGGCGTGGCAGAAGGCAAAAGAAGCCGGCTGGGGCAATGGCTCTCCCGGGAGTTCGGGGACAGGACTGCCCGGATCGTGGGGAGATGCTAGGAATTGGGCGTCCGCCGCCCAGGCAGCCGGCTACATCGTCGATCCAACTCCTAGCCCGAAGTCCATTGGTATCGCCAATAACGGGCCTAGCCTGAAGAACCACGCGGCGTTCGTCACCGCTTACACGTCGACGTCGGTCACCACTGTCGATCAGCAGTGCGGGTATAACTTGCAAGGAGGATTTTTCACGGCAAGCCGGCCGGTCACTACATTCAATGCGGGTTACATCCGCGCGCCCATTCCAACAGTGAATGTTTCGCTGTGGAGTGGATCGCTGAGTGCAACTAATGGCGGAACCCTGACGGTTTCGAGGGGTATGTTTGGCGCGCCTGTGACCGTGAACTTTGGGTTCAGCCTCTTACGGTCCAACGTCAACAAAGGGCCCTCCACTTATAGGTGGACGGTGGGCGGGGCCACAGTGTCCGTCGCAGGGACATTCTCGAAGAGCTTTTCGTCTCCGGGGACCTTCCCGGTGTCGGTTACCGTAACGAACGGTTTGGGGGTGTCGACGACCGCCTCAGCGACTATCGTCGTCCGCTAAGCCGGACGTTGCCCAGGGGGAGCTACTGCAGCTCCCCCTGGATCGACCAGGTTCCCCATCCCGAAATCCAAACATCTTAAAAACCTTTAATTGGCACACGACTAGCTATAGCTAGGCTGGATGCATTTTTCGATGAGATTTCGCTGGTTCGTCGGGAAGGATGTCCAGACATTCCGACGCTCGTCGTGGACGCGTGAGATGGGCACGCCTAGCACATTGGCAGCTCCCGCACCGAGAGGCTGTCGACACTTCCCAAGGGCTTCGGTGCGGCGAGATGATCGCGCTGGAGTGGAACGACGTGGATCTCGTGAAGCGCCAGGTCTGCATCCGGCGGTCGGACTTGGAATGGACACGTGTCAACGCCCAAGGGCGGGCGTCTGCGTCATGTACCGCTCACCAGACGATTGGCGGCGAGTCTGTGGCCCGGATAGTAGGCACCTACGTGATGGCGGTCACGTTGCGACCACTCGGACTCCTTAGCGACTACATGAGAGGTAATCGGCCTCGGTTGGGGGAAGATCCGCGAAACACTGGATCACGGCCGAGGTCTCCCTGCGCTGGTTGTTTCGCAAGCTGATGGCGCTCTGCTCGGCATCGCTACGCCCTTTGACCTTTTGTGACGCAGATAGGACGAGGACATGTTGGACCCGCCGCTATAATGCGGCCGAGTCTCCTTCCGCATGTTTGCCGACGTCGCGCCGAAGCCCGGCGACATCGTCTCCGTTCGCACGCGCCAGTACTTGGTCGAGGATGTCCAGCCAGGCGACGGCGGTGATCTGACGCTCGTTCGCCTCTCCTGCCTCGAAGACGACGCGCAGGGCGTCCCCCTCGAGGTCCTCTGGGAAGCGGAAGTAGACGCGCATCCGGCTAAGGGCGACGCGTGGACGCGCGTTGCCGAGCGCGGATTCGACAACCCGCGGACCTTCGCGGCCTACCTCCACGCCCTTCGCTGGAATACCGTTACCTCCACGAATCCGAAGCTGTTCCAGGCGCCCTACCGCGCGGGCATCAAGATCGAAGCCTATCAGCTCGAGCCGCTGCGGAAGGCGCTGCTGCTGCCGCGCGTGAACCTGTTCATCGCGGACGACGTCGGCCTGGGCAAGACAATCGAGGCGGGCCTGATCGTTCGCGAGCTCCTGATCCGCCAGAAAGTCCGCCGCATCGTCATTTCCGCGCCGCCCTCCGTCGTCCTGCAATGGCGCGACGAGATGGACAGCCGCTTCGGACTCACCTTCGTCGTGCTCGATCGCGACTACGTGATGACGCAGCGGCGCGAGCGCGGTTTCGGCGTCAACCCGTGGACGACCCATAGCCGTTTCATCCTGTCGCACGCGCTGCTGCGCGACGAAGCGTACGCCGCGCCGCTACGCGACTGGATCCGGACACGATGGAGCAGCGGTTTGGCGCCTGGTCTCGACTGCTGACGCTCTTCCGGCTGGTGTACGACGGCGGCGGCCACGGCGCGATGCGCCTGCCGGCGCGCCACGGGCGACTGTTCGATCCCGATGCGTATCCGTTTCTCGAGGGGCGCGCGCACCGTTCGCGTCGAGTGATGGGCGAGCGGCTCGCCGACGTGCCGCGGGTGAGCGACGGCGTTGTCTACCGTGTGCTGCAGAACCTGCTGTTGCTTCAGGGCGAACGGTTGTCGTACCGGACGCTCGACGTCGAGCAGATCGGCTCGGTCTACGAGGCGATGATGGGCTTCTCGCTGCGGCAGGCCGAGGGACCCTCGATCGCTCTGCGGCCCGAGCATATCGTCATCAACCTTCAGGAACTGCTCGAGGTCGCGCCGGAGAAGCGCGCCGCATGGGTGAAGGAGCACGCCTCATCCGAGGTCAAGGGCACTGCTCTGCGCGACGCGGCCACGATCGACGCGCTCGCCGGCGCGCTCGAGAGGCGGGTCTCACCGGCAACGCCGACGCCGCTTCGCGCCGGCGACATGTACCTGCAGCCGACCGACGAGCGGAGGCGGTCCGGATCGCACTACACGCCCCGCACGCTCACCGCGCCGATCGTGAAGACGACGCTGAAGCCGATCCTCGACGCGCTCGGCGAGCACCCGACGCCGGAGAAGATCCTCGGGCTGAAGGTGTGCGACCCGGCCATGGGATCGGGCGCCTTCCTGGTGGAGGCCTGCCGGCACCTCGGGGAGGTTTTGGCCGCCGCATGGCGCCATCACAAGATCACGCCGCCAATCCCTCCCGACGAGGACGTGCTGCGACACGCGCAGCGGACGATCGCGCAGCGCTGTCTCTACGGCGTGGACAAGAACCCGTTCGCCGTGGACCTCGCCAAGCTCTCGCTCTGGCTGGCCACGTTCGCCAAAGAGCACCCGTTCACGTTCCTCGACCACGCGCTGAAAGCGGGCGACTCGCTGGTCGGCCTCTCGCGCGAACAGATCGCGTCGCTCCACTGGGCGCCCTCGAAGCAGATGCCGCTGCTACGCCAGCTCGTGGACGAGCGCGTGGACGTGGCCATGGAGCTGCGGTCGCGCATCGACGGGATGGCCGACTCGGACGACACGAAGGAGAAGGAGCGGCTGCTACGCGAGGCAGACGCGGCGCTCGACGACGTGCGGCTGATCGGCAACGTCGTCGTGGCGTCGTTCTTCGCGCGGGAGAAGCCAAAGGATCGCGACAACCTTCGCGTGGCGAACGCGGGCGTCATCGAGTTGTGGCTGAAAGATCAGGCGCCACGGAGCGATGTCGAACAGCTCGCGGCGTCACTGCGCGAAGACAAGCATCCCGTGACGCCGTTCCACTGGGAGCTGGAGTTCCCGGAAGTGTTCCTGCGTGACAGCGGAGGCTTCGACACGTTCGTCGGCAACCCGCCGTTCATGGGCGGACGTCATATTCGCGGGACCCTTGGGACGGCCTATCTTGAATGGCTGCTGAACACGGTAGACCAAGCGTCTGGGAACGCGGACCTCGCGGCGTTCTTTTATCGCCGAGCCTTTTCGCTGTTAGGGCCCGGCGGCACCTTCGGCCTAATTGCGACGAACACGATTGCGCAAGGGGACACGCGCTCGACCGGCCTGCGGTGGATCTGCACACATGGCGGCACGATCTACGCGGCGCGCAAGCGCTACAAGTGGCCGGGACGCGCCGCCGTAATCGTCTCCATCGTGCACGTCCGGCGCGGCAACGTGGCCGGCCCGTTCGACCTCAACGGTCGCGATGTCGAGCGCATCACCGCGTTCCTCTTCCACCGCGGCGGCCACAATGACCCGGCTACGCTGAAGGCGAACGATGGGAAGAGCTTCCAAGGAAGCATTGTCCTCGGGATGGGCTTCACGTTCGACGACACTGACAAGAAAGGCGTCGCGAACCCGATCTCGCTCATGCATGAGTTAGTTGCAAAGGATCCGAAAAACGCGGAGCGGATCTTCCCGTACATCGGGGGGGAGGAAGTCAACGAGAGCCCGACGCATGCGCATCACCGATATGTCATCAACTTTGGCGACATGAGTGAAGAGGAAGCCCGCCGGTGGCCGGACTTAATCGCTGTGCTCGAGAGGAAGGTCAAACCCGAACGGACACGACGTGGTGCGGACGGTTCGTATGCATTGCGGGCGCCGTTGCCGCAGCGATGGTGGCACTATGCTGACAAGCGCCCTGCGCTGTACGAAACGATTCGCGGTCTCGACCGCGTGCTCGTGATTTCTCAAGTGACTCAGTACGTCGCGTTTGCCTTCCTTCCTGTCGGACTCGTATACGCGCATCGCCTGTATGTGATCGCCACAGCAAGCTATGCCGATTTTGCCACCCTACAATCGCAAGTCCATGACATCTGGGCCCGATTCTTTGGCTCGTCGCTGGAAGATAGGTTCATGTATTCGTCGGCTGCGTGCTTTGAAACTTTCCCGTTAACTGGGGATGGTGGTCAGAACGCCGGGCTGGAATCGGTTGGCGCCGAAAGCCACGAGTTTCGCGCGAAGCACATGGTTCGACGCGACGAGGGAATGACAAGGACGTATAACCGGTTCCACGATCCAGATGAGCGAGATCCAGATATCGTGAAGTTGCGCGAACTGCACGAGGCGATGGATCGCCGCGTTCTGGAGGCTTACGGGTGGTCAGACATACCGACGGACTTTGACTTCTACACTGACCACGAAGAGGATTCGGGGGGCAACGGTGAAGCCTCGGCGTCGCGGAAGAAGATCCGCCATCGTTATCGCTGGCCGGACGACGTGCGCGATGAGGTGCTCGCGCGACTGCTGGAGCTGAATCGTCAGCGCGCCGAGGAAGAGCGGCTGGTGGCCGCCGAGGAAGAAAAGGGTCCATCGAGGCCCCGCGCGAAGCGCCGCAAAAAGCCGCCTTCCGAGGGCGGCCCGCCCGTGCTATTTTAGGTTCGACTCGAAACCTAAAATAACGCCGCCGATACCCGCGCTTCCTAAAATAACGTGCGTACTGCCGACTTCTCGCCTGAAAGCCCTGGCCGGCTGGTCGAAATCCCGCCTGGCGTACCGGCGTTCGTCCCCGACCCGATGCCGGACGAGCTGGTGCTCGACCACGTCGCCATCCGCCTGCTGTCAGACGCCGAACACGCTATCGGCCGGCTGGTCGGCGCCGTTGGGCGTACGGTCAATCCGTTCCTCGTCGGCTCTCCCCTCCTCCATCGTGAAGCGATCCTCTCGAGCCGTATCGAGGGGACCATCGCCACGCCCGAACAGCTCGTGCTCGCCGAGCTCGCCGGGCCGTCCGATGCCGGAGAAGGCGTGGGCGACGCCGAAGAGGTCGTGAACTACATGCGCGCGATGCGCCACGGCCTCCGGTCGAAGTTGCCGATGTCGTTGCGCCTGATTCGCGAGCTGCACGGTGTCCTGATGAAAGGGGTGCGCGGCGGACAGGACCGCCCCGGCGAGTTCCGCGACGTGCAGAATTTCATCGGCTCGCCAGGCGCGTCGATTGGCGACGCGCGCTTCGTGCCTCCGCCTGCCGGCGCGATGCGCGACTGCCTCAACGAGTTCGAGCGACGGCTACACGCGCGCGACGAACGCCTCCCGATCCTCGTCAAGCTCGCCGTCGCTCACTACCAGTTCGAGGCGATCCACCCCTTCCGCGACGGCAATGGCCGTATCGGCCGCCTGCTGCTGCCGCTGCTGCTCGTGCGCGAGAAGCGCCTCGAGGAACCGGTCCTGTATCTGAGCGCCTACCTTGAGAGAAACCGCAAGGAGTACATGGACCTGCTGCTGGCGGTCAGCCAGAAAGGCGCCTGGCTCGAGTGGGTCCGGTTCTTCCTGAAGGGCGTGGAGGAATCGGCGAGCGAGAGCCTCGAGCAAACGGATACGCTGCTGGCTCTGCGCGAGCGGTATCACAATCAGTTCCGGTCCGCCCGCTCGTTCGGCGTCCTCCAACAGCTCATCGACAACCTGTTCGTCTCGCCGTCGATCACGATGACGACGACGGCGCAGACGCTGAAGATCACGCCAGCGGCGGCGTCGGCGAATATCCGAAAGCTGACGGAGGGCGGTGTCCTGCGCGAGGTGACGGGGCGCAAGCGCGACCAGGTCTTCGTCGCGCACGAGATCCTCA
>CAZSNV010000196.1:0-9184 GCA_964608035.1 uncultured Gemmatimonadaceae bacterium | reverse complement strand
TTCCGGTCGGATGAAAGAATTTCGCACTGCTTTCTGAATAGCGAACCAGGTCTTCTTTCTGAATAGCGAACCAGGTCTTCGTTTTCGGCGGGGGCAGCTAAAGGGTCTGGTTTTGAGACCCGCTGTCGCCCGATTTGTTGCCCCAAGATCGCGAAGATCGCCGCGACCTCTCCTCATCTAATTGAAATCATTCGTGGTGGAAGCAGTCTGCTGCGAACCTGTCTCCGCGGCCAAGCCGGCTTTTTCATGGAGCCGTTTGATAAACCGAATTGGGAGCCCGGCGAGCCCGGCGGCGCACTCGCACCACCAATTCCACCGCGGTGATCTCCATGCCCTCGGGAGGTTCCGGCAGGTGGTCGATCTCAATGCCGTCGACCAGGTCGATCAGCTGTCCCTCGCCCTCGACGAAGAAATGATGGTGGTCGCTTACATTGGTGTCGAAATAGACGCGGCCGCTATCGATTGCGACCTCGCGCAGAAACCTGGCCTCGGTGAACTTGTGCAGGGCATTGTAGACGGTCGCCAGCGATACCCGCACGCCCGCCGTAGCGGCCTCCTCGTGCAAATCTTCTGCGGAAATGTGGCGGTGGCCCTTGGAGAAAAGAATACGGATCAGCTCGACGCGCTGGCGCGTGGGACGCAGGCCGGCCCGGCGCAGTTCCACCGCCATCCAATCGAGGCTTCCCAAACCTTCAACGGCAACAGCGTGTCCCATGAAGCCACAAGACCTCAAATTCCCGCGTCATCCTACGCGGAATGCATCCGACAGGCCAGAGCCTTCGGCTATCGCAAGCTCACTCTCTCGAGCACGATATCCTCGAGCTGGCGAGGGCGAGATCGATGCGGTTCAGGTCGGGAGGCCAGGACGGCAGTAAGGTGAACTGGGCTCCGCTTTTCGGCTCTCCCTGGGGCCGGATGGCCGGCTGGACACTTCAGCGCCGGCGGCGCACGCGCACCATCAGCTCAATGGAAGTGATCTCCATGCCCGCTGGGGGCTTCGGCAGGCGGTCGACCCCGATATCGGCGACTACGTCGATCAGCCGTCCCTCGCCCTCGACGAAGAAATGATGGTGGTCGCTAATGTTGGTGTCAAAATAGGTGCGGCCGTTGTCTAGCGCGACTTCGTGCAGCAGGCCCGCTTCCGTGAACCGATGCAGGGCGTTGTAGACGGTCGCGAGCGAAACCCGCACGCCCGCCGCCGCAGCTTCCGCGTGCAGGTCTTCGACGGAGACATGGCGATTGCCCTTGGCGAAGAGAATGCGGCCCAGGTCAACACGCTGACGCGTCGGGCGCAGGCCGGCATGGCGCAGCTGCTCGGACATCCAACCCACGGATTTCAAACCTTCGGCGGCGGCAGCATGCTTCATCGCGACTCGAACCTCGCGTTTTCGTGTCATCGTATGCAGAATGCTCTTGATAGACCAGAGGCATAGCTATCGCAATACGTCCTCTACGTCGCCGCGGGCTCCGCGGCGACCATCAGACGCTCAAAACCCCTTTCGCCTTCCCCTCGTTAGGAAAACGCGCGTAGCTTACGATTACCTGCCCGATCAGAACTCCATGTCGAGATGATCGTCGTGGTCATGGTGGCCGGGAAGCTCGGGCGGCGGCGGGCCCGGCACCTCCGCCACCATCGCTTCCATCGTGATGACGAGGCCGGCCACCGAAGCCGCGCCCTGCAACGCCGAGCGCACCACCTTTGCGGGGTCGATGATGCCCCGCGACATCATGTCCCCGAACTCGCCCGTCTGCGCGTCGAAGCCGTAGTCGTTGTCGTTCCTTTCGAGAATCTTCGCGACGACTGCGGAGGCGTCTAGTCCGGCATTGGCCGCGATCTGCCGGGCCGGCCAAGTGATAGCGTCCCTGACGATCGCAATTCCGGCCTTCTGGTCGTCGTTGTCCGCCGCGACATTTCCGGCGACTTTGCTCGCGCGCAATAGCGCGATGCCGCCGCCCGGCAAGATGCCTTCCTCAACCGCCGCGCGTGTCGCGTGCATGGCGTTCAGGATGCGGTCCTTCTTTTCCCTGACCTCCATTTCGGTAGCGCCGCCGACCCGGATCACGGCGATGCCGCTGGCGAGGCTGGCGAGCCGCTCCCGTCGCTTGTCGCGGTCGAAGTCGTACCTGTTGTCGCGATCCTGGTCGGACACGGACTCATCGAGCTGGGCCTTGATCGCGGTGATCCGGGCGTCGATGTCCTTCCGTGCGCCGGCGCCGCCGGAGATCGTGGTGTTTTGCTTGTCGATCGTCACCTTCTTGGCGCGCCCGAGCACATCGAGCGACAAATCTTCGAGCTTGAGGCCGAGATCCTCCGAGATCGCCGTTCCGCCGGTCATCACGGCGATGTCCTGCAGGATCGACTTGCGGAGGTCGCCGTATGCGGGCGCTTTCACGGCGGCGACTTTGAGGCTGCCGCGCAGCTTGTTCACCACCAATGCCGCCATGACTTCGCCCTCGACATCCTCGGCAATGACAAGCAGCGGCTTGCCGGCCTGAACGACCTTCTCCAGCAGCGGCAACAATTCGTTCAGGCTGGACAGCTTCTTCTCGCTGATCAGGATATAGGCGTCCTCCATCTCGACCAGCCGCTTGTAGCGGTTGGTGATGAAGTGGGGAGATATGTAGCTGCGATTGAACTGGATTCCCGCGACGACCTCGAGCTTGGTCTCCAGTGATGTGCCTTCCTCGATCGTGATCACGCCGCTGTTGCCGACCTTCCGCATCGCCTCGGCGATCGTGCCGCCGATCTCCGTGTCGCCGTTGGCGGAAATGGTGGCGATCTGCGCGATCTCGACATTCGAGGTGACCTTCTTGGCAACTTTCCCGAGCTCAGCCACCACGGCCTCGACGGCGCGATCGACGCCGCGCTTAAGGTCCATCGGATTCATGCCAGCGGCCACCGCCTTGGCGCCGTTCCTGGCGATCGCCTGGGCGAGCACGACCGCGGTCGTCGTGCCGTCGCCGCTCTGATACGAGGTCTTGGCGGCGACCTGCCGTAGCAACTGGACACCCATATTCTCGAATTTGTTGCCGAGCTCGATTTCGTTGGCGACGCTCACCCCGTCCTTGGTAACCTTCGCACCGAAGGATCTGTCGATGACGACGTTCCGCCCTCTCGGCCCGAGAGTGACCCGCACCGCGCTCGCGAGAATGTCGATGCCGCGCAGCATGCTGTCGCGCGCCTCGAACGAGAATTTGATCTGCTTGGCCGTCACTACTCTTCTCCCTGCGCCGCTATCGCCAAAGCGGCCTCACTCGGCCGCATAGGCAAGGCCATCCCGCGGCAGGCCGAGCCGGCTCCACACGTCGATCAGGGCCGCGACGAGCTGATCGATCATGATGTCCTCGTGGCAGGGGGTGGGAGTGATGCGCAGCCGCTCGGTTCCCTTCGCCACGGTTGGATAGTTGATGGGCTGGATATATATTCCGTGCTCGCTCAGCAGCAGGTCGCTCGCCGCTTTGCACTTCGCCGGATCGCCGACCGCGAGGGGAACGATGTGGGTGTCGCTGAGCATGACCGGCAGCGCCGCCGCCCCAAGCGCCGCCTTGACCTTCCGGGCGCGGTCCTGCTGGCGCTGGCGCTCCCATTGTGATGCTTTCAGGTGCCGGATCGCTGCCGTGGCCGCGGCGCAAATCGCCGGCGGCAAGGCGGTGGTGAAGATGAAGCCCGGAGCATAGGAGCGGACTGCATCGATCAGCGTGGCGCTCCCCGCGATGTAGCCGCCGAGGCAGCCGAAGGCTTTGGCGAGCGTACCTTCGATCACGTCGATCCGGTGCATGGCGCCGTCGCGCGCGGCGATCCCGGCGCCCCGCTTTCCATACATGCCCACCGCATGGACTTCGTCGAGGTAGGTCATCGCGCCGTACCGGTCGGCGAGATCACAGATTCGATTGATTGGGGCGACGTCGCCGCCCATCGAATAGAGGCTTTCGAAAACGATCAGCTTCGGCCGATCCGCGCCTTCCTGCTTCAACAAGTCCTCAAGATGATCGACGTCGTTATGGCGGAAGATGCGCTTCTCGCTTCCGGATTGGCGGATGCCCTCGATCATCGAATTGTGGTTGAGCGCGTCCGATAGAATCAGACAATCGGGAATGAGTTTGGCGATCGTCGAGATGCCTGTTTGATTGGAGACGTAGCCGGACGTGAAGACCAGCGCCTCCTCCTTGTCATGGAGATCCGCGAGCTCGGCCTCGAGTTCGACCAAGGGATGGTTGGTGCCGGAAATGTTGCGCGTACCGCCCGCCCCGGTCCCCAACCGCGTGGCCGTTTCGATCATAGCCGCGACGACCTTCGGATGCTGTCCCATCCCGAGATAGTCGTTGGAGCACCAGATGACGACATCCTTCGGGCCGTGAGGCGAGCGCCACACTGCGTGGGGAAAGCGACCGGCGACTCGCTCGATGTCCGCAAACACGCGGTAGCGTCGCTCGACGTGCAGGCGCGCGACCGCGTCGGCGAAGAAACCGTCGTAGCTCGCAAACCCCGTCTCGCGGGAATTCGACCAGGAATTGGCCATCTTCCCCCCCGTTTCCGCCCCGAGTTTCTTTTTGAAGGCGTCTTGCAAGATGACTCCCGGCGCGTCGCTCGCTCGCGACAGGCCCATCACGTTACTCGACCCTTCTTCGTCCTTCTTTAAAACCGTTCCATACAGCCGGAAATTCGTCCTCGCCACAAGCCCTTCACTCCGTGGATTTTGCGATAATGTTGCGCAAAGTATCCGCAATGTCACTACTTCGGGTGCTTGAGTCGAGGCCTCTGACGAACTTGCCCGATGGGTCAATTATATAGATGTACGTGCTGTGATCGACGAGGTAATCTCCACCGGCTCCAATCTCGCGCTGGGCGCTGTAAGCACCGTATTCTTCCATCACGGCGGCGACCTGCTGTGGACTCCCGGTGAGCCCGACGATGCGCGAATCGAACGCCTCGGTGTATTGCCCCATCACTTCGGGCGTATCGCGCACGGGATCGACGGTGATGAAGATCGGTTGCACCTTCGCAGCGTCGGCGCCGAGCTTCTGGAGCGATAATGCAACCTGGCTGAGCGTCGTCGGGCAGGTGTCGGGACAGAATGTGTAGCCGAAGAAAACCAGCAACCATCTGCCGCGATACGTATCGTCGGTGACTGTCGTTCCGTCTGGCACTGTGAGCGTGAACGGCCCACCGATCGTCACTGGCCCTGTGGCGCGCGCGGGGAGTTCGCCCGCGATCAGCGCCGTCGCGAAGACGATGCTGGCGAGGACAGGCAGACCGAAACTTGAAAAGCGAAGGGATGCGTAGTGTCGATCCATCGTGCCTCCGGCAGCTCGAGTTGAGAGACGTCCTCAGGTCGCAAGCGAGCCCGCTGAACCCTCAACGATCCTCCGTTCGCAGTTTGCGTACTTTTTTGCTTGATTCTAGACTCGTTCTAAATGAGACTGGTCACGTTCCCCAATGAAACGACGCAAGAGGGGCGTGTCGTGAAAGAGCGTCTTTTCGTATCCGGGCTGGTTGCGACTGTTGCGACGGCGATGCTCAGCGTCCCCGCGCAATCCTACGAAGTTGGGACAGTTGAGGGTGGCGGAACCATCGAGGGCACGGTCGTCTATCGCGGCAACGTGCCGACGAAGAAGATCATCCCCACCAAAGATACTGCGGTCTGCGGTGCCCCCCGGGAGGATCCGCTGATTCGGGTTGGCGCGGACCAGGCTGTCGAGAGCGCGGTGGTCTACTTGGTCGAGGTGGCCTCCGGGAAAGAGTGGCCGACCGCTGGCCAAACGCCGGTCCTCGATCAGGTCACATGCCGCTTCAAGCCCGAGGTCTCGGTGATTCCCGCGGGCCCGCTGGATGTCCTCAACAGCGATCCGGTGCTGCACAACACACACGGCTATTACGGCAAGCGGACGGCGTTCAATTTGGCCCTGCCGAATCAGGGCCAGACCATCCCGACCGAACTGCCGCGCGCCGGCGCGGTCCGCATCGACTGCGACGCGCATGGCTGGATGGAAGGCTGGATCTACGTCATGGACAATCCCTACTACGCAATCACGGGCGCCGACGGCAAATTCAGCATCACCGACGTCCCGCCGGGCGACTACACGCTGGTGGCGGTGCAATCCTTCACTGGGCCAATGGAGTTCCCTGTGACTGTGGCGGCCGGTCAGCCCACCACTTTGGATATCGAGTTGAAGAAGCAGTGAGAAAACAACTAGTTACAGTGCGAAAACAAGCAGTAAAGGCGTAGAGAACAAGAAGAAAATATTTGACGCGGCGTTGGGTCGTTCGCGTCCACCTCAGCGAGGACCGATGGCTTTTAATCGGTTCGCAGGAGGGCAGGAGGAAGGAAACGCCAATGTCTGACGAACTCGACCGCATGCGTCGTGAATTGCATGCTGTGCTGCAGCAGCCCGGTGTGCGCCCGGACGACTCGCTCCAGATCACCCGCCGTACCTTTATGCACAAGTCGCTGCTGTTCGGCGCTGCCACCGTAGGCCAGACCTTCGCGTGGTGGCCGCTGATCAACACCATCGATGTCGCGAACGCTGCTGAGGCACCGTTCAAGTTCGCCTGGATTTCGGACACCCATCTCTATCCGAAGTCCTTGAACCAGCGTTTCGTCGACAAGTTGACGCGCGCTGCGGCAGACGTCGCGGCCATGGATCCGCCCGCCGACTTCCTGATCTTCGGCGGCGACCTCGCCCAGCTCGGAAAGATCGAGGAGCTCGAGCTCGGAGTTGAGCTGCTGAAGGGCATCACCGTCCCGAAACACTTCATCCCCGGCGAGCACGACTGGTACCTCGACATGGGCAAGAAGTGGATGGAGCTGTTCGGCGAACGGAACTGGACCTTCGACCTGAAGGGGGTGCGGTTCATCGGTCTCGACACTGTCGGCCACGGCCCGGACTACTGGACGGCGAAGAACATGTCGCCGGAAGAGCGGATGGGGCATATGTCGGCGCTAGACGGCACCGTTGCCGGTCCGTGGGCGGGCGTGGGCCGCGAGCAGCTCGACTGGATGGAGAAGACGCTCTCCGAGTGGGGCACGGACAAGCCGGTCATCATCTTCAGCCACAATCCGCTCTACGAGTACTATCCGCCGTGGAACTTCTGGGTGCGCGACTGGCGCGAAGTACACGAGGTGCTGAAGCCTTACACCAAGGTCACCAACATCCACGGCCACGTGCATCAGGTGCTCTACAACGAGATCGGCACCACGCGGTCGATCGGCATGCTGGCGACGTCCTGGCCGTGGCCTTACGCGCCCGAGGGCTTGCCGAAGTTGACTAAGCCGATGATCCGCGTCGATCCGGGCGATCCTTTCGACGGGGTCGGATGGGGCGATATCGACGTTGGCGCGAATGACCGGGTCGAGGCCGAATACATCATGTGGGGCCGCAAGGAAGTCTTCGTTCAGTCCCCGGAGGACCACGACAAGAGCATCGCCGAGGTCATCCGGCCGCGCGTCGTCGACAACATGTATCCATGGGCAAATCCATAGGGGGATGGCTATGACAACCAGATCGACATTCCTCTGCTTCCTGCGGCGTTCGTCCGTCGCCGGAGCAGTCGTGGCCGCCGCCCTGGTCGGGCAGGCCTATGCCAACAAGGATCCGGTGACGCCGGAGCAGTTGAAAGCCTACCAAGAGGCGTTCATGGAGGAGGTCAAGAAGGGTGACCTCCTGTTCCATGGCGATGGGGCCACCGCGGAGGCGATGGGCGTCACCCTCTCCACCACGGGCTGGGCTTGCGCGATGTGTCATCCCATGGGGTCCGACACTCACCCGCAAGCGTTCCCGAAGTACCAGCAGTCGATGGCTAAGTTCGCGACGCTTCGCGACATGATCAACTGGTGCATCGAGAAACCCAACCAGGGCGAGGTAATCGACGTGGATTCGGAAGCGATGAAGGCCCTGGAAGCCTACATCACCTGGTCGAACACCGGCTCCGTGCTGGTGCCCGGCAAGTACTAGTTCGCAGAAGGCTTGCTGCGGGCCTGAAAGGACGACCCGTCCCCCGACACCGGGATAGTTTCCTGCGTTGGGGGACGGTGGGTTAGGGAGAAGAACTAGGTAGAAGAACATTATGCGGCGTGGAGCCGCTTTGGGGGGCGATCCGTGGCGGAGACGGGAACACTGCTGCGTGGCAGATTCGCTGGCGTCGACCTTGATGCTTTGGTCGACTGGCCGGTTGTTCGAACCTGGCTTTATTGGGGGATGTTCTGGCTCCTGGTGGCGCCGTCGGTCGGCGTGCTGCTGTCGGGGCTCTTCAACTTTCCCGACTATCTCGGCGGTCGCATCGAGCTGACCTTCGGCAGGTTGCGGCCCGTCCACGTCAACGGCGTCATCTTCGGCGCCTTTTCGTCTCTCTTCATCGGCGAATGCTATTACCTGGTGCCGCGCCTTTGTGGTGTGCGGGTGCCCTGGCCACAGTGGGGCGTGCCGCTCGCCTGGGTTTGGAACATCGTCACGGCGGCCGCGCTCATCTCGCTGATGTTCGGCGAGAACCACGGTCTCGAGGCGGGCGAGTTTCCGCTCTTCGCCAAGATCCCGCTCTTCCTCGTCTGCGCCATCGCGACCGCGCAATTCCTTATCGCGATCTCCAGGCGACTGGAGCCGCCGCTCTATGTCGCGCTCTGGTACCTGATCGGCGCTTTCGTCTGGACGACGATGAACCTCGTGCTCGGCATCATCCTGCCCTACACGATCTCCGGCATAAACAGCGCCGCCTTCCACGGGCTCTACATCCACTACATCGTCGGGCTGTGGCTGACGCCGGCGGGCTACGTGCTGATCTACTATTTCCTGCCGCTCAGCTTGCGCAATCCGATCTACGCTCACAAGCTCTCGCTCGTCGGCTTCTGGTCGCTCGCGCTGTTCTATCCCTTCGTCGGCATCCACCACTACCTTTACAGCCCGATCGCCGACTGGGCCGAGACGATCGCCATCGTCACCTCCATGCTCCTCATCATCCCGGTGTGGACGGTGCTGGTGAACTTCTTCGGCACAGTGATGGGCCGCTGGCACATCATACATAGGAACCTGCCGGCGAAGTTCCTGATCATGGGCGCGATCATGTATCTCTTCGGCTGCTTCCAGGGATCGACGGAGGCGCTCCGCCAGATCCAGCAGCCAACCCATTTCACCGACTTCGTCATCTCGCACTCGCACCTCACCGTGTTCGGGACGTTCGTGGTCTGGGCAA
>CAZSNV010000195.1:0-9236 GCA_964608035.1 uncultured Gemmatimonadaceae bacterium | reverse complement strand
GAACCAGCCCTCATCGGTCGATGAACCGAACGCATCGAACGGGACAATTGCCATTCCGGCTTCTTCCAGCACCCACTTCCTCACGTCATCGGCCGACGACAGGCGAGTTCCGTCTCGCGCGACGCGGCCTCGCAGGTTGAAACGTGCGCTGAGGTAGATCGCCCCCATCGCTTCGGTGGCGTCAACAGCGTGTCCCGCGTTCTTGAAGTCCTGGATCGCGGAATAGAGAAGCTGCAGGCGTTGCTGGACGCCGCTGATCAGCGATTCCCGGAAAGAGGCGATCGCGTCGAGGTCGTCGAGTAGTTTCGCGGTCGCGATCTGTTCGGCGCGGGGCGCCCAGGTGCCCACGTGGGTGAGGATGTTTTCCATCACCTTGATCGCAGGCGCCGGCCCCACCACCCAGCCGACTCGCATTCCGGTCGCCGCAAAGGACTTCGAGATGCCGTCGATGAGAATGGTGTAGGGCGCCATCTCGGGCCGCAGGGACACGGGGTTCACGTGCTCAACGCCTCCGAACGTGAGCTGCCAGTAGACGTGGTCATAGAGCACGTAGAGCGGGCCCTCGGCGGCGGTCCGCCGCGCGTTCTCCTCGAGGACCAGGTCGCAGATCGCGCCTAACGAATCGGCGGTGAATGCGGTTCCGGTGGGATTGAGCGGCGAGTTGAGCGCGAGGAGGCGTGCGCCACGAACGAGCGGTTCCAACCGCGCCCGCGTGGGAAGGAAGGCGTCGCCGGCGCCGCATTCGATCGGCACGCCCTCGGCGCCCACCATGTGCGTGTAGTAGTTGTTGTTCCACGAGGGAACACCGTAGAGGACGCGCTCTCCTTCAGCAACGAGCGTCCGGTACGTGCCGTAGACGCCCGGCCTCGACCCCGTCGTGATCAGGACGCTTTCCAGCGGATACGAAAGTCCGAGGCTGTTTTCGTAGAACCGGCAGACCGCCTCGCGCAACACCGGCATGCCGATGCCCGGCGGGTAATTGGTTTCTCCTTTTCGTAACGCCTCAATCGTTCCTTCCTCGAGAAGCTTCGGGATCCGGAACTGCCGCGGATCGAAGTCGCCGACCGTCAGGTTGCAAATCCGTTCTCCGGCGGCAACCCTGGCACGGATCTCCGCGGCGATGCGAAGAATCTCCGAGCCCTTCAGCGAGCCTGCCTGTGGTGCGGCGCGAAACGGAGGACCGCTGGTTTCCGCGGTCGTCGCTACGACAATGCTTGATGTGGATGGAGGCATGGCTGGCCGGATTCAGGGTCACCGAACTGAACCCACAAATTAGACCGTCTGCAGCGATGACCCAAATGCCCGGCACCGGTCGCCGGCCACGGCGACGGTCGCAGACGACGCGAAAAAGGCCCAAAAAGAGGCCCGGCCGGCCGAAATCCGTTTACTCCCTGACCTACGCAGCCGTCCTAAGAGGCACCGGCCTCGGAACGGTACTTCGATGCCGCGACTATTATTGAGCGGGCGATCCCGGTTCGTGGTACCAAACGCTTGGAGCCAACTCCTTTGCACCTGAAAACACTCGCCGTTTCGATTGGGCTGACCTGCATTGCCCAGGATGTCGGCGCCCAACGCCAAACGAGCGCGGCCGTGCCAATTGTTGCGGGTACTCGCGTGCGGGTGAAGACGGCGAACCTCGTCGCGCCACTCGTCGCGAATTTTCTGGAGCAGCGCGGCGACACACTGGTGTTCATCGAGGACGGAACAGGGCGCGGCGTCTGGCCGTTCCCCCTCGCGCAGATCGAACGACTGGAAATGACAGCCGGTGAAGCGGGCAGGAACAAGCGCCCCATCGCCCAGGCGGCGGCGATCGGCGGCGGGATCGGACTGCTGGGAGGCCTGGCGTTTGCGGCGGCGTTGCAACCATCGGACTCCACAAAGGAATACAGCCGCCCTTTGACCGCGGCCGCCGGTGCGGCGCTTGGCGCCGGTATCGGCGCCATACTCGGGTCGCGTGTAAAGAGCGAGCGGTGGATCAACGTCCCGCTCCCTCGCCAGTTCTCCCTGGTGCCGAATCGCCGAGGCGGGTTCACGCTTACGGTCGGGTTCAGGTAAGCGACGCTTTTCGAGTCGCTTCCGACGTCGGACTGTTTCGCGACTGTCTGACTCATATCGATCGACAGCGCGTCGGCCAGGAGAGGGTCTGGATTCTCGCCCCTTGGTTTCCACGCGCTCATAGCGAAACGGGTTTCGATAACGGATTGTCCAAGGCAGCATGACCGCCAGCCGTCGCTTGCCGCCTAGCGAGCCTTTGCGGCGGTGCCGATGTCTTGCCCTGACCGCCCAAAATCGCCCATTCTAGGGCGCCGCATTCTACCTACGAGGTTCACGATGCTCGCCCGTCGATTCGCCCCTCATCTCGTCGCGATCCTGCTGGTGTCCGCGAGTCTGCCGCTCGCGCCATTGGCCGCCCAGAACGCGACGCCTGGCGCGGCGCCCGCGTCCGCGAAGAAACCGCTGACGATTGCCGACTATTCGCGATGGCGCAACATCGAGGGCGCCGAGATCTCGCCGGATGGGAAGTGGGTCGCGTACACCCTCCGTCACAGCAACACGCTGCCCGCCGAGTCCAAGCCGTCGCTCCGCATCCTGAACCTGGACACGAGCCAGGACGTGGAAGTGCCTAACGCGCACAGCGCCTCGTTCTCCAGTGACTCCCGCTGGGTGGTGTATCAGCTGGATTCGATTCCTGCTCGCGGTGGACGGGGTGCGGGCGCCACCCCACCGCCAGCCGATTCGGGTGCGCCGGCGACTGCCCCGGGCCCGCAGGGAACCACGCCGGCAACGCAGGCGAGCGGCCGCGGGGGCGGCGGGACGACACCGCCGCGCATGGAGCTGCGCGAACTGGCGACCGGCCGCACGCAGTCGTGGCAGCGGATGCAGTCCGGAGATTTCAACGCCAACGCGACGCATCTCATCCTTCGTCGGCGCGCGGCAGCCGGGGGCGCTGGACGAGGCGCAGGCGCGCCGGCAGCTCCTGCAGCTCCGGCGGCGCCAGCAGGCGGACCGAACGCGGCGCGCGGAACGGACGCGGTGGTCCATGAGCTGGGAACGGCGCGTTCCCTCTTCCTCGGCTCCGTCGGCGACATCTCGTTCAACCGGCAGGGTGACCTGCTCGCGTATACCGTCGACGCGCAGTTGCGCGACGGCAACGGCCTGTTTCTGCTCGATTTGCGCAGTGGTCGCACGCATGTCCTGGACAACGACACGCTCCAGTACAACAGGCTTTCCTGGAGCGATGACGGCAATCGGGTGGCGGTCCTGAAGGGACGCCCCGTCGAAAGAATGCGGGAGCGCGACAACATCCTTATCGCACTCTCCAACCTGCGAACGCTGCTCGATGACCCCGAAGTCGCGCCGGCGAAGCTTGATCCATCGAGCGCGACCGGTTTCCCGAAAGGCTTCGTCGTCAGCGAACGCGCTTCGCTTTTGTGGAGCGAGGATGGACGCCGTGTCTTCCTCGGCATCATTCCTCAGACGTCGGCGCCGGATACGGCGCGACGCCGCAGCACTGACTCGATCGCCGATGTCGATGTCTGGCGCACCGACGACGAGCGCATCCAGTCGGTGCAGATGATCCGCGCCGACGCGGACCGGAATTTCACATTCCGCCAGGCGTTTGATGTCACCGACAACCGGTACATCACGCTGACGGATTCCGGCCTGCGCGAGCTGGAGATTTCGCTCGACGGCCGCGTGGCCGTGGGCCGCGATGCGCGGGCCTATGTGTCCGACTACAAGCGCCCCGCCGCTGACTTTTATCGCGTGAATACAGCCACCGGTGAGCGGACGCTGATGTTCAGGAACCAGCTCACAGGGCAGTTCGCGTTAGGTATCTCCCCGGATGCTCGGAACTACCTGTTCTGGAAGGACAATCGGTTCCAGGCATTCGATCTCGAGGCCGGCACCTCGCGGACGCTCGGGAACGGCACCAACGGCTTCCTGAACCTGGAGTTCGACTATCCCGGTCCGAAGCCGGCGTACGGGATCATCGGGTACACGCCTGATGGGAAGGGCGTCATCGTCGCGCAGCGCTACGACATGGTGTTGATCCCGCTCGACGGGTCAGCCACGACGAGGAATCTGACGATGGCGAATGGCGTCCGTCGCGAGCTGCGCTTCCGCCCAATCCGCACCGAGCCGGTCGATTCCGCGGCGCCGCGCCGTGTGCGGTCTGGTCGCGAGATCGACGTGACGAAGCCGCTGACCCTGTCGGCGTACGGCGAATACACAAAGAAATCCGGGTTCTACAAGCTCGAGGGGAGTGAGCTCAAGGAGATCGTCCTCGATGACGCGGTTTTCAGCACGCCGGTACGCGCGTCGAAAGCCGACCGTTTCCTCTTCACGCGCCAGACGTTCACTGAGTTCCCGGACCTGCGTGTCTCGGGTGCTTCGTTTGCCGACTCGAAGAAGATCAGCGACGCGAACCCGCAGCAGGTCGAATTCATGTGGGGTCGCCGCGTCCTGTTCGATTACCGCAACAAGGATGGCGTGCGGCTCCAGGGCATCCTGGCGCTGCCTGACGACTACAAGACCGGCGAGAAGCGACCAATGTTGGTGAGCTTCTACGAGAAGAACTCGCAGAACATGCACCGGTATACCTCCCCGTCGTTCGTCACGGGCATGGGCACCATCCCCGTGGAAGCGCTGAGCCGCGGCTACATCACCATGTACGCCGACGTGCATTTCCGCACGGGTTCCTCGCACAGCGACATGCTCGAGGGCGTGGAGGCGGCGACGAAGAAGGTGATCGAGCTCGGGTATGCGGATCCAAAGAAGATCGCCGTCCACGGTCACAGCTACGGTGGCGAGGGCGCCGCGTTCATCGGCACGCGGTCCAGGATGTTTGCCGCGGTCGGCATGGGCGCGGGCGTGACCGATCTCACCTCCGACTTCAGCCAGAGCTGGGGATGGTCGTATCAGGTGACCGGCGGCAGTGGCCAGAACGGAAACGAGTACTACATGTATGGCCAGGGCCGTTGGGGCAAGTCGCCCTGGGACGATCCAGAACTGTATCGATTCGAGAGCGCGCTGGCGCACGCGCCTAACACGGTGGCGCCGTTCCTGATCATGCACGGCACCGCGGATCCGACGGTGGCCTTCAGCGAGGGGATGAACTTCTACAACGCGCTGCGTTACAACGGGAAGAAGGCGGTCATGCTGGCGTATCCGGGTGAAGGCCACGGACTCCGCGGCCTGGCGAACCGTCGCGACCTGACGATCCGCTACTTCCAGTTCTTCGATCACTACCTCAAGGGCGCGCCTGCGCCGAAGTGGATGACGGATGGCATTCCGTACATCGTGAAGGACGCGGTGCGCGGCGATCCGAAGTAGGACTGCGCGTTAAACGCCACAACGATTGATCGATGTTGTCACGAGCTGCCGTCGCGCTGGGCGTCACTGCCTTTGCGACGGCGGTCGCGTTTCAGCAGGCCGCGCGTGACATCGTGTTGCGTCCGGCCAACTCGATTCTCGCCGAGCCGTTCACCCGGATCCACTCGATCCGCGAGTTGGCGGACGGCCGGGTCCTCGTCAGCGAAAACAGCAACAACAACCCTGAGTCGCGTCTCGTTGTTGCTGACCTGCGGTTCGGCCGAGTCAGGATGATCGGCAACATCGGAGCAGGGCCGGGCGAGTACCGCCAGTCTGGGAAACTATTCGCGCTTGCCGCAGAGACCACACTGTTTGAAGACGCGGCAGCTGGTCGAAGACTGCTGCTTCTGAACGGCGACAGCATTTTCGCAACCCTTCCGCCCGACCTGCCGGCGATGAATGCATTGGGCGGCGCACTCGATGGCGCGGACTCGGCGGGCCGACTCATTGGCGTCAGGCAGATGGGCACCGACCAGCTGTCGCGCGACATCGGCCGGCAACGCCTCGCTGCGATTCTTGCAGAGCTGCGCGGGACCAGAGCGGATACGAACATCCGGCTGCGTGGACCGGATCAGAGGGTTACTCAATACGGCACGAAGGAACGGCCACTATGGACGATCCAGATTCTGAATGGGTCCGTGGGTGATCAGGTGATGCTCTACCGTGATGGTTGGATTGCCATTGCACGCCAGGAACCGTACGTCGTGGAATGGCGTCGGCCAGACCGCACGCTGGTGCGGGGGCCGGACGTCCGCTGGGAGGCACCGCGTTCCGACGCCCGCGAACGACAGGCCGCGCTGGAGCGTCTGCGGCGCCGCCTTGGACGAACTGATGTCAAGGACAATCTACCTTGGGCGGAGCGATTGGCTCCCTTCCGTCACAACGCCTTGCTTGGAACGCCAGAGGGTAACCTTCTCGTGCTCCGGTCACAGTGGTCGCAGGCTACCAACACACGATATGACCTGTTCGACCGAACAGGACAGCGCATCGGTCAGTTGGCGATGCCCGACTCGGAGCGCGTGGTCGGATTCGGGCCGCGAACCGTATACATCGCCGTCACCGACGCCGACGGATTCCAGAGACTCCGCCGGCATCCGTGGCCCTGAGCCAACCGGCTTGATCGCCGTGCAGTTTGTCTCACATCCCACATCTCACGTCCGCTCTCCATTCAGCGTCGGATGCTAATGGTCACGTCCACACTGGTTGGTGCGAGTATAAAGTACCTCGGCACTCCCCCACTCACGTCGCCCGATGGATACGCACGCCGGTTGAGCAGATTGCGGCCGTAGAACGAAACCGTTGACCCGGCGAGTTCCCAGCGAACGCCGCCGTCCAGCACGTGGAACGCAGGACTGGTCAGCGAAACGTCGCCGACGGGCGCGAGGTAACTGCGCCCTTGGTACCTGCTATCCGCGGTCAGCGTGACTCGTGACGTCGCCCGCCACGTGAGTTGCTGGCTGGCAAGGAACGACGGCGTGAGGATCGGTTCGACGTCGCGATACGTGATGGCTGAGCGTTCATCGAGATACGACTCGATCCGGTTCCGGCTCACGGTGACCGAGCCGCCGAGGTCGAGCCGCGGTGTGAGCGTGAGCAGGGCATCCATCTCGATTCCTCGGCGGTAACTGCGGCCGACATTGGCGCGAATGTCGTAGCCCAGGGGCGTGGTTGCGCCGGTGCGCGCGATCTCGTCCCGGAAACGCATGTCAAACGCGTTCACGACGAGGTTCAGCCGATTCAGCGAGAACGTCGCACCGGCCTCGAGATCGGTGACGTGCTCGGGACGCACGCGGGTCAGCGGCAGCAATGCCGGCGCATCGTCCGGCGTGACATCATCGGCGCCGGCAAACAAATCCCCTCGCGTCGGCTCGCGCCCCGTCGTCCCATACGACGCGAAGAACGCAACCCGCTCAGCGGCCCGCACGGTCACGCCGACCTTGGGGTTCACGAAGTTCCAGCGCTGGCTCACTTCCTGGAGTCCGTAACCTGCAGTGGGTCGATACCGGAACTCCGCCGTGCGCAGCTGCAGGTCGCCGAACAGCGTGGCAGCGCCTAACGCGATGCTGGCCTTGGTAAACGCGCTCGCCTCGGTCTTGAATCCGGTGTTCGAGTAGCCGGGATACTGGAGGTCGGGCCGGTCGTCGAACTCGTGGTCCTTGGAGTAGGTCATGCCGTGCGCGCCGCCGTCCAGCGTCAGGCGACCCTTCACCACGTGTGCCGCCGCGATCACTCCGCCCCAGCGCGACGCCGAGCGATACCGCAGCGCCGGACCCGGCGCGCCCGACGGGTAGTCGTAGAACCCGCGCGTCGCGAAACCGTATGCCGTGACTCCCGCCGACACATCAGTCGACACCAGCCGTGTGTAGGACAGTGTGGCGAAGCTCTCACGATACTTGTCGCCGACTCCAGCGAGCGGATTCGCCCGCGGGTTGGCTTGCAGTTCGCTCTCCGGGACCGCGGCGTACGTCTGCCCGTTCCGCTCGAGTCCCGTGGTGGCGGTGAACTTCACCAGGTCGCGATCGCCGAAATAGCCGGCGCTGACGAACGCGCTGTTGGCCGCCGACGTGGCGCCCTCGCGATATCCGTCGGAGCGCATGCCGGAGAAACGCCCGTGAATCGCAAGCCGGTTTGCCAGCGCGCCGCTATTGGCCTGGAACGTCGCGCGCGCCGTGCCGAATGAACCTCCTCCGACCTCGAGTGAGGAACCGCGCGTCGTGGCCAGGGGAAGCGTCGCGAAGTTCACCGATCCACCAAACGCCGCCTGCCCGTACGTGCTCGTGCCGACGCCCCGCTGCACCTGGATACTTTGCACAGAACTCGTCAGGTCGGGAAAGTCGGAGAAATAGATCTGCTGGTCCTCGGGTTCGTTGAGTGGAATGCCATCCAGCGTGATGTTGACGCGCGACTGGTCGATCCCGCGCACGCGGAAGTACGAGTAGTTGAGCAGCGAGCCGCTTTCACTGTACGCCGTCACCGAAGGTGCCTGTCGAAGCGTGAGCGGCACGTCCTGTCCGCTATAGTCACGCTTCAATCGCGTTTCGTTGAGCGTAGTCTGCGCAATGGGCGCGGCGTCGCTGGCCCTGACCGCGGTGATCGTCAGTCGTTCCAGCGAGTGCGCCGTCGCCACACGGGTGGCCTGCATTCCGAGCGGGGAGAGCGTGACAACGAGGGACGTGTCGCTCTGGACCACGTCGAGCCCGAAGTCGGCATAGCCGGTGCGCCGCGCGACGATCGTCCCCGGTCCACCTAACGTGAGACGGAAGCGGCCATCGACTCCGGTAGGCATGCTCGTCGGCCCTTCACCGGACCGGGCGTGTACCGTCGCGCCGGCGATTGGTCGCCCGCTGACGGCATCGGTGATCGTGCCGGCAACAGCGATAGCTGCGCCTTGATGCGCAGCTGCAGTCAGTGGCGAAAGGATCGCCATGAATGCGAGGAGCAGGATTTTCATTGAGACGTTCTGGTCGGCATATGTCGCTCGACCGGAACCGGACCATCCGCTCAACGACGGCCTCGGAACCCGCGGCCAGTAAGCGCGCCGCGGAGGCGCAGCCTGCGCCAACCACCACGACGGCCATCTCTGGCGGACTCGGCCAGAAATTCTGGCCGGTCACTCGCGACTTCCTACGCCGGTGCTAACCGGATCAGGTTCGACGGGACTCTCTCAGCCGCTGCGCGGACGCGCAGGGGCACCCCGGACGAGTTGATCAGGAAGTTAGCGCGACGCCGATTCTGCACACAGGTGGAAAGAACTGAGCGGACCACCCTAACGGGCAGATCCGCTCATGCGTTCGACCGAAGACGGCTAAGTGGCCAGGGGCAGAATCGAACTGCCGACACGCGGATTTTCAGTCCGCTGCTCT
>CAZSNV010000194.1:0-9352 GCA_964608035.1 uncultured Gemmatimonadaceae bacterium | reverse complement strand
TCCCGGATGTTTCATGACGCGCTCTCTCCCATCCCCCGTCCCCCGTCCCCCGTCCCGTTATCTTTCCCCCCACATGGAACACCTCAACCTCGATGTGCTCGTCACCCGCGGCCACCACGTGGAGTCTCGGCACCAGGTGCACGCGGCCATCGTCGATGCGCAGCACGGGCTGATCGCCAGTGCACGGAACCCAGCCGACGTCGTGCCCTGGCGTTCCTGCGCAAAACCGTTCCAACTGATGCCGCTCATTGCCGCCGATGGCCTGGAGCGGCTCGGGTGGGGTGACGACCAGATTGCGCTCGCCTGCGCGTCGCACGGCGGCGAACCGGAGCATGTAGCGATTGCGTCGCAGATGCTCCTGGATCTCGGGCTCGAGGAAGGAGACCTCGCCTGCGGGCCGCACGATCCGATGGCGCGGCGCGGCGTGAAGGTGCTCCGCGACGCCGGGCTGTCGCCCACGAGACTGCATAACAACTGCTCGGGAAAACACGCGGCCATGCTCGCCCGGGCGAAGCTCGCGAATTGGCCGACCCAGGGCTATGAGAAGCTTGGCCATCCGGTGCAGGATTCCTGCCTCGGCACCGTCGCCGCCTGGACGGGCGTCCCGAGGGACAAGATCGCCTGCGCGGTCGATGGCTGCGGCGTCGTCGTGTTCATCCTGCCGCTGGAGGGCATGGCCGCGGCCTACGCCCGCCTCGCCCGCGACGCGCAGGGCGGCGCCGAAATCCCGTTGCGCATAACGAATGCGATGCGAACGCGCCCATTCCTCGTCGGCGGCACCGATCGCTTCGACACCGTGCTGATGGAAGAGACCGAAGGACGCGTGCTCTCCAAGATCGGGGCGGAGGGCGTGCACTCGGCGGCCCTGCTCGATCGAGGCATCGGTATCGCGCTCAAGGTGGAGGACGGCGCCACGCGCGCCCAGTACCCGGCGCTGTTGCGCGCCCTGCAGTGGATCCAGGCGCTGCCCGAGGCGTTGCCGTCACGCCTGGCCGAGTTCGCGACGCCGCGCATCCGCAACACACGCGGCGAGTCCGTCGGTGACGTGCACGTGATCGCCGCGTGACCAGCGCGTTCTGACGATTCCGCCCGCATTGAAATGATGACGCACGACGCCGGACCCCGCGTTACTGTCGCGACCCTGGGAGATGAAGAACGCGCGCTCGTCAGGCTGGCCGCGGTGATCGCGGCCGGGAGCGAGGCTGACATACGAACGGAACTGGCGCGCGCCCAACAGGACGCGCGCGTGGAATGGCTAGAGGAGGTCATCCTGCAGTCGTACCTGTTTGCCGGTTTTCCCCGGACGCTGAACGCGGCGCGCGAGTGGCGTCGCGTCTCGGGCCGCGCGGCGCCGTTGACGGACGAAGGCGAGCGACTCGACCAGGCCGACGAGTGGCGGCGCCGGGGCGAGCAAACCTGTGCAACCGTCTACGGACCGTTTTACGATCGGCTGCGACAGAACATCCGCGCCCTGCATCCCGCGCTCGACGCCTGGATGATCGTCGAAGGGTACGGGAAAGTGCTGTCGCGTCCAGCGCTCGACCTCGCGCGCCGCGAGCTCTGCATCGTGGCCGCGTGTGCCGCGTCGCGGCAGGAGCGTCAGTTGCACTCCCACCTTCATGGCGCGCTCCACGCCGGCGCCTCGGAAGCGGCCATCACGGACACACTCGGCGCCATCAGCGTGCTCGTGTCGCCTGACGACGCGTCGAGACACCGCATGCTCTGGGCGCGCGTCCAGGGAGCAGCCGATGTTCATTGACCGCGTCGTCGTCCGGGTGAAGGCCGGAACGGGAGGGTCCGGGGCGATGTCGTTCCGCCGGGAGAAGTTCGTTCCCATGGGGGGACCCGATGGCGGCGAAGGTGGTCGCGGCGGAGACGTGATCATCCGCGGTGACCGAAACCTCGCGACGCTGCTCGATTACACGTATCGAGACCGTTGGGAAGCGGAACGGGGCGCGCACGGCGAGGGGTCGAACAAGACCGGGAAATCCGGTGACGACGTGGTCATGCCCGTGCCGACCGGTACGGTGATCCGCGATCACGACACCAAGGCCTTCATTGGCGAAGTGCTCGCCGACGGCGAAGAGATCATTATCGCCAAGGGAGGCCGGGGCGGACGCGGGAACTCCTCGTTCGCGACCTCGACGCACCAGTCGCCGCGCGAGTGGGAGCCGGGCCGGGAGGGTCAGGAACGCACGCTCGAGCTCGAGCTCAAGCTGATCGCCGACATCGGGCTGGTCGGCATGCCTAACGCTGGGAAGAGCACCCTGCTGTCGGTGATCTCGAAAGCCACTCCGAAAATCGCCGACTATCCGTTCACCACGCTCTCGCCCAACCTCGGCGTCGTCCAGCTCTCGGATCATCGCACCTTTGTCGTCGCGGACATTCCGGGCATCATCGAAGGCGCCTCCGAGGGAAAGGGACTTGGACTCCAGTTCCTGAGGCACATCGAGCGCACGCGGATTCTCGCGTACCTCATTCCCATCGATGCCGTCGATTGGCAGGTCGAGTTCGACCAGCTCCGGCACGAGATCTCGACCTATTCCAGCGAACTGGCCGAAAAGCCGTATTGCGTCGTGTTCACCAAGCTCGACCTGCTTGGCGAGGATTACACGCCGCCTATCGAGGCGGCCGGTTCGTTTGGCACGTTCGCCATCAGCGCGGCGGGACGCATGGCACTCGAGCCCCTGCTCGCCGCGTGGTGGTCGACCTTGCTTCGTCATCGCCAGGAAGCCGAGCGGCGTGAAGACGTGGCCCTCCCGTAACACCGAGCAGCGCGAGGGGATCGCATTCGCGCTGCTGCCAAAAGTCGGCGGTGTCGCGTTCCGCGAGGGCATCGAACGTCATGGGTCGGCGGCCGCGGCCTTTCGCTCGGTCGGATCCGCGACGGATCGCAGGCAGGCGCTCAGCGACGCCGATGAGGCGATCCGGCGAGCCGAGGCCGCGTCGGCGACCATCCTGTTGCAGGGAGAGGCCGGATACCCCGACGTGCTGCTCGAGCTGCCGCAACCGCCGTCTCTCCTGTATGCGTTAGGCGACGTGACACTCGCCGGCCGCAGGCGAGTTGGGATCGTCGGGACCAGGCATTCGTCACCGTCCGGCGATCGCATCGCGCACCAGATGGCGGCGACCCTGGCGCGCGCGGGCGTGGTCGTGGTGAGCGGCATGGCGTTCGGCATCGACGCCGCGGCGCATCGCGGAGCGCTGGAGGCCGGGGGCGGAACGATCGCCGTGCTCGGCGGGGGAGTGGACATGCCATATCCGCCGGCGCACGCTGCGCTCCATGAGCGCATCGTTTGTGAAGGTCTCGTCGTGTCCGAAATGCCTCTCGGTTCGCGTCCCGTCAAAGGCGCCTTTCCACGGCGCAATCGCATCATCGCCGCACTGTCGGAATCGCTCGTGGTCGTCGAGGCCGGAGATCGCAGCGGCGCGTTGATCACGTCGGGCATCGCGCTCGACCTGGGCCGCACGGTCGCGGCGGTCCCCGGTCCCATCGATTCGCCGCGGCATGTGGGCAGCAACAGGATCCTGTTCGAGGGAGCGTCCTTCATCGCGCACGTTGAAGATGTCCTTTCGGTTTGCGGAATCGAGTCAGAGACGCCCAGGTCAGCGAAACTGGCGGACCCGACGCGCGAGTCCGAGCCCACGCCGAGCGACGATTCCCAGGTTGCCATCCTCAGCGCGGTGCGCGCGGGCGCCTCGGACGTCGAGGACCTGGCGCGCAGCTCGAAGCTCGCGCCGCGCGATTTCGCCACGGCGCTTGCCACGCTCGAACTCCATGGACGGCTCCTCGTGAACGCAGTGGGAGGCGTCACACTCATCGATCGCGCCTGACACACCGAGGGCTCTGCACATCTAGTGCATGATCCGTTTGATCCGTCCCGATCCGGCGTATCCGATTTCCAAGACTCGACGAACCCGCGGTTCGCATCAGCTGACTGCGACACGTGCCACGTTGTGAACAGTGTTCGTCATGAACACCAATTCTGCATCGTCCACTAGCTTTCGTTCGTGGATGCGAGACATGTCTACGTGCACGTGCCGTTCTGTGCGCGACGGTGTTCGTACTGCGATTTCGCCATCGCGGTCCGGCGGACGGTGCCGGTCGATGACTTTGTCGACGCGCTCGATCGCGAGATCACGGCTCGCTTCCCTCGCGGAAGCAACGGCGACGTCGACACGATCTACCTGGGCGGAGGAACGCCATCGCAGCTTGGTCCCGAAGGTGTTGGTCGCGTGCTCGCCCTGGTGCGCAGACGATTTGTGCAGGGCCCAGGTGCGGAAGTCACTATCGAGGCCAATCCGGAGAACGTGTCGCTCGATGCGGCGATGTCCTGGCGCGATGCCGGCATCACGCGCGTGTCGCTTGGCATCCAGAGCTTCAACGACGACGTGCTCCGGTGGATGCATCGCACGCACGATGCTCAGCAGGCCCGGAACGCCTCATCGATCCTGAAGCAGGCAGGCTTCGATGATTGGTCGCTGGACCTCATCTTCGCGCTTCCTCCCGAAGTTGAACGCTCATGGTCCGACGATCTCAATCGGGCCATCGACCTTGGTCCGACGCACATCAGCTGCTACGGCCTGACGGTGGAGCCTCACACGCCGCTCCTGCGGTGGCGCGAGCGCGGGCAGGTGCATGAGGCCGACGAGGATCGTTACGTGGCAGAGTTCTTCGAAGCGGACCGTCGGTTGATGCAGTCGGGCTTCGAGCATTACGAAGTGTCGAATTACTCGCGGCCCGATCGCCGGGCGCGTCACAACACCGCATACTGGCAACGGGTGCCTTACGTCGGACTTGGCCCATCCGCGCACAGCTTTGATGGATTGGTGAGGCGCTGGAACACGCGCGAATACGTCGCCTGGCGCGAACGGGTCCTCGCGGCTCAGGATCCGGTGGAGGGAAGCGAGTCGCTCGAGCCCGGTGCGGTCGCAATCGAGGAGGCTTACCTCGGACTCCGGACAGCCGACGGCCTCCGGATCAGCGACGCAAACGCCAGTGATTTCGACCGTTGGCGCGACCGCGGGTGGGCGATTGTGGTCGATGGTATGGGGCGCCTCACCCCGTCTGGGTGGCTCCGGCTCGACTCCTTGGTTGCCGACTTGACCGACGTCCGAAGTCGTTAGTATATTTACACTTATGCCGTTTCCTGAGCTGTCGGAGCGCGAGAGACGCGTTCTGGA
This sequence comes from uncultured Gemmatimonadaceae bacterium, assembly GCA_964608035.1. GTDB lineage: Bacteria > Gemmatimonadota > Gemmatimonadetes > Gemmatimonadales > Gemmatimonadaceae > JABWBJ01. Next base: position 4,168 of record CAZSNV010000194.1, on the reverse strand, counting down.
AGCCGTTATCCAGAGCTACGTCGAGACGGCGGAGCCCGCCGGCTCACGTACCATCTCGCGCCGCTTCGGCATCGGGGTGTCTCCGGCCACGATCCGGAACACGATGAGTGAGCTGGAAGAGAAGGGTTATCTCTTCCACCCGCATACATCAGCGGGCCGCATCCCGACTGACAGAGCCTATCGCCTCTACGTCGATTCGCTGATGGGTCCAGCAACGCTTTCAACAAAAGAGGTCGACCGCCTTACTGAAGGGATCTCCGGCGGCGGGTCGGCGATTGAAGCGATTCTCCGCCGCGCGGCGCAAAGCCTGTCGGTGGTGGCCCAGGAACTCGGCGTCGCGCTCGGCCCCCGGCTCGACCGCACCGTGCTGCAGCGGCTCGAAGTGGTTCGCGCCTCTGAGGAGCGTCTACTTCTCGTGTTGACGCTGAAGGGCGGAGCAGTGCGTACGATCTTCGTCGAGGTACCAGGCCATATTGCGGAAAGCGCGCTGGCTGAGGTGAGCTTCGTGCTCAACGAGCGCCTGAGCGGCCTTACCCTGCGTGAGATACGCTCCTCGCTCGCAGTCCGACTCCGGGATACGGGCAAGCAGCCCGGTAGCCGGGAACTCCTGAACGTCTTCGTCCAGGAGGGTGAGATGTTGTTCGACTTGCCCATCACGCCGGCCACCGACGACGTGGTCCTGGGACAGGCTTCCATCCTGGCCGAGCAGCCGGAGTTCTCCAGCGGGGAGAGCATGCGGCGGCTCCTCGCGTTAACCGACACGCGGGAACATCTCGCCGAGGTGCTCCGCAAGCGCAGTACGGCGCCGGGCATCAGCATAACGATTGGCGCCGAGAACGAGGATCCGCGGCTCGACCGCCTGACCGTCGTCACAGCTGCGTATCAGACAGGCGCACTGTCCGGGGTCATCGGCGTCATCGGGCCCACTCGCATGCCGTATGAAAAAGTCGTGGCACTCGTCAGGCACACCTCAATGCTCGTTTCAGACCTACTCGACTGAACCACTTTCTCTTCCATGGCTGATTTCTATGAATGCCTGGGCGTCGCGCGCGGCGCCTCGGACGACGACATCAAGCAGGCGTACCGCAAGCTCGCGATGCAGTGGCATCCGGACCGTAACAACGGGTCGAAGGAATCGGAGGAACGCTTCAAGCAGATCACGGAGGCGTATGATGTCCTGAGGGACTCGAACAAGCGCGCCGTTTATGACCGGTACGGAGAAGCGGGGCTTCAGGGCGGCGGGGGCGGCGGATTCCACCATGTGGACCTGTCAGAAGCCCTGAACATCTTCATGCGCGACTTCGGCGGGTTCTCCGGTCTCGGGGACCTGTTCGGTGGGCAGCGGCAGACGGGTCCGCGCGCGGGTCAGGACGTAAAGGTCACGGTTGAACTCACTCTGGCCGAGGTCAATTCCGGAACGCAGAAGTCGTTCACACTGAAACTGCTCGATCCGTGCGACAAGTGCGCCGGCGCCGGACTCGAACCCGGCACCAAGCCGCAACGCTGCACGACGTGCGAAGGAGCGGGCGAAGTGCGGCGGGCGCAACGTTCCTTCTTCGGGCAGTTCGTGAGCGTGATGCCTTGTCCGACGTGTCACGGCGAGGGACAGGTTATTTCATCGCCGTGCAAGAAGTGCCGCGGTGAAGGGCGCCTGCGCGGCGAGCATTCGGTGCCAGTCCAGATTCCGGCGGGCGTATCGACCGGTCAGTACATGACGCTGCGTGGCGTGGGGAACGCGGGACCACGCGGTGGACCGCGTGGCGACGTGCTGGTGGTGTTCGACGTGAAAGAGGACCCGCGATTCGAGCGCGACGGTGAGGACCTGTATTGCGAGGTCCTGGTCACGTTCCCGCAGCTCGTTTTTGGTGGCGACGTGACGGTGCCGACAGTGAGCGCCACGGTGAGCATGCGCGTCTCGCCCGGCACCGCGAGCGGCCAGGTGCTGCACCTGCGTGGTCGTGGTTTGCCCCGTGTCAACGGCAGCGGCACGGGCGACCTGCATGTCCGGGTACAGCTGTGGACACCGGATGCCGACGCAATGACCGATGAAGAGCGCGCGATCGTGCGTCGGCTGGGCGAGCTCGCGACGTCTCCGCCGCGTCAGGCTCGCGAGAAGGGATTCTGGACGCGCATGCGCGAAGCGCTCGGGGCGTGACCTGGTTCAACCTGCGCGTGGAGTCGGCCGCTCATCGCGACGAGGCGATGGCGGCGCTCTTTGCGTCAGGCGCGCAGGGTGTCCACGAAGAGGGCGCCGCGCTGGCGACCAGTTTTCCCGATGAGGCGGAGGCTCGTGCCGCCGCGCAGGCCGTCATGGCGGTCGATCCGCTGGCGACGTGCGACCTGCGAGCTACCGCGACCGTGGACTGGTCGACTGCGTGGCGCGATCAGGCACGCGTTGTGGCGTTAGGCAGGTTGACGATCGGCCCGCCCTGGCTGACCGGTGAACTGGATAAAGCGCGGACGATCGTCATCGATCCCGGGATGGCCTTTGGCACCGGCGACCATGCGTCGACGCGCGGGGCGGTGTTGTTGCTCCAGGAGGCGATGAAAGCCGGGATGTCGGTCGCCGACCTGGGTTCCGGGAGCGCCGTGCTGGCGATCGCGGCGGCGAAACTCGGCGCCGCGCGCGTCTGGGCGATTGAAATCGATGCGGAGGCTCAGGCGAACGCCGCCGAAAACGTGGAGCGGAACGGCGTGGGCGACCTGGTGCACCTGATCGAAGGCGATGCGGGCGTGCTGCTGCCAATCATTGCGCCGGTCGACATTGTGGCCGCCAACATCATCTCATCGGTGATCGTTGAATTGCTGCCGGCGATAGCCGCCGCCCTGCGTCCGGGGGGATTTGCGGTCCTGGCCGGGATTCTCGACGGCGAGAAGAACGAAATGATGGACGAACTGTGGCGCTCGGAGTGGGCGCTGCGAAAGACGCACGTCGAGGAGGAGTGGTGGAGCGCACTGGTTCAGCGGCCGTAGCGACCTTTTTCACGACCGAGGCCGTCCTCGAGCCTCGCGCGTTGGTTGCGCTGGGTGAGTCGGTTGTGCGCCATCTGCGGGTGCGCAGACTGGGCACGGGTACGACGGTTGCGCTGGTTGACGGCGCGGGCAGGCGGAGCACGGCGACTATCGTGCGTGAGGCAAGGGATTCCGTGACCGTCGAGATTGTCGACGTCGAGGAGGTTCCGCCGCTTCCCGAGGTTCACCTGATGATCCCCGTGGCCGACAGGGATCGCATGCTATGGCTCGCGGAAAAAGTTGCCGAGCTCGGGGTCACGAGTTGGCGACCAGTTCTCTGGCGCCGGTCGCGAAGCGTCGCGCCGAAGGGCGAAGGGCCGATGTTCAGCGCGAAGGTACGGGGTCGCATGATCGCCGCCCTCGAGCAATCGGGAGGAGCGCATCTCCCTCAGATTTATCCGGAGGCGCCGCCGTCGCGCGCCATCACGGCAGTGCCCGCCGGTGGCACCCGCCTTGTTCTCGATCCAGCCGGACCGCCAGTCTTCGGCGTCACAGTACACGCGCCAATCACGCTGGCGCTCGGTCCTGAGGGAGGTCTCGAGGATGCGGAGAAAGCGGAGTTGAACACCGCCGGGTTCATCCCCGTGTCGTTAGGTCCGGGCATTTTCCGATTCGAGACCGCCGGCACCGCCGGTGTGGCCATCGCCCGTGCTCTCCTCCACCAGCAGGATGGACCCCGCAATGTCGGCTGACTGCCTGTTCTGCCGGATCATACGGCGCGAGATTCCAGCGACGATCGTCGCCGAGGACGATCATTGCGTCGCGTTTCGCGACATCGGACCACAGGCGCCCACGCACGTCCTCGTGGTGCCGCGACAGCACGTTTCGACTCTCGACGACGTGACGGATCCCCTGTTGATCGGCCGCGCCATGACGATGGCGTCGGCCGTGGCACGCAGCGAGAACATTGTCGACTCAGGCTATCGGACCGTGATCAATACCAACGCTGGCGCCGGCCAGACGGTCTTTCATCTGCACGTCCACGTGCTGGGCGGCCGCCGTTTGACCTGGCCACCGGGATGAAACTGATTGGCGCAGAGCGCAGAGCGCAGAGCGCAAAGCGCGTCGTGAGATGAACTCGCACGCACTTGGCGTCCTGGAGTTCAGTCGCGTGCGCGATCTTGTCGCAGAGCGCGCGGCGACACGGGCCGGCGCG
>CAZSNV010000193.1:0-9391 GCA_964608035.1 uncultured Gemmatimonadaceae bacterium | reverse complement strand
CTCAAGCGCGCCTCGGCCAGCGCCGCCACTGCGCTGGTGCCGAGCCTGTACGCGGCGACGACCGTGGCTCAAGGCACTCCGCCGCGCCAGGCCACTCCTCCGCGTCCGGCGAAACCATCGCCCCAGGACAGTGCAACACTGCGAATCCTGCAGGGCGCCCGGAAGGGAGGGCCAGAATCGCCGCCCCAGCCGGCGCCGCGACCGATACCAGCCGTCGTTGTGCCGGACTCCAGCGACGAGTTGAAGGACAGCGTGGCGCACGCGCGCACGGACAGCATGCTGGCGCAGGCGCGGGACAGCGCCCTGGCCAGGGTCGCGGCGATGCCGACGCGAGGAATGATGCCGTCGGCGCCGGTGTCGCTCTCGGGCTCGATCGACAACGCGCGGATCCGGATGCGCGAGAACCAGCGCTTCGTCAACCAGTACGCGGTGGAGCTCCACAAGAAGTTCGCGATCTCGGTCGCCTGCACGGTCTTCGTACTCGTGGGCGCGCCGATTGCCTTGCGATTCCCGCGCGGCGGCGTGGGACTCGTGATCGGCGTGAGCCTGGTGATCTTCGGCATCTATTATGTGGGCCTCATTGCGGGCGAGGCCCTGGCCGACAAGGACATCCTGACGCCGTTCTGGGCGATGTGGGCGGCCAACATCCTTCTCACGATCGTGGGACTCTTCCTGCTCAGTAGAATGGGACGTGAAAGCGCGACCACGCGCGGCGGCGATTTCCGGGAAATGCTGGACATCGTGCGCCAGGTGTTCCGACGCGAACGCCGGCCAATGCACGCGCGCACGGAGGCCCGGTGATCCGGCGACTGTTCCACCCGCTGGATCGCTATGTCTTCGCCGAATTCACAAAAATCTTCGTCGCGACTGCGCTGGGCTTTCCGATTCTGCTCACGGTCATCGATCTCACGGACAACCTCGACAAGTACCTGAGCCGGAACCTGTCGCGGGGCGATATCGCGCTCAGCTACGTGTATGCGCTGCCCGAGGCGATGTACCTCATCCTGCCGGCCGCGGTGCTGTTCGCGACCATCTTCACGATCGGCGCGCTGACCCGGCACTCGGAGATCACGGCGGCAAAGGCTTCCGGTATCAGCTTCTACCGGATCGCGGTGCCCATCTTCGTTGCCTCGATCATGGTCGGCGTCCTGGCATCGGTGCTCTCGGAGCTGGCGCCCATCGGCAACCGGCGGGTGGTGGAGTTGCGCCAGGAAGCCACGTACGCGACGGGCACCGAGCGATACAACTTCGCCTTTGCCTCCGAGGCGGGGCGGGTCTACAAGGTGCAGCAGCTGCAGGTGGGAACCGGCAGCCTGGAAGCGGTTCAGATCGAACGGCGTGGGCTCGAGGGCGACAGCACGTATCCGACCTGGGTGGCGTCGGCCCAGAGAGCTCGATGGCAGCCCAACGCCGGCTGGGTCCTGCTCGGCGGGACGTTGCACGTCTTGACGGGGGAGCAACCAAACCTGACGATCACATTCGATTCGTTGCGCGACCGTCACTTCCGCGAGACACCCAGGCAACTCATGGCTTCACCGAAGGCGCCGCGCGACATGCGTTATGCGGAACTCGGGCGCTACATCAGCGCGCTGGAGCGGTCGGGCAGCGACGTCAACACCATCAAGGTCGATCGCGCCTTGAAGATTGCCATCCCGGTCACCTGTATCATCATCGCGATCTTCGGCGCGCCACTCGCGACCAGCACGCAGCGCGGCGGCGCGGCCTGGGGAATCGGTCTCAGCCTCGGGGTCACGATAACATTCCTCATCTGCATTCAACTGACGAAGGCCATCGGCGGTGAGGCGGTGATGAACCCCACGCTCGCGGCGTGGCTCCCGAACACGCTCTTTGGAGTGGGCGGACTCGTATTGCTGGCGAGAGTGCGTACGTGACGGCAGGGGCCGATCACCGTGACACCACGGAGTACCCCGTCATGCAGCGCGCGGGGCTCCAGTTCCTGCGCCCGATGGCGAAGCTGGGTGTCGCCGTCTTCGCCGGCATCGGCAAGCGCGCCTACTTCCTGTTCAGCGCCCTCACCGCGTTGTGGAAGGAGCCGAGAACGTATTTCCCGCTGATCATCCCGCACATGCGGTCGATCGGTGTGGACTCGCTGGTGCTGACCGGCATCGTGGCAGCGTTCATCGGAGGCGTCATCGCGCTGCAGACGCGCTACCAGCTGTTCCCCGGCGTTCAGCTCTCTGTTGTGGGGCTCATCTCTCGACAGACGATTGTACTTGAATTGGGGCCCTTGCTGACTGGCCTGGTGCTGACTGGCCGTGTCGGGGCGCGAATGACCGCGGAAATCGGCACCATGCGCGTGACCGAACAGATCGACGCCCTGGAGACGCTGGCGTACGACCCGATGGCGTATCTCATCGTGCCGAGGCTCATCGCCGCCACCCTGATGCTGCCGCTGCTCGTGATCTTTGCGAACGCCATTGGCGTCGGCGTGGCGTTCTTCACCGCCATCCTCGCGACCGACGTGACGTGGGCAGACTTCCAGACCGGATTGCGTCTCGCGTTCAACATGTTCCAGATTTTCTACTCGCTCCTCAAGGCGACGATCTTCGGCGGGGCCATCGCGTTCTTCTGCTCGTACGAGGGCTACGTGACTGCTGTGGGCGCGGAAGGAGTCGGTCGTTCGACTGCTCGCGCTGTGGTCATGACCTCGGTCGCGATCCTCGTGCTCGACGCCTTCATCGCCGCCCTCTTCGCCCCGAGGCTCCAGGGATGAGACGTCGTGACGAAGTCTTGGTTGGCCTGTTCACCACCGTCGCCATAGTCATCCTGGCGCTGGCGTCGATCTGGTTCGTGCGAGGGGGGCTGAATCGCGGGTACCTGCTGCACTCGCGATTTTCGTGGGGCGCCGGCATAAAGCAGGGTGCGCCGGTCTGGCTGGTGGGCGTGACGGTCGGCACGATCGACAAGGTGGACCTCGACCCGCGCGGCACGCTGGTGGTCACGTATCGGATCCAGTCCGAGTATCGCGTCCCGCTCGGGTCGGTCGCCACCATCGTGCCGAACGGCTTCTTCGGTGACATGGCGGTTGCGCTGACTCCTTCCGCGCCGAATCCGAACAGTTACGAACCCGGTGATACGATCCCGATCGGCATCGCGTCAGCGGGTTTGCAGGCACTCCTGCAGCGCGCAGACACGCTCACCGGCGCCATCAGCATTATGGTGAGTGACCTGCGGACGCAACTGGTTGATTCCGGTGGCCTCCGCGAGATGCGGCGCGCGGCTGTGGCGACGAATCGCCTCCTTGGCACGATCAACCAGTTGGCCGAGGTGCAGTCGAGGGAGCTGCAGTCGACGTTCGTCGCGTTGCGGAGCCGGATCAATGCTGTCGACTCGGCGCAGATCGACTCGACCATGCGGGCGATGCAGCAGGCATCGATATCGTTGCAGGCGTTCACGGGAGAATTGCAGACCGCATCGACGCGCTTCAATGCGCTGCTCACGAAAGTGGAGAGCGGAGACGGGTCGCTGTCGAAGCTCCTGAATGATCCCGCGTTGTACAACGACATTCGCCGCATCGCGACGCGGATTGATTCGCTGGTTCTCGACCTGATGGCGAATCCGAGGAAATATTTGAAGTTCTCCGTCTTTTAGGAAACAGGAAACAGGAAACCGGAATCAGGGGTGGACTGAGGGCCTCTCGGCGCTGTCGCGCCGGAGGCCCTCTGAATTTCAAACGTTTCGTTCCTAAGCTCTTTCCTGTTTCCTGATTCCTGCTTCCTCGTTAAAAGGAATACCTCGCGCTCAGCTGGAACCGCCAGAAGTTCGACGCGAAGTTGCCGATGATGTACTCCTTCTGGTTCACGTTGAACTGGACGATCGGAGTGGCAACCGTCGGATTGCTCGACGTCATGCCGACGTGCGTCAGGATCGGCACGTTCGAGTTGGAGCTGGCTTCCGTGACCCGCGCCTGGCCCCAGTCCTTGTTGATCAGGTTGCCGAAGTTCGTGATGTCGGCCTGCAATGACAGGCGCTGGCCGCCTACCGACGGAATGGTCTGACGGATCGCAACGTCGATCTGGTTGAGGAACGGCTGCTTGCAGGAATTGCGCGGCAGGATGCGTCCGCGATTCTCGCTCAGGCACGGCGAGTTGAGGATGTACTGTTCGAACGCCTCCTGCTGCTGTGCCGCGGTGGTAATGACGGTGTTGGGCACACCGTTCACTGTTCCAGTGATCGGTCGGAACTGGATCTCCGTCGTATTCGACGCGCTGAGCGGAACATAGATCAGGTCGTTGCCGTTCCGGCCGTCGCCGTTCATGTCCGCTGTTGAACCGCTTGCCGCGTACACGTAGTCATGCGGCGAGCCGGAGACACCGGAATACGTGGCGGTGAAGTCCGTGGCCCACCCCGCAGTCCAGTGCTTGGTATACGTGCCCGTACCAGTGAGCTTGTGCGTCTGGTCGAACAACGAAATCCCGCTGAAGGCTTCCAGTTGATCGCCGGACAGCGTGCGTCCGAACTGCCAGTTCGAGATGTGCGTGCTGGAACCGAAGCTCTGGACGTCCCGGGCGCGCGCGTGCGTGTACGCGACGGCACCTTCCCAGTTGTTGGAGTAGCGCTTCCGGAGCGACGTCGTGAGGCTCCACGCCTGGTCCTTGCTCTGGTTCTCGATGTCGATCGCGGTTGAGAAACGCGCGGTGCCGCCGTTGGCGATGACGGCCGCAGGAAGCTTTGGGAACGATGCGGCGTTCGACGCGCGAATCGAGTCGGCGTAGATCGCGCGCCCCTGCGGGTCAAAGCCCTGGATGCCGGCCAGGTTCCGGTTGACGAAGAAGAACTGATTCAGGGTCTTCGAGTACAGGCCTTCGACCGAAAGGACCAGGTCACGCGGTAGCGAGCGGTCGTAGCTGAGCGACGCACGCATCGGCTGCGGGAACTTCAGGTTGCTGTTCAGGAAGCTCACGTCACCGATCGGCTTGCTGCCGGCACCGCCGGTGCAGGTCGGGTTGGCCTCGACATCGATGTTGAACGTGGGCGCGCGCGTGCCGCCGGTCCCGCAATTGAGGAAGGTGATGATATTCCCCGAGTTCACATACGCGTTCTCGAGCCACACATACGGGGGCGTTCCGACGAACATGCCGATGCCACCCCGGATCTGCTGCGTCTGATCGCCGGACAGGTCCCAGTTGAAGCCGACGCGCGGCGAGAACTGCAGCGAGCTCTTTGGAATGTCATCGGTTCGACGGCCATAGGCGCTGTCGATGGCGGCATTGTATTGCACGTCATCCAGGAACTTGGAGAGGTCCGCGCGGAAGCCGATTGTCATGGCGAAGTTCGGCGAGACCTGCCACTGGTCCTGAGCATACCATGCGCTCTGTAACGCACGGAAGAAGACGTTCCCGCCATTCTGCAGAATGAAGGCACGCCGGTAGGTGCTGGCGTTACCCGCCACGAGACTGTCCATGCCGCCGAGCGCGGCGTTGCATGTTATGGTCGCCGTGGTGGTGCAGTACCGGAAGCTCCACACCCCGAATGAGCTTTGATTAAAGAGGTTACGGAGATCGACGTATTCGTTGCGGGTCCCAACGGTGAACGTGTGGTTGCCGCGCTGGAAGTTGAAGTTGTTCGTCAGCTCGTACGTATCGGTATCCAGCTCGTTCCCCTGTGAAAACTGGTCGGCGCCCGCGATGATGCTCCCGTTCGTGCCGGTCGTAGTCAAAGGAAGACTCGAAATCGTTATCTGCGGATACGGAGATTCGGGGGTCCGCCGATTCCGTGCGCGATTGTAGCCAATGAACAGCTCGTTGGACGAGCCGCCTTTGAAAACCGAGAAGAGCTGGAACACCGGCGCGATCTTCCAGGTGTCGAACGTGTGGAAGTTCCCGCTGTACACCGCCGCGATGGACGTCCGGTTGTTCTGCTGACGCAGCCTTTCACCCTCGCTGTAGTTGTAGCGAAGCACGGTGCGGTGCGTCTCATTGATCTGGTAGTCCAGACGCGCGAACATGTTCAGCAGCGGATTGGGAATGTTGGCGTAACCGGGTGTTCCGATGGCCGCCATTCCTTTCGCCGCCATCTGAGCCTCGAACGCCGTGAGGTCTGCGCTGCGAATCGGGAACACAGGTGTGAGAGAGCTCGGTTGCCCGAGGTACGTGCCGCTCACCGGCGTGTTCTCTTCCTGCCACTCGGGCGCAACGAAGAAGTGCAGCTTGTCCTTGATGATCGGACCACCAAGGCTGAACCCGTACTGTGTGCGATCAAACGGGGCTGAACGAAGCGCCGGCTCATTCGCGCCGTAGTCCTGGTCCCGATAGTAGCCGTAAACCGAACCGTGCAACTCGTTGGTTCCGCCCTTGGTGACTGCATTGACAAGGAGACCACCGAAGTTGCCTTGCCTCACGTCAAACGGCGCGAGCAACACCTGGAGTTCCTTCACCGCCTCGAGCGACACTGAGCGGGAGTTCACTTCCGCGCCCGGCGTGCCTGTCGCGCCAAGTCCGAAGACGTCGCGCTCAGTGGCGCCGTCGATCTGGACGTTGTTCATACGATTCGACATGCCGCCCGCCGAGTAGCCGGCGCCTGACGTCGATACCTGCGGCGCCATGCGCACCATGTCGATGATGTTCCGGCTCAGCGACGGGAGCCGTTGCAGCGTGGTGTCGGTGACGATCGTTTTGACGCTCGTATTCGTTGGCGTGAACGTCTCGGTTGTGGTCGCGGCGACGATCGTCACGCCGCTCAGCTGCGTCGCCTGCTGCGTGAGCTGCACATCCTGGCGTAACACCTGGCTCAATGCGACGATCAGGTCGCGACGCCGGATTGGATCGAAACCGATGCGGCGGAACGTTAGGTCGTACGTTCCGACCTCGAGGTTCGGGATCAGGTAGCGGCCGTCCACCCGCGACGTCACGGTGCTCGAAAAACCATTGGCCCTGTTCTGTGCCGTGATCTGTACGCCGGCAATACCACCAGCTGCCTCATCGGTGACTTTGCCGCCGATGGCGCCGGTCGTAACGCCCTGTGCGCTCGCGAGCGCGGAAAAATTTCCTGCCATGAACGCCGCCATTGCGACGCTCGCCAGGAGATGACGAGTGAATCTCATACGGCTTGTCCCTATTGGGTGAAGTGGGTACCGGGGCGAATCGGAAATGGATGAGCCGACGGCGAGAAGATGGTGCTTCGGTCAGACCTACCTGTCAATCGGCAGCTTTCCCTATCGTTTGGCTTTTCCAACCGTCAGGTGGAAAACTGGAATTCCGGCGAGCAACACCGCGAAAATACCGAGCGCCCACGTGCGACTGCTTTCATCCAGTAGCGCGTTGAGTAACAAGTAGGCCACGGAGGCGATAAACAGTGCCGGCACGACGGGATATCCCGGCGTCCGGAACGATGGCGAGTATCCCGGACGGCGGCGTAGTCGATACACGGCCGCAACTCCAAGCGCGTAGAACGGGATCATCGCGATGACAAACATGTCGGCGAGTTTCTCGAAACGCAGCAGCAGCACGAAGATGAGGCCCAGCGTCGCCACCAGCGCGATCGCGACATACGGCGTCTGATACTTTGGATGAACTTTCGCGATCGGGGCGAAGAGCATCCCGTCGTCGGCCATCGCGAACAGAACCCGGGGGCTGGTCAGCAGGACGGCGCTCAGGGTGCCGAAGGTCGAGATCATCACGGTCGTCGACACCATCACGACGCCAGGCCGTCCGATGATCTTCTCAGCGACGTCGGCAGCCACGAGGCGCGATGTCCTGATCTCCTCGATGGGCAGCACCGCCATGTAGCCCACGTTCGCCAGCACATAGATCACCATCACGGCCACCGTGCCGCCGATGATCGCTCGCGGAAGATTCCGTCGCGGATCGGTGACTTCTCCCGCGACATAACTGACGTCGGCCCAGCCGTCATAGGCCCACAACACCGACACCAGCGCGAGCCCGAACGCGCCAGCGCGCACACTGCCTTCGGGCACGAGAGGAGTGAAATGACCGCCGGTCTGCGGCCAGCCGACCGCCAGCGCCAGGACAACAATGAAGGCCAACCCCCCGAACTTCGCGATGGTGGTAACGTTAATGACGGTGGCTCCCCATTTGACACCGATGATGTTGAAGCCGGCGGTCACCGCGATGGCAACGGCGGCGATGTACTGCGAGTAGCGATCATAGGGGGCAATCCCCGGATCGAAGCCGAGCACGCGGACGAAGTATTCGGCGAACGTGATCGCGATAGCGCCGAGTGATGCGGCGCGCACGATCGTCAGCTGCCCCCAACCGAAGAGGAAGGCGGGAAGTTTCCCCCAGCCTTCGCGCAGGAAGGCGTAGAAACCGCCGGTTCGGGGGACCTCGCTGGCGAGTTCGGCGACCGTCAACGCGCCACACAACGCGAAGAGGCCGCCGAGGATCCAGATCATCAGGAGCGGCAGCGGACCCGGAATGCGGTCGGCAATGCCGGCTGGAGACCGGAAGATCCCCGATCCGATCGTGGAGCCAACGACGACCGCCATTGCGCTCCACAGGCCGATGCGGCGTGGGAGGCCGGCGGAAACGAGAGGCGGGGTCATGGGCGGCAATGGTACCATTTGGAAACACTGTAAACCAGCTTGGTTGTGAGTACTGAATGCCAGGGCGATTTGCTGGGACTGGAGCTGGATGCTGGTTGAACGGTGCGACCCACGCGGCGACCTTTCAACTGCGTCCCTGAAGCCTGTGATCCGCTTCTGATGCCTGATGCCTGATGCCTGATGCCTCCTGGTGACATACCTCTTTCTTCCCGCGGCAGCGATTGCCCTGATCGCCCAGCTGGCGGTTCTCTGGTCGGTCCTGGCTGGACGAGCGCCGGCGTCGTTGCCTGGACGCTCGGCCCGACTGGCTGAAATCGTGTGGGCCGTACTGCCCACGATCGTGCTGATCGCGATCCTGCTGGCGACCTGGAATCGGTTGGGCGAACCAATCGCGCTGGCTCCGTTGGCGGGCGTGCGGGCATGAGCGGAGTCGTCACCGAGCAGCGCCCGCGCAGCCTGGCCGCGGATCTGGTCATGTTGACCAAGCCGCGGATCATTTCGCTTCTCCTGGTCACGACTGCCGCGCCGATGTACGTCGCCGGCAGCCCGTCATGGGTGACCGTGCTCCTGGTGATGATCGGTGGGTACCTGATGGCCGGCGGGGCGAACGCCGTGAACATGTACATCGATCAGGACATCGATGACCGGATGGCGCGCACGCGGTTGCGTCCCATTCCCGGCGGTCGCATGGCGCCGCGCGCGGTCCTGGCGTTTGGATTGTTGCTCGCGGTGGCCGCGACCTGGCTGCTGGCGCGTTTCGTGAACGTGCTCACGGCGGCGCTCGCGCTGAGCGGGTTCTACTTCTACGTGTTCATCTACACACGCTGGCTCAAGCGCACCACGCCGCAGAACATCGTGATCGGCGGC
>CAZSNV010000192.1:0-9393 GCA_964608035.1 uncultured Gemmatimonadaceae bacterium | reverse complement strand
ATGTTTGGGCCCCGCGCCGTTCGGGCCCCGCGCCGTTCGGGCCCCGCGCCGTTCGGGCCCTGCGCCGTTCAAGGGTCTTACTACCCCTCCCGCGGCAACCGCAACATCCGATACACCGGATAACTCGCAACCAAAATGCCGATAGCAATAGCGCTGTTCCGCCGGTCCTGAACCACAGCCCCAATCAGGAACGCGACCCCCCCAAGCCACGAAATCGCGGTCGTGATCGGGTACCCAATCGCGCGATAGGGTCGCGGCCGATCGGGTTCCCTCCGTCGAAGCGCGAACAGCGCCGAGAACGAGACCACGTATTGCAGCACGAAGAAGAACGCCGCGACGGCGATCACCTGGCCGAACGTTCCCGTCACGATGAACGCGATCGTTACGAGCGCGCTGATCGCCAGCGTGGCGGTTGGCGTCCCACCTTCGTTGACCACCGCGGCGCGACGCGCGAAGAGGCCGTCGCCGCTCATCGCATACGGCACCCGCGACGCCATCATGATGATGGGCGGCACCGCGCTCAGGCCCGTGATGATGACGACGATGCGGATGATGTTGCCGCCGGTGTCGCCGAAGACGGTGGTCGCGACCTGGCCGGCTGGGAAGCTGTCGGCGGCCACCCCCCCGATGCCGAGCACGTACACGAAGCACCCGACCAGCAGCATGTAGATGGCGAACACCGAGGCGACGCCCCCGAACATCGAGCGCGGGATTTCACGCGCCGGGTCTTTCAATTCCCCGGAGAAATACAGCACCCCGGTCCAGCCGTCGTAGGAGAAGATCACCGACTGCATCGCGAGGACAATACCTCCGACCGTAAGTGCGCCCACGCTGGCGGCGGCCGTGGTTTCGGCAGGCGCCCTGACGCCGCTGGCGAAAGCGATCAGCGGGACGCCGACCAGGACCAGGACCTTGGCGAGTGTCATCACCTGCACCGTCAGGCCGCTGGACTTCACGCCGCGCCACAGAAGGGCCGTGAAGAGCAGGACGATGCCCAGTGCCAGCAGCATGACTATCGCCGCGTCCGCGCTGACGAACACGCCGGCGTACTCCGCAACCGCCATCGATACGGCGGCCGCCGAGGCGCAGCTCGAGACCCAGTCGGACCAGCCGACGACGAACCCCGCGTAGGGCCCGAAGACATTCCGGGCGAAGACGTACTGCCCGCCGGATCTGGGCATGAGCACGCCGAGTTCCGCCATGGAGGCGACGCCTAACGCGGCGTAGATGCCACCGGCCAGCCAGGCCAGCAGGTATCCGGAAGTCGTCGGCAAGTGGCGCGCGACCTCGCTCGGCGTGCGCATGATCCCGATGCCGATGCTGTTGCCGATGATAGCGGCGATCCCGAACCAGAATCCGAGGACCTGAAGGAGGCCTCTGGAGGAGCGCGCGGACGAATTCGACATGGCCGCCAGAATACTGCTGACTCTGGCGGTTGGTAAGGCGTCCGGCTCAGCGCAGTTCTGCCATCGCTCGGGAACTTCACCCGATGGAAACAGATGGCTCCTGCTTTCGCGTGACGCACGAGTGACGCTGCCTACCAAACGTGCCATCTGAGGTGGCGGGGAGTCATCTGACAGGTCGTCGATCAGTTCCACCATTGCTGCTTTACGTGCCCGGATGGTGGAACTGGTAGACACACGCACCTGACAGGTGCGCGCTCGTGAGAGCGTGCGGGTTCGATTCCCGCTCCGGGCACGACCTCAACACCACTTGACTCGGCGCATCAGGGCTGGCTAATGTGCGACTACCTGTCAGGTGCGTGTCTCATGTGGTCTGAAGCCCGCCGCGACTCCGCGGCGGGCGTTGCTTTTTCGCTCCTCCGATCCGGTCCTCTGATGACCTGGGGTCGCTCCGAACAAACGGGCGTAGATTCGCGAGATCCGCGAGTTGTGCCAGTTCGCGATCCAGCGCTTAGCTTATTGAGCTGAACTCGCCGGTTTCGCCCCAAACCGGCGAGATGCGGTCTCTTCGTTAGCATCGCTGCACACCGAGTTGCGGTCCAACGAACGAGGAGCGGAATGGAGCTCTCACGCCGTGAGTTTCTGCGGTATGCGGGTGGCGCCGGCGCCGGGACGGCGCTGGGCGGAATCGTCGGCCTCGGGCTCAGCCTCGCGCCCGCACGCGCCAGGGCGCAGGAACTCCGCATCCGCGACAGCACCACGGTGCCGAGCATTTGCCCGTTCTGCTCGGTCGGCTGCGCGACGCTCATTCATGTGAAGGGCGGCGAGATCATCAATATCGAGGGTGATCCGCGGAGTCCGCATAGCGAGGGCACGCTCTGTCCGAAGGGCGCGGCGACGTTCCAACTGCACAAAAACCCGAATCGCCCGACCAGGGTAATGCACCGCAGGCCGGGCGCGAAGGACTGGGAGCCGATGGCGCTCGAAGAGGCGCTGGATCGGGTGGCCGAACTGGTCAGCAAGACGCGCGATGAGACCTTCATCGAGCGGCTCCCGGACGGCAAGGTCGTCAACATGACGCCCGCCATCTTCGCGTTAGGCGGCGCGACCCTCGACAACGAGTTCAATCACGTCGCCCAGAAGTTCTGCCGCGGCTTCGGCATCGTCGCGATAGAGAACCAGGCGCGAATATGACACAGCTCCAGCGTCCCCGGTCTGGGGGCTCGGCTCGGTCGCGGCGCGGCGACGATGTATCCGCGGAACATGGAGCACTCGGATTGCATCGTCATCATGGGCTCGAACATGGCGGAGTGCCATCCGGTGGCGTTCCGCTGGCCGGTGAAGGCACGGGTGAACGGCGCCACACTCATTCACGTCGACCCGCGCTTTACCCGCACGAGCGCCAACTGCGACATCCACGCGCCGATCCGCGCTGGGAGTGACATCGCCTTCCTGGGAGGGATGATCAATCACGTCCTGAACAGCGAGCGGTGGAACACCGAGCCGTTCTTCAAGTCGTTCGTCTCCAGCTACACGAACGCCGCAACGATCATTCATCCAGAATTTCGGGATACAGAGGACCTCGACGGCGTCTACTCCGGCCTCAAGGAGTATTCTGAAAATGCCGACTGGCCCTACAACGCGTTCGTTGGCACGTACGATCCCACGAGCTGGCAATACGAATCGACAGGGGGGCCGCAGGTTCAGGGTGAGCAGTTGGCGGCTTCCGCACAAAGCGGAGAGCAGAAGCAGGCTCAGGGACCCGGGGCGGCGCGGCCCGCCTCCGGCACCGCGTCGCACCGTGCCCCGATCAACTGGGATGCACTGGTTCGGTCGCTGCTCAAACCAAGTCCGCGCCAGGACTCGACGCTCGAGGATCCACGGTGCGTGCTGCAGCTCGTGAAGCGGCACTTCTCCCGCTACACGCCCGAAGTCGTGGAACAGGTGACCGGTTGCCCGCGCGAGAAGTTCCTGCGGGTCGCCGACGCCATTCTCGCGAACTCGGGCGCCGATCGGACGACGAGCTTCGCGTATGCCGTGGCATGGACCCAGCACACCGATGGCGTGCAGATAATCGGCTGCTGCGCGCTCCTGCAACTCCTGTTAGGCAACATGGGCCGTCCCGGCGGCGGCATCATGGCGCTCCGGGGCCACGCGGCCATCCAGGGCTCCACCGATGTGCCGACGCTGTATCACTCGATCCACGGCTACATGAGCCATCCGTCGGCGCTCAAGAAGCATTCGAACCTGAATGACTACATGACCACGGAGGTTCAGCCCACCGGATACTGGGCCAATCAGCCGAAGTTCATGGTATCCTACCTGAAATCCATGTACGGCGACGCAGCGACGCTGGACAACGACTGGGGCTACGAGTGGCATCCCAAGATCCTCGGCGATCACTCGCACATCGCAACGATGGCGGCGATGGCCGAGGACAGGATCAAGGGAATGTTCTGCGTGGGGCAGAACCCGGCGACGTCGCTGAATGGCACCGCACAGCGCGCGGCCATGCGGAAACTCGAGTGGCTGGTCGTGAAGGACAACTGGCTCACCGAAACCGCCATGTACTGGAACAACGCGCCCGAGATCGTCGACGGGAGCGTGAAGGTCGAGGACATTGAGACCGAGGTGTTCTTCTTCCCCGCGACACAGATCGGCGAGTACGAAGGCAGCTACACGAACACGCAGCGCATGCTGCAGTGGCACTCGAAGGCCGCCGATCCGCCGGGTGACTGCCGCACCGATTCCTGGTTCTACTATCAGCTTGGGCTACGACTCAAGGCGAAATACGCCACCAGCACCAATCCGCGCGATGTCGGCTTCCAGAATCTCGTCTGGGACTATGAACCGGATGCGACGGCGCCTTCGTCGCCGCAAACGGTCGGCGAACCCGACGTGCTCAAGATTCTCCGCGAGATTAATGGACATCAGACGGCCGATGCCTCGAAGCACCTAACGGGATTCGGCCAACTGAAGGACGATGGTTCGACCACCTGCGCGTCCTGGATCTACTGCGGCGTCTACCCGGCGCCCGACCGGAACCTGTCGGCCCAGCGGGTTCCCGATGCACCTGGAGTGCCCGGCGCGCACCTCAACTGGGGATGGGCGTGGCCCGCGAACCGTCGCGTGCTCTACAACCGCGCGTCGGCCGATCCGTCCGGGAAGCCATGGAGTGAACGGAAGCGTTGGGTCTGGTGGGATCCCGATGCGCCTAACGCGCCGGATGCAGCAACGGGCAGGGCGACTGCGGCAGGCAAATGGATGGGGTACGACGTCCCCGATTTCGGCCTTACCAAGTCACCTAACGCCGCTGCGAAACCGGGAGCGATTGGACTCGATGCGCTTTCCGGCACCGACCCGTTCATCATGAAGCCCGACGGGAAGGGGTGGCTGTACGTTCCCACCGGACTGGTCGACGGTCCAATGCCCGTGCACTACGAGCCACTCGAGTCGCCGGTCGCCAACCTGCTCTACCGCCAGCAATCGAGTCCGGTGCTCAAGTGGTGGGCGCGCGGTAAGCCGTACAACACGATCGCCGACGTGGGCGACCCGCGTTACCCATGCGTGATCACTACGTACCGGCTCACCGAGCATTACCTCTCGGGCGCGATGAGCCGGTGGCTGCCGCATCTCGCGGAGTTGATGCCGGAGCTGTTCATCGAGATCGGTCGTGACCTCGCTCAGGAGCGTGGCATCAGGAATCTCGACTTCGTCACCGTCACCTCTCCCCGGCACCACATCCGCGCCCGCGCCCTCGTCACCAATCGCATCGGCGTGATGACCATCGCCGGGAAGCAGATCCATCACGTGGGCATGCCATGGCACTGGGGATGGCAGGGTCTCGCCGTCGGCGACGTCGTGAATGACCTGACGAGTTGGGTCGGCGACCCTAACGTGTCGATTCACGAAGGTAAGGCGTTCGTGTGCAACGTGGAGAAGGAATAGTGGGCGCCACCGCCCGGGCGCTCCCGATCCTCGGCGAGGCCCGCGCCGTCATGGCGCAGGCGACGACCACTACCGTCGAGCCGATGGGGTTCTTCACCGACACCACCGTCTGCATCGGATGCAAGGCGTGCGAGGTGGCGTGCAAGGAGTGGAACCAGTTGCCCGCGCGCGGTGACGGCGGCGCGAACCTGGAGATGAGTGGACTCAGTTACGACAACACGCTCCGACTGGACGGTACCACCTGGCGGCACGTCAAGTTCATCGAGCAATTCCCTGAGCCGTACAACGGGCGCTGGCTCATGATGAGCGACGTCTGCAAGCATTGCGTGCAGGCGCCGTGTCTCGAGGTCTGCCCGACCGGCGCGATCATCCGCACCGAGTTCGATACCGTCGTGATCCAGTCCGATACCTGCAACGGATGCCGCGACTGCATCGCCGCCTGTCCGTTCGGTGTCATCGACATCAATCACGTGTCGAACACGGCGCAGAAGTGCACCCTCTGTTACGATCGCACTAGCGTCGGCCTCGAGCCCGCCTGTTCAAAGGCGTGTCCCACCGACTCGATCCAGTTTGGCCCGATCGCCGAACTGCAGGAACGCGCGCAGCGACGCGTTGAGCAATTGCAGGCCCAGGGTGAATCAAAGGCCCAACTCTACGGCGCCGATCGGAACGGCCCCCTCGGCGGCCTGAACGCCTTCTTCCTGCTTGTGGACGAGCCCGAAGCCTACGGCCTCCCCCGCGACCCGAAAATGCCGACCCGCAACCTGGCGCCGAGCGCGATGCTGTCAACGTTAGGTGCCGTGCTGATGACCGCGATCGGCGCGTTGACCCTTCGCGCGCGCCGCTTAATCGCGATCGCGTCGGAGAAGGCAAAATGATTCCCTTCTCCTTCAGCCTCTGGCCTTCAGCCTTCAGCCTTCAGTTCCCGCCTTCGGACACCTTCTTCACCCAACCCCCGCATTTCCGCTGGTGGATCATCCTGTACTTTTTTGTAGGCGGCATCTCCGGCGGAGCGCTCCTCGTCGCCTCGCTGTTGAGGCTCTTCGGCACCCCCGAGGACCGCCACTTCATCCGGCTCGGCGTCTACATCTCGTTCATCGGCTGTGTGGTGAGTGGTGTTCTATTGATTGTAGACCTCGGCGTACCGCTGCGCTTCTGGCACATGCTGGTTCAGGACCACACCGGCCGCCCGATGTTCAAGTGGTGGTCACCCATGTCGGTCGGGGCGTGGGGACTCCTCGTCTTCGGGTTCTTCTCGTTCCTGGCGACGTTGCGCATGCTGTGGGATGACAGGCGCCTCACCTGGTCGACGCTGGAGTTTCTCGAACGGGCGCCAATCTCCAACTTCGGCGCCGTCGGCGGCATCGTGGGCGGGCTCTTTCTCGCCGGCTACACCGGTGTGCTCCTCTCGGTGACCAACCGCCCGATCTGGGCCGACTCAACGTGGCTCGGTTTGCTCTTCCTGCTGTCGGGTATCTCGACGTCAGTCTCTGCCATGCTCCTGGTGTCGCACGTACAGGGCATTCGGGTTGCGTCAACAGAGGATCGATTGAAACGCTTTGACCGGATCGCGCTCATCCTAGAGCTTATTGTCCTCGTTGCCTTCGTGATCTCACTCGGCGCCGTCGCCCGCGGATTGCTCAACGCCTGGGGCGTCCTGCTGGTGCTCGGTGTGATCGGCGTCGGCATCGTTATGCCGCTGTACATGGGCCGCGAAGCGGGTTTCCTCCGCCTCTCCGCGCCTCCGCGTGATCATAACGTTGCGGTTGCGTCGCTCCTGGTGCTCTTCGGCGGATTAGCGCTGCGCATGGTTGTGCTGTTAGGCTCGGAGCAGGTGCATGTGGCGGGGGCGCAGGTCTTCCGATGAGACGCTTCGCGCCGACACTGTTGATACTCCTTGCAATGTGCCAGTCACCGGAATCTGCTCGCGTCATCGGCCGAGCCGGCGCCGACGTCGGGAATCGTTCACCAAATGTTGAATTGCATGGCGGGTCGCGGATGTACAGCGGGACGCCGTGTCTCCTTCCCAGAACCCAATGCCCAGGACCACTACCGGTGTCCGGACTGACCCACTCGGGCTCTCCGTCGCGTCAATAGACCCTGGCTGGCAGAAGTGGGTCGATCTTGTCGAGCTGGCGGTTGCGGAAGCGCAGCAGCCGGCGTGGTCCGAGTGTATCCAGGTGCGCGAGGAACGACCGTTAGGCGCTCCGCTGTTGCACGGAGCGGTACTCCGCGTGAACGTTAACCGGGCGACCGAGTTCGCGAGGCGGCTCGCCGACAATCTCGGTATCGTAGCGTTGGAGGCCGTTGATCCGCTGGCACTGATTCTCGCCGGCGTTGAACGGGACGGCAGTACTATGGATGTCCTGGCCGGTAGACTTGCGGTGTCGACCGATACGGTTGCGTTGCTTGGGCAGCTCTGTGCACTGCCCTTGCTGCTCAACGCCGCTCGCACGCTGAGTCCTGAAGCATCACGCACGTGGCAGCGCGGTTACTGTCCCGTCTGCGGCGCCTGGCCCTCGATGGTCGAGATGCGCGGTATTCAGCGCGAGCGTCGGATGCGATGCGGCTGCTGTGGCAGCGGCTGGCTGCTGCCGGTTCTGCGCTGCGCGTTTTGCGATGAGATCGACCACCAGAAACTCGGATCGCTCCTCAGCGAGGGCGAGGAGCAGCACGTTCGCGTCGAGACGTGCGCGAGCTGTCACGGCTACCTCAAGTCCATCACAACGCTTGGCGCCCTGCCATTCACGACGCTGGCGATGAAGGACATGTCGACCGTCACGTTCGACCTCGCCGCTCAGGATCGCGGCTATTCCCGACCCTCGCACTCAGGTTGGCAGCTCAATGTCGAGATCGTGCAATGACGTTGACCCCCGCGGACCTCTGTCGCGGCCTCCTCGGCGCGCTCGACGCGAGCGAGGGGCGGCGCAAGCGTCGTGTGCGGAATACCAACGCGGATAGCATCGGGCTCTCGATTCAGCGCGACATTCTCGAAGCGGCGGTCCGCGACGACCCCGCGCCTGGCGAGTTCGAGGCCTGGTTGATGGATCGCTGCGTGGCAGAAGGTGTTGCCGACGGTGCGGTGCGCGCGATGGCGCTGTCCATCTGGGATCAGTGGCAGCTCGCGCAGCGTTCGCCTGACATCGAGGCGTGGATTGTCGCTGGCGCTCAATCCGACGATCGTGAGTCCGGAGCGTCGCAGTGAGCCGGCTCCTGCTCCTGATCGTCGTGATCTCGTGTACACCGAGTGAGGAGCGTGCTCGTCAGGCAGTCGAGGTGCGGCAGTCGCGTGATTCACTGCTCACGACGGAAGTCGTGCAATCGTTGAAGAGCCCGACGTCGACCGGACGCCTCATCTACGAGCGGCCGACGGACCTCTCGTCCGACTCGCTCAAGTTGAAACGCCCGGATCTCGTGCGGGCCGCGGATCGACCGAAGCCTTAGTCAAGCAGTATCAGGTTCTCCTGACGCGGCTCGCGCCTTACCGGCTGGGTGGATTATTCCCGCCGTCGGCAATGAACTTCGCCATTCGCTCCTCGAGCACCGACAATGGCACCGAGCCGAGTGCCAGGATCGCATCGTGGAACTTCCGCTGGTCGAACGCGGGGCCGAGTTTCTCCTCTGCTTCGCGGCGGTGCCGGCGGATTTGCATCTCGCCTAGCTTGTACGCGAGCGCCTGCCCTGGCCACGCGATGTACCGTTCCACCTCGGTCGTGATCTCGTGCTCAGCCAGCGCCGCGTGATCGCGGAGGTAGGCCATCGCCCGCTCCCGCGTCCATCCGAACTGGTGGATACCGGTATCGATCACCAGGCGGCACGCCCGCCACATTTCGTACGTCAGCCGTCCGAAGTCCTCGTACGGCGTCTCATAGATGCCCATGATCGTGCCTAACCACTCGGTGTAGAGTCCCCAACCTTCCGCATAGCCCGAGAACGAGGTCCCGCGCCGGAACGGCGCGCGTTCGGGACCCTCGAGCGCGAGCGCCGCCTGGAAACTGTGCCCCGGCGTGCACTCGTGGAGCGTGAGCGACGCCAGCGTATA
>CAZSNV010000191.1:0-9456 GCA_964608035.1 uncultured Gemmatimonadaceae bacterium | reverse complement strand
TCGCCGGCTTCGACAACCGGAGCGGTGATTCGTCGCTGGCCGACCTCGGTGCGCTGGCAGCCGAATGGATTACTGAAGGCCTTTCGCGCGAAAGCATGGGGCAGTTGATCCCGTCGACGGAAGTCGCGGAGCTGATGTCGGGGGCGTCTCCACCGGGACCTCGAGACGTGGCCAGGAAGCTGAACGCCGGACTCCTGGTCACAGGGTCGTACTATCGCCGCGGCGACTCCGTTGAGTATCGCGCGGAGATCATCGAAACGGAGCGGAATCGTCTCGTCGCCAACGTCGGCCCAATACGCGGAATCCCCGACCAGCCGGCGCATCTCGACTCGCTGTTCCAGCAAGTGGCGGTCGCCATCGGAGAGTTCACCGATCATGCACCAATGGACAGCGTGACGATGTCCTGGCAGCGCCCGCGCAGCCTTGCCGCGTGGCGCGCATTTCAGGAAGCGTACCGGATATTTATCGTCTCGCAGTCCAGGGCGTTGGAGCCGGCGATGCGCGCGCGGCAGCTGGATCCGCAATGGTTCGCCCCGCTCGGCATCATGTGGGCGATACACAGTAACGCGGGCCGGCGCCAGCAGGCGGATTCCATTATCAGGCTCGGCGACGCCATGCGCGACAAGCTTCCGCCCGTTGACCGTGCCACGATTGACTACGCAATGGCGGTCAACGACGCGCGATGGATGGACGCCCATCGCGCCATGCTGCGCGCGCAATCGTTGGCGCCGCGGCTATGGGCTTACAACGCGGCGCTGTCAGCCCTGCGTGTCGGGCGACCACGCGAAGCGCTGGAGTTCGTGCGCCTGAGGGACACGACGTGGTTCGCACGTGAGTGGGGTGGCTGGAACAGCGTGCACCGGAATGCGCTGCATTTTGTCGGAGACTTCGCGGAGGAAGCGCGAGTCGCTGCCGAAGTCGCGCACAACCGCGGCGTCAGCCTCGGCTACATCACCTCAGAAGTCCGCGCAGTGGCTGCCGCGGGGAAAACGCGCGACGTGGATTCCCTGGTGAATCGCGCGTTCGAGATGCCGGCGACTCCGACGGCATCCCCCGCCGATGTCGCGGGATCTGCGGCCGCCGAGTACGACGCCCACGGGTACGAGAGTAATGCCGCACCGCTGTTCAAGCGGCGCGCCGAATGGCTGGAGTCCCGCTCCGCCGAGCAGCGGGCCGCGCACAACGGCTTTATGTCAGACCTTGCGTACGCGCTGTTCGACGCAGGCAGGTACGACGACGCGTTTACGCTCTTCGATTCGCTTTCTCGCGCCGGACCTAACAACGTGGGTCGCTACGGCATGGTCGGAGTCACGGCCGTACTCCGTGGCGACTCTGCAAGAGCACGCGGCGCCGATTCGGCCTTGGCGGCGTTGACCGGGCCTTACCTTCGCGCCGCGAATTCGCTTTGGCGGAGCCGGATCGCGGCTGCGCGCGGTGACTGCGGCCGGGCGACCGACCTCCTCCGTCAGGCGCTCGCGAACGGGCAATCGTTCGACTACGCGGTGAATCACCGATGGGTGACGTTCGGCCGTGCGCGCGATTGCGCCGGCCTGGCGGCACTGATCGCCCCGAGAGGTTAAGCAGCACCTCTTCTGACCGCTAATCCGAGCGAAGGACCACGTTGGGATCGACGCGTGACGCGCGGCGCGCCGGCATCCCAGCTTGCTGCGATCGCCACATAGCCGGTCCTCGGCGCGCAGCGCGAGCGCCAGCCACAACGTGTCCGCCCTTTCAATACGGGCTCGCAACGGGATGCAGCGTAACCGAAGTCGCCGCAACCAGATCGCCTGCCCTTCAGTCGCCGTCCGGATCGCCTTCCCGCGTACCCCGCGCGCCCGGCACGTTCGCAATTACTCGCTGAGGCTGCGTCTTCTGATGGCGTCGATCGTCGATTGAACATTGGGGATCCTATCCGGATGACGGAGGGGCGTTCTCTACAACCGAACGCAACATGGCGGGGATTTACAACTATTGGTTGGTCGCGCTCTCGCTTCTTCTGGCGATTGGAGCGTCACACACTGCGCTCGATCTCGCCGGCCGCACGGCGGAAGCGCAGGGACGGATGCGCGTTATCTGGCTGGTTGGTGGCGCCACCAGCATGGGCCTTGGCATCTGGTCGATGCACTTCGTGGGCATGCTCGCGTTCAGCCTGCCCGTGGAGGTCCGATACCACCTGCCGACGGTGTTCCTGTCGTGGATCGCCGCAGTTCTCGCGTCCGGTGTCGCGCTGTTTGTCGTCAGCCGGCAGCGAATGACGTTGAGCTCCGCGCTCGTCGGCAGCCTGACGATGGGATGCGGCATTGCCGCGATGCACTACATCGGCATGGCCGCGATGCGGCTGGACGCGGGGATGGTCTGGAGCGGCGCCATCGTCACGCTATCTGTCGTGATCGCGATCGCAGTGTCCCTGGTTGCCCTCGTGTTGGCATTTCGTTTCCGAAGCGAGAAGCGCGACCTCGCCCCTCTCAAGTTGCTGAGTGCGGTCGTAATGGGTTTCGCGGTCGTCGCCATGCCGCGGGGCGTGTGCGAGCCTTGGCGCCGGTCCAGTCGCGCGGGTCGCGGGCCGACTGGAGACTCTTGGCCGTTCTGCCCTGTTGACCGATGCGATCGCGGAACTTGCGGAACTGGAGCGGGAGACCCGTCGCCTCGACGTGGAACTCGCCGGCTACAGCACCGGATTGTGACCGATGCGCATCCTGATCGCGGATGATGACGCCATCTCGCGCGCGCTCCTGAAGAAGACGCTCGAGCGTATGGAGCACGACGTGGTCGCCGTCAACGACGGCACCGCGGCCATCGCAGCGCTGTTGGACGCCGACGGTCCTCGGCTCGCCATTCTCGACTGGATGATGCCAGGCGCCGACGGTCTCGCGGTGTGTCGCGAGATCAGGCTGCACTCCGAGGCGTATATCTACGCGATCCTGCTCACCGCCCGCGAAAGCGCCGAGGACATGGTGATGGGTCTCGAAGCTGGCGCGGACGACTTTCTCACCAAGCCGTTCAATCAGGGGGAAATGAAGGCCAGGCTCCGGTCCGGCATGCGAGTGCTCGATCTCCAGGCAGGACTACTCGCGGCGCAGGATGCGCTGCGGCGACATGCCACTCTGGATCACCTCACTGGCCTCTGGAATCGGCGAATGATCCTCGAGCAGCTCGATCGCGAACTGAATCGGGTGAGGCGGGAGAAGCGGCCCCTGAGCGTTGCCCTGCTCGACATCGATCGATTCAAGTACGTCAACGATCACTACGGCCACGCGGCCGGCGACGCCGTGCTTCGGGATGCCGCCACGGCGATCAACTCTCAGCTGCGTGAATACGATTTCGTCGGGCGCTATGGCGGGGAGGAGTTCATCCTGCTCCTGCCTGGCTGCGAGGCGGCCGACGGACAGATGATCGCCGAGCGAGTCAGGACGAGGATCGCTGCCGAACCGATCAAGTTCGGCGAGCTGTTGATCCCGGTCACCGCAAGCCTCGGCGTGGCGTCAACCCGAGCCCCTGACATCATCGGGACGGACCTGATCGCGGCAGCCGACTCGGCGCTCTATCGTGCCAAGGAAGGCGGGCGCGATCGGGTTGAAGTCAGTGAAAGCGTCGTCGTCATACCGTAGCGACCAGGAGGCAGGAGACGCCCTGCCTCCTCTTTCGATTCAATCCGACCGGAGCACGACGTTCGGGTCCACACGCGACGCGCGGCGCGCCGGCATCCAGCTCGCCGCAATTGCGACGCCGATCAATGTCGTCGCGACCAGCGCAAATACCGACGGGTCGCGCGGTGACACGCTGAACAGCAGTGGCGCGACGAACTTCCCGGCCCACAAGGCCACCAGCAGCCCGACTGCGACGCCCACGCCGACGACGCGGAGGCCGTCGGTGACCACCAGCCGAATCACGTCCGGCCCGCGCGCGCCTAACGCCATGCGCACGCCCAGTTCATGTTGTCGCTGGGTGACGTTGTAGGCGATGACGCTGTAGAGACCCACCGCCGCCAGGACGAGCGCCAGCACGCCAAAGGCGACAAACATCGTCGCCCCCAGGCGCCAGGATTGCGTCTGTTGCCCCATCACCTCGCTGAACGGCGTCAACTTCACGTACGAGGCGCCCGGCATCTCCTGCTGCAGTCGCTTACGAACGGTCTCGAGGTGACGCTTGGCATCACCACGGACGCGAATGAAGAGTCCACCGGACTGAGGACTGAACTGCGTGGCCGGTACGTAGTAGTAGAAATTCGAGTCGGGTTTCAGGCTGCCGGCCTTGATGTCCTCGGCTACTCCGACCACCTGGGTGCACGGCATGGTGTCAGCGCTGATGCGGATGCACTGGCCGATTGGATCTTTGCCGGGCCACAGCACCTTACCCATCTTGTCGCTGACAACGATGACTTTCGGGCCGCCGTCGACATCACCCGCCTCAATCCCTCGCCCACGAAGAAGTCGGGTACCGAACGTGTCGAAGTAACTCGGCGACACCGCGTTCACCATGAAGCTGCCCAGGCGGCTGACCGTGTCGATGCCCTCGACATACAGACCAACGCTCCAGGAGCTCCAGAAGGGAACGCCCACCTGCAGGCTGGCGTTTTCCACGACGGGAATGGACGTAGCCACCTCGAGCAGGCGACGACGCAGTGCAATCGTCGCCGTGCTGTCCAGCTGCATCCCGCGCATGTTGAGATTGGCCATCATCACCGGCTCGACGTCGTAGCCGAGGCGGATATCGCGCACGTTGCCCAGGCTGCGCACGAAGAGGCCCGCGCCAACCAGCAGGATCACGGACAGCGCGCCTTGCAGCACCAGCAGCACGACGCGGGTGCGCGAACGGCCGTAGGTACCCTCGCGGGTGCCTGCCTTGAGGTCGTTCGTCAGGTCGGCTCTCGTGGCTTGAAGAATCGGGGCGAGACCGGTGAGCAACCCGACCACCAGGGCGGCCGCGGCCGCGTAGAGAACGGTGCGCGTGTCTCTGAAACCAGCGGCGGCTTCGCTCTGCGGCAGCAGTCCCGCACGCAGTGCGGCGCCACCCCAGTGCGCGATCACCATCCCCACCGCTCCGCCCAGCACCGCGAGGAGGAGGCTTTCCGTCATCAGTTGCGACAACAACCGGCCACGGGTCACGCCGAGGGCCAGCCGCAAGGCGATCTCGCGCTTTCGCCGCAGGGCGCGCGCGAGCAGGAGATTGGCGACGTTGGCGCAGGCGATGAGCAGCACGACGATCGACATGCCCGCGACCCAGGTCGCGACCTTCGAGACGGCCGACGCGTTAGGCCCGCGCGATGAGAGGATCGATCCGACGATCCCTCGTGGCTTGGCAACGCTGATGGGCTGCGAGCGCGTCTGCTCGATGAGCTGCTTTTCGTAGCTCTTGATGTGCGCGTTGGTCACGTCGGTGTTCGCCGCCGTGATCGAAATACCGGGCTTGCGGCGCACGATCATGTCCATCCACCCCCAGCTGTAAGTCTCCCACCAGGTGAAGGCTTTGCGGCCGGAAATTCTGGCCCGCGGCAAAGTTGGTGATCGGGATGAACGCGACCGGTGGTCGATCCGTCCACAGGCCAACGAAGCCCGGCGGAGCGACGCCAATCACTGAATACTTCGTCGGGCCGATCTGGACGATGGAATCCAGCACCGTCGAGACGCCGCCGAACTGCGTCTGCCACATGGCGTAGCTCAATACGACGACCGGCTCACCGGACGGCGTCTGGTCCTCACTCGGACCGAAGTACCGGCCCACGACGGTGGGCGCATCGAAGAACGTGAAGAACGACGCGCTGACGATACCGATCTGCATCTCGCGCGCGGCGTCACCGACACCGACGGCCATCTGCCGGGTCGAATGTCCGGCCTCGTGCGAGAAGGACGTGGTCATTGTGGCGATGTCGCGGTAGCGCGCGTATTGGCTCACGCCCCCGGGCCGCTCCGTGCCACGGAACACGCGGTAGAGATAGACGCGGTGTGCCGTATCAGGATCCTTGAGCATTGGCGGCGGCCGGAACAGCAACCGGTCGACAATTCCGAACATCGCGGCGTTGGCGCCGATGCCGAGGGCGAGGGTCACCACGACTGCGGCTGCGAATCCGGGCTTGGATCGCAGGCCGCGAAGGCCGTAATGCAGGTCCTGCTTGAGGGCGTCGAGGGTCATGAGGCTGAGACACGTCTCAACAATACAGGGTTGGTCCCAACAGCAAGCTGCGTGCTGATTGCTGCTTACTGGTACTGGTATTGCGTGCTGGTGCTAGTGCTGGTGCGGATCTCGGTTTCCAGGGGCGTCAGAATGGGCCGCACGCTCGCGAAATCCGGTTCGAACAGCGACGGCTGCGCTGGATCCGCAAACAACGATGCGAAATCCTCCGTCGTGAGCGCGCGGGCCATGCGGGTGGCGAAGTTCGCTCGCAAGGACCGCACATAGTGCTCGACGTCGTAGTCCCGCGCGTCCTCATCATCGGCATCGGCCAGGGCCCACCCGGTGCCGGTTCGATAGACCCGCACCTTGTCGCCGGCTCGCCAATCGCTCCGTCCCCGTGCCAGCATCGCCTCGTACATCGATTCACGCCGATGCTCGCGAATGGCCATGTACCGTTCGGGGCTTTTGGTCAGCCGCACCCGCGAGGATACATCGTGCGTCGTCACGTCGCGCCGCCGCAGCGCGTCAACAGTCCCAACAAACGCGTCCCGCACGCCGCCGACATCACCGGTGAGGAGACACATCAGCGCGCGCTTCAGGAACGCCTGACCGAACGGCTCGGCGCGGCTCGACCGGAAAGCGACTCCCTTCAGGACGAGATTGCCGTCGTAGCCAAGCAGTGCGTAGTTCTTCGGCTCGTGCGACAGCATCGCGCGGTACCGGCCTTCGAACTCGAGTTGCACGAGCGGCGGAAGCAGCGACGCGACTTCGCTCACCACTCGCCGCTCATCGACGTCACTCCATCCAGTCGGCACAGCAAAGTACACACCGTCGGTGTCGGCCTCGAGCAGGGTGACACCGCGCGCCGCGAGTTCGCGGCAGATCAGCCCGAGCGTTTCGCGTCCCCGTCGCGTCACCTCGTTGGCGGCGTCGACATCCGCGAATCGCGTCAAACCGCCGCCGGCGGCGAGATACCCATATGCCGAATTCACCACGAGCTTCATCGCGGCTGACGTGCCCTCGTGGATGGAACGCTGGGCTGATCCCGTCGGCGCGGCGCGAGCACTCGCCTTCGCCTCGAGCCTCAGTTCTACGAGTCGATCGACCATGGTGATCATGGCGCCGAGGTAGTCCCGGCTGGGGCCGATCCGGAAGGCGCGCATCAGCGACGGGTACAGGCTGGCGACGTCCGCTTTCACGACTCGTTCCGCCGCGCCCGCGGCAAACAAGTACAGCGCCGCCCCGGTGTGCGGGTCCTGTCGCCCCGCGTTATGCGCCGGGAGCGCCGCGCCGGAGTGCAGGTACGCGCGCACGAGCAACGGATCGATCACACCGGTGGCCGCCCCGGCATCGGCGAGCCGCTCGTAGCGGCGGGGGGCCATGCGGGCCAGCGCAAAGGCGGCGCCCCCGAGGAGGCGCGCCAGTGCCGCGACCTCCACTACGTCGGCGGCTGCATAACGACGCACGCGTTCCGGGTCTGACAGGAACGTTGGGTAGACCAGGTCGCCACGAATGAGCTCCCGATCGGGAGCGGCAATCCCGAGGTGGCGCGCCACGGCCTTCAGTCCGTGACCGGGGAGCTCGCGCGTCGCGAAATCGTAACGCCAGACGGCATCGAGCGTGTCGATCAGCTCACGGCCCGGGATGACGAGCCGGATCCGGCTCGCGCCCTCTTCGTCCGGCAGCATGCCGCGGCTGGCCGCGCGCTGCCGGAATCCGGGCGGCCCGATGCGGCCGAGGTCTATAGGAACGCGGAGCTTCGCCGCGCGCCGGTTCAGGAATGGCAGGTCGAACCCGTGGAGGTTGTGATTCTCGATCACGTCCGGGTCGGCGTCGCGAATCACCCCGCAGAGTTCACGAAGGAGCGCCGCTTCGTCGGTGTCGCTGTCACCCCTCGATTCGAGCACGCGTACTGTGCCGGAAGGATCCCGGACGGCCGCCATGAAGATCCGGTCGACCGCGGGATTGAGACCCTGCGTTTCCAGATCGAACTGGAGACGGTGGAGATCGTCGAACGAAAGGCCGCGAAAGTAATTCCGCCCGGTCGCGACCAGGTACTGCTCCTCGGGCGGCAACGCGAGGATGGACTCCTGGCCGAGGTCGCGGAGACTCGTCAGGCGCCGGTTCAACCGCTCCTGCGCGCCGGTCAGGATGGCGGCCTTCAGCGTGCGCGCGTCGGCCGCGCTGACGACGAAGCGCAGCGCCCCGATGCCTTGCAGCTCCCGGAAGTTGATGGACGCATCGGTGCCTTCCGGCTGCAGGTCTCGACCCAGGTGTCGAACGTCGTCCAGCCGGTCGAGCAGAACCCACGGGCGGAACCGGTCCTTCTCCCGCACCAGTCGTCCGTCGCCTGGCAGGCGTCGCCAGATCGTGGCGCGCCCTCCGCCGTCCGCCCAGACCGACACGATGCCAGGAGTCGGGTCCCAGCCCCATAACCACTCTTCCGACAAGCTGGATGTGAGAGGTGGGATGTGGGATAAACTGCTCACAACCTGATCTCGCGGATCAACCGAGGTCCATGAGGCGCACGTCCGCCTTTCCGCCAGCGATTTCCAGAATGGCGACACTCGGCTTGATCTCGAAGCGCGCGGGACCGGCCGCGCCCGGGTTCACAACCAGTCGACCGTCCACATTGACCACGACGGGCTCGTGGGTGTGGCCGAAGACGATAACGTCCGCTGCATAACGAGCGAGCAACTTTGCTGGTTTGGGAACGCCGAGTTCGTGGCCGTGACTCACGTGAATGCGCAGCCCGTCCACACTCATGTCAATTGCCGGCTCTAAACGCGGGTTGCCGGGCGGATCGGTGTTGCCGAACACGGCGCGCACGGGCGCGATGATCGAGAGTTCGTCGAGGATCTCGTCGCCGCCGACGTCGCCGGCGTGGAGGATGAACTCGACGCCATTGAGTGCGCGATGAACTTCCGGCCTCACCAGGCCATGTGTATCCGAAATGAGGCCGATGCGGTGGATGGCGGATGTGGGATGTGAGATGTGGGACAAACTGCTCACATCCTGATCAGTTCTGATCGAGGCTATCGGACCAGCGGGGCAGCTTGTGCTCGACACCCACGTGATCGAGGATCCGTCCGACGACGAAGTCGACCAGTTCACTGATCTGTTTGGGGCGGTGATAGAAGCCCGGCGACGCCGGCAGGACAACCGCTCCCGCTCTCGTCAGGCGCAGCATGTTCTCGAGGTGGATGTCACTGTACGGTGTCTCACGCGGCACAACCACGAGTCGCCGGCGCTCCTTGAGGACCACGTCGGCCGCGCGTTCTATCAGAGATCGCGACGTACCCGTCGCGATCGCCGCGACCGTGCCCATCGAACACGGGCAGATCA